>JAUNUO010000085.1:2575-7810 GCA_030538135.1 Paracoccus sp. (in: a-proteobacteria)
GGCGTGGTCCGTGTCGGCTGGCGTGCAACCTATGCGCGGGCGGACCTGCCCGAAACCGCGATCGACTTTGACGTGCATTATCTGGTGCAGGTGATCGAAGGCGATGCGCGCGTGTTCGGGTGGGTGACCGGCGACGAACAGGCGGTGCTGCGCGATCACGGTGTGATCTGACGCCGCCCTTTTCCTTTTGCGCCGCAGTCGCTACCTTCACGGCGAACAGAAGGAACGCTGCATGTCGTTTTTCTCGAAACTGCGCGAGCGGCTGACCCGCTCGTCCTCGAAGATCGGGCAGGGGCTGGATGATATCGTCGCCGAGGACGCGGCATCCGCCGCGCCAGAGCCGGCATCCGCACCGGTGGCGCAGCCCCAGCCCGGTCTGATCGGGCGTCTGTTCGGTGGTGGCGCGGACACGCCGCAGGAACCCCGGCGCGCGCTGGACGATGCCATGCTTGAGGATCTGGAGGATATGTTGATCCAGTCCGACATCGGTGTCGAAACCGCGCTGCGCATCACTGCCAATATCGCCGAGGGCCGCATGGGCCGGCGCATTTCCGCAACCGAGCTGAAACAATTGCTGGCGGGCGAGGTGGAACGGATCATGTCCCCTGTCGCCCGGCCCCTGCCATTGTATCCGAAAAAGCCGCAGGTGGTGCTGGTGGTCGGCGTCAACGGATCGGGCAAGACAACCACCATCGGCAAGCTGGCCAGTCAGTTCCGCGCGGCGGGCAAGAACGTGGTGATCGCGGCGGGCGACACCTTTCGCGCGGCGGCGGTGGAACAGTTGCAGGTCTGGGGTCAGCGCGCCGGTGTGCCGGTGATGACCGCGCCCGAGGGGTCGGATCCCGCCAGCCTTGCCTGGGACGCGATGGCGCGGGCCGAGGCCGAGGGTGCCGATCTGCTGATGATCGACACCGCCGGTCGATTGCAGAACCGCGCCGATCTGATGGAGGAACTGGCCAAGATCGTCCGCGTCATTCGCAAGCGCGACCCCGAGGCGCCGCATAACACGCTGCTGGTTCTGGACGCGACCACGGGGCAGAACGCGCTGTCGCAGGTCGAGACGTTCCAGAAGCTGGCCGATGTGTCGGGTCTCGTGATGACGAAACTCGACGGCACTGCGCGGGGCGGTGTTCTGGTGGCGCTGGCGGACAAGTTCGGCCTGCCGATCCACGCCATTGGCGTGGGCGAACAGATCGACGATCTGGATGCGTTCGACGCGGCGGATTTCGCCCGCGCTCTGGTAGGGTTGGAATGATGCTGAAACCGATGCTGACCGTTGTCGCCCTGACGTTCACGGCAACAGCTGCCGCGGCCTCGTTCGGTTGCGAGGGGCGCGACCTGATCGCCGATCTGCCGCAGACCGAGCGCGACCAGATTGCTACCGCCGTGGCCGGGGTGCCGTATCATCAGGGCCTGTTGTGGCGCGCCACAAAGGGCGAGGCCGAAATCACCCTGATCGGCACCTATCACTTTGCCGATCCGCGCCATGATGCGACAATGACCGCCATCACTCCGGCGCTGGCCGATGCGGCCGTTGTTCTGGTCGAGGCCGGGCCGGAAGAACAGGACCGGCTTCAGCAGGCGCTGGTGGCGGACCCGTCCCTGATGATTGACGCGGACGGCCCGACCTTGCCAGAGCGGCTGGACGATCACGAATGGGACATCCTGCGCACGGCCATGGCAGAGCGCGGAATGCCCGCCGTTCTGATCGCCAAGATGCGGCCGTGGTATGTGTCGCTGATGCTGGGCATTTCGCCCTGCATGATGAAGGTGGTGGCCGAACAAGGGGTAAAGGGATCGCTGGATGCCATGCTGGTGACGGCGGCGCAGGACCGCGAGATTCCTGTGCAGGCGCTGGAACCGTGGGACACCGTGTTCACCCTGTTTTCCGGGCTGACGCCGGAACAGGAAATCGGCATGATCCGTGCCACCTTGCCGCAGGCAGAATACGCCGATGATTATGCGGTGACGCTGGCGAATGCCTATTTCGCCGGGGATGTCTGGCAGTTGTGGGAATTCGGGCGGCTGGACGCGCTGAAATCCTCGGGTCTGTCGGATGCCGAGATCGAGGAACAATTCGCGCTGGCCGAAGATCTGCTGATGAACCGCCGCAATCAAAGCTGGATCGGGCCAATGACCGAGGCCGCGCAGGCCGCAAGCCGTGACGGCAAGGGCATCGTCGCCGGCTTTGGCGCGCTGCATCTGCCGGGGGATGAGGGCGTGCTGAACCTGCTGGCGCGCGATGGATGGACGGTTGAGCGGCTGGGCGGATGACCTTGCCGTTATTCATTTCAATATGAATGTGTTGAATGGCGTTTCTCAACCTGTTTCTGGCATCATAGCGCCCTTGCGGCGCTCAGCCAGCGGGTCTCTGAGCCGATGGGGCCGAACAAGATACGCACGTTTCTGGCCCGCCATTCCCGCTTTCTGATCGCCTGCGCCATCGGCTTGGCGGCGGCTTTACTGTTACCGCTGTCGCAAGGTGATCGGCCGATGATCGGGGCGGACCTGTTCTTTGCCATCTATCTGTTGCTGACGATGGTGAAGTCGCGCCACATCACCGCCCAAGAATTGCGACGCCACCCGCACGAGGACGACGAGGGCATTCTTTTTATCCTGGCGCTGGCGATGGTCGGCGTCGTGGCCAGCCTGTGGTCGGTGGCAAGCCTGCTGGGCGCGGGGCCGGCCACGGCGGGGGTGGCGCGCGTCGTGCTGGCCGTGGCGTCGGTTCCGTTGGGTTGGGCGACGATCCACACGGTGAGGGCGTTTCACTATGCCCGGATGCATTATTTGACCGGAAAGGGGCCGGGGCTGGATTTCCCCGGACTGGACGAACATGCCGGGGCAGCCGACCACTCCGGCCTGATCGACTTTATCTATTTCAGCTTTACCATCGGCATGACCGCGCAGACCGCCGATGTGCGTATCTGCCGGCAGGCTATCCGGCGCGCCGTTACACCGCACGCGGCGTTGTCGTTCTTTTACAATACCGTCATTCTGGCGCTGACGGTCAATGCCGCCGTATCGCTGGACAGTTGAGTCCCGGCGACCACGTCAGCCCCACAGCGCGACCAGCGCCGCAGCCGGATCGTCCGCCGCCCAGATTTCAGGGCCGATCGCCAGAAAATCGCAGACCGGCGACAGATCGGCGATCAGATCGCGCGTCAGCGCCCCTTCAGCCACGACCGGCAGTTCGATCATTTCCGACCACCATTCGAACAGATCGCGCGGCGCAGCGGTGCCGCGCCCAAGCGCCGTATTCCCCACTGGCCCGAACGAAACGTAATCCGCCCCGGCCTCGGCCGCGCCCATGCCATCGTGACGTGAACTGCCGCAGAAGGCGCCGACGATGGCATCCGGGCCAAGTTCCTTGCGCGCCTCGCGCACGCCGCGCGTGCCGTCGGTCAGATGCACCCCGTCCAGCCCGTGCCGCTGTGCCAGCCGGATGTGATCCTCGATCACCACCGCCACGTCGCGGGCATGGGCGATTTCGCGCGCGATATCGGCGATGCGGCCCAGTTCGGCTTCGTCGCCCGCGCCGGGAATGCGCAGACAGGCGACGGGCACCCGGTCCATGATCGCCGCCAGTCGTTCCGCCAAAGTTGCAGCCGATGCGCCGGTCGGCAAGATCAGATAAAGCTGCGGCTGCTGGTCCATGGGGCGATCCTTTCCTGTTCTGTCTGCCATAGCGCAGCGGCGGGGGGCATAAAAGCGTTGCCTTCATCCAGTTCGCGCGCGCCCGGATTATTTGCGTATTCGGGCAAACGGGAAGCTGCGGGCCTCTTGCTCCTGCCTGCCCTGCGCGTTAGGGCCGCGCGAATGAACGCCCCGATCATCATTCTTGTGCGCCCACAGATGGGCGAGAACATTGGCGCTGCTGCGCGGGCCATGCTGAATTTCGGGCTGACCGAGATGCGGCTGGTCGCGCCGCGCGATGGTTGGCCGAACCCGCGCGCGGTGGCGATGGCTTCGGGCGCGGCGGGGCAGGTGTTGGACCGGGCGCGCATTTATCCGACACTGGCCGAGGCGATGACGGGCGTCGATCTGGCCTTTGCCACCACCGCGCGCGGGCGCGAATTGACCAAGCCGGTTCATACGCCGGAAACCGCCATGGCGCAGGTTCACAGCCATGACGGCCAAGCGGCGGTGATCTTCGGCCCCGAACGCGCCGGGCTGGAAAACGACGAGGTGGCGCGGGCCAACGCGATCATCACCGTGCCAGTGAACCCCGCTTTTGCCTCGCTCAATTTGGCGCAGGCGGTCTTGCTGACCGGCTATGAATATTCGCGCGGGTTGCTGCCCGATCAGCCGGCCCCGCATGGCCGCCGGTCGGCCGGCGAGGTGCCCGCCGACCGGTTGGAGGTCGAGAGGCTGGCCGATCATTGGGAAGAACGGCTGGTCGGTGCGGGATTTTTCTTTCCGCCCGAGAAGGCGCCCTCGATGAAGCTGACCTTGCGGAACTTGTGGTCGCGGATGCCGCTGACGCGCGGCGATGTGCAGGTGCTGCACGGCGCCTTGCGGCAACTGGTGCGCCGCCGCGATTAACCAGCGGTTTTCATCAGCACCAGCCCGCCAACGATCAGCCCCGCCGCGATCAGGCGCATCGGGTTGGCGGCCTCGCCCAGAACCAGAATACCGACCGCAAAGGCGCCGACCGCGCCGATCCCGGTCCAGATCGTATAGGCGGTTCCCAGTGGCAGGCTGCGCATTGCCAGCGACAACAGGCCAAAGCTGCCGATCATCAGGATAAAGGTCAGCAGGGTCGGGCCGAGAAGGGTAAACCCCTCGGATCGTTTCATCGAAAAGGCCCAGCCGATTTCCAGCAGGCCGGCAACAAACAGGTAAATCCACGCCATGACGCACCCCTTTGCGGTCAGAACCGCCGGGCCGTCCCGGACATTGACCCGCGAAGGGGCAAGGACGTGGCCTTGCACGGGCCTTTTGACGCAGCGCCGCGCAGGGGTCAAGGGGCGTTCCCCCTTGCCATCCACGCCCCGCGCGGTCACATTCCGCCCCGATCGAAAGGAGCCAGCATGGCCAAACGTCCCGTCTTTCAGGAAGTGTCCGAGACCCAGCGTCCGGTTGCCACCACTGGCATGATCGACGCCGCGCCCAAGGGTGCGCGCCGGGCAATCCGGGCGTGGTTGATCGTTCTGTTCGTGCTGGTCGCCGCGATGATCGCGCTTGGCGGGGCCACGCGGCTGACCGGATCGGGGCTGTCGATCACCGAATGGA
>JAUNUO010000085.1:7910-12010 GCA_030538135.1 Paracoccus sp. (in: a-proteobacteria)
CGCCGCGCCGGTGATCGGCGGCTGTTCGGGGCGGCGACGGGGCTGATGCATCTGACCTTTGTGCAGATTCTGATCGGCGCGCTGGTCGCGGGGATCGACGCGGGGCGCAGCTATACCGGCTGGCCGACCATGGGGGGCGAGTGGATTCCGGCGGCGATCTGGGACGGCACTCTGGGTTGGCGCAACCTGTTTGAAAACCCAGCCACTGTGCAGTTCGCGCATCGCATGGTGGGTTACGTTCTGGCGATCATGGCGGTCGTCGTCTGGATGCGCGCGCGCAGATCGCCGCATCCGGTGACGCGCGGCGCCTTTACCGCGATGCTGGCGATGGTGGCCGTGCAGATCGGGCTGGGTATCCTGAATGTGCTGCATGCCTCGCCGCTGTCGCTGGCGCTGATCCATCAGGTCGGTGCGATGGCGCTGTTCGTGCTGATGATCCGCGCGCGCCACCACGCCCGCTATCCCTTTGAAACCTCTGTCCGGGGAACCATTCGATGAGCGCTTTTGACGACCTTCTGGCCTTTCAGCGCCAGACCGAGGCTTTGGCATCCGTTGCCGGACGGCTGGTCTGGGATCAGGAAACTGTCATGCCGCGCGGCGCGACCGAACAGCGGGCCGAGGAAATGGCAGCGATGGAATCCGTGCTGCATGAACGCCGCACCGATCCGCGCATCGGCGAGTGGCTTGAGGCGGCGCAGCCCCGTACCGAGGCCGAGGTCCGCATCGCCGAACTGATCGCCCGCGACTTTCAGCGCACGGCAAAGGTTCCCGCGAAACTGGCGGCGGAAATCGCGCGGCAGACCTCGCTGGCGCAGGGCATCTGGGCCGATGCGCGGGCCAATGACGCGCCGCAGGATTTCCTGCCGACGCTGGACAATGTGCTGATGCTGATGCGCGAAAAGGCGACGCATCTGGCCGATGGCGGCGATCTGTATGACGCGCTGCTGGACGATTACGAACCCGGCGCCAAAGGCGATGACATCGCCGTTCTGTTCGACACCATGCGCCCCCGGCTGGTCGCGCTGCGCGAGGATGTTCTGGGCGCCGACGCACAACCCGCCGCCCTGACCGGGCATTTCGCGCATGACACCCAGATCCGGCTGGCCCGCACCTGCGCCGCGGCCTTCGGCTATGACTGGGCGCGCGGGCGGCTGGATATCGCGGTGCATCCGTTCAGTTCCGGCGGCTGGCAGGACAGCCGGATCACCACCCGCGTCGTGGAATCCGATCCGTTCAACTGTTTTTACTCGACCATCCACGAGGTCGGGCATTCGACCTATGAACTGGGCATCGACGACGATTATGCCTTCACCCCGCTGGGGCGCGGCGTTTCGATGGGGGTTCACGAAAGCCAGAGCCGCATCTATGAAAACCAGATGGGCCGGGGGCGCGCCTTTACCGGCTGGCTGTATCAACGGATGAGCGATGCCTTTGGCGGGCTGAGCGTGACTGACGCGGATGCGTTCTATGCGACCGCGAACCGGGTGACGCCCGGATATATCCGCACCGAGGCGGATGAGGTGCAATACAACCTGCACATCATGCTGCGGTTCGATCTGGAACGCGATCTGGTCGCAGGACGTCTGGATGTTGAGGATTTGCCCGAGGCGTGGAACGCCCGCTTCCTGCGCGATTTTGGCGTGGCGGTGGATCGTCCGGCCAATGGCGCCTTGCAGGATGTCCACTGGTCGGTCGGGCTGTTCGGCTATTTCCCGACCTATGCCCTGGGCAATGTCTATGCGGGTTGCCTGAACAGCGCGATGCGCGCCGCCGTGCCCGATCTGGATGCGGCACTGGCGCGGGGCGAGGCCGGGCCGGGCGTCGAATGGCTGCGCGAAAACGTCCAGCGCCACGGCGGCTTGTTGCCACCGCGAATTCTGATCGAGCAGGCGACCGGCGCGGCCATCAGCCCGGAGCCGCTGCTGGACTATCTGGAAACGAAGTTCGGCGAGATTTATCGCCTGTGACGGTTGCACGGTCGCAAGGGGGGCTGTCTGCCCCCATCGCGTTCCGCGATCCCCCCGAGGATATTTTCGGACCGAAGATGCCGAGGGCTTTATTCCACGGTCACTGATTTGGCCAGGTTCCGCGGTTGATCCACATCCGTGCCTTTGGCGACGGCCGTGTAATAGGCCAGATACTGCATCGGCACCGCATAAAGGATCGGCTGGAATGCGCCCCCGCCCATGGGCATGGTGAGGGTGGCGCGGGTGCCTTCGCCCGCCTCGGTGATGCCATCCGCGTCGGAAATCAGCAGAACCTTACCATGGCGGGCCATGACTTCCTGCATGTTCGAGACGGTTTTTTCGAACAGCGTATCGCGCGGGGCAAGCACCACCACCGGCACGTTGCGGTCGATCAAGGCGATCGGGCCGTGTTTGAGTTCGCCCGAGGCATAGCCTTCGGCGTGGATATAGGACAATTCCTTGAGCTTGAGCGCGCCTTCCAGCGCCACGGGATACAGCGCGCCGCGGCCCAGATACAGTACGTCCTGCGCCTCGGACAGCCAGCCGGCCAGTGCGCGGCAGTCATCGGCCACGGCCAGCGCCTGATTGAGCAGACCCGGAATGGCACGCAGATCATCCAGATGCGCGGCCAGCGCCGCCGCGTCGATGCGCCCCCGGTCGGCAGCAGCCTTGAGCGCCAGCACGGCCAGCACGGCCAGTTGACAGGTGAACGCCTTGCTGGACGCTACGCAGACCTCGATCCCGGCGAGCGTTGGCAGAGCGATGTCGGATTCGCGGGCGATGGCCGAGGTGCCGACGTTGACCACCCCCAGCGTTTTGGCGACCTTGCCCTGCGCGTAATGCAGCGCGGCCAGCGTGTCGGCGGTTTCCCCCGACTGGCTGACGAAGATCGCCCAACTGCGGTCTGACAGGGGCGGCTCGCGGTAACGGAACTCGGACGCGATGTCGATGTCGCAGGGCAGGCCGGCAATCTGTTCGAACCAGTATTTCGCCACATGGCCCGCAAGATGCGCGGTGCCGCAGCCGACCAGCAGCACCCGGTCCACATCGGCAAAACTTACCGATTCGGGCAGAACGATGCGGCCATTCTTGACATAGTGGTTCAGCACATCGCCCAGCACGGCGGGCTGTTCGGCGATTTCCTTGGCCATGAAATGGCGATACCCGCCCTTGTCGATGGCCGTCGCGCCCACGTCGATGCGGACCATGTCGCGATTGGCGCGGCGGCCCTGGGCGTCATAAATCTCGACCCCTGCACGGGTGATGATCGCGTGATCGCCATCTTCGAGATACGTGATCCTGTCGGTAAAGGGTGCCAGCGCGATCGCGTCGGAACCCACGAACATCTCGCCCTCACCATGACCAACGGCCAGCGGGCTGCCCTTGCGTGCGGCGATCATCAGATCGCCGTCGCCGTCAAAAAGGAATGCCAGTGCAAAGGCGCCGTGCAGCCGGGCAAGGGTCGCCCGCGCCGCTTCGACCGGGCACATGCCCTGCGCCATGTGATGCCCGGTCAGCAGCGCGACGGTTTCGGTATCGGTGTCGGTTTGCGGCGTGATCCCGGCTTGGGCCAGGTCGGCGCGCAGGTCGCGAAAATTCTCGATGATGCCGTTGTGGACGACCGCGACGGGGCCGTGACGATGCGGGTGGGCATTGCCCTCGGTCGCGGGGCCGTGCGTGGCCCAACGGGTGTGGCCGATCCCGGCGCGACCGGTCAGCGGCTCGTGCACCAGCCGGTCGGACAGGTTGACCAGCTTGCCCACCGCACGGCGGCGGTCCAGCGTGCCGGCGTCGTTGACGGTGGCGATCCCGGCGCTGTCATAGCCGCGATATTCAAGCCGTTTCAGCGCCTCGACCAGTTGCGGGGCGACCTCGTGATTGCCGAGGATTCCGACGATACCGCACATCTTATTTCTCCGCCTTCCGGGCGCGCAGCGCCGCCATCAACCGCAGGGCCAGCCCCGGTTTCGTCGCCTGCCGCGCCCGGCCGATCGCCAGCGCGCCGTCGGGCACATTCTCGGTAATGGTGCTGCCCGATCCGGTCATCGCGTCATTGCCCACCCGTACCGGCGCAACCAGCATCGTGTCGGACCCGATAAAGGCCCGCGCGCCGATTTCCGTGCGGTGCTTCAT
>JAUNUO010000001.1:0-26332 GCA_030538135.1 Paracoccus sp. (in: a-proteobacteria)
CCACCGTGCCGCGCCAAGGGCGGCCGTCGAAGCTGGCAACATCGTCCCAGACAGGCGCGCGATCCAAGGCCGCGTCTTCCATCCGCGCCACGAGGATGGCTGCGGCGTAGGTTTCCCGCTCGACATGGCCCACAGCACGATATCCGGGGATGGCGATGGCGAGTCCGAGGTCGAGCCCACCCGCGCCGGAGCAGAGGGAGAGGCCGAACAGGCATGCGTCTCCGGCTCCGGAAGCGCATCCGGAGGAAGGTAGAGCCAGGTCATGCATGCCTCAGCGCGGCTTGTCCGCCAGCTCGGCGAAGGTTTGGCCCGTGCCGTCGAGCACGGCCTGCCGCCCGGTAAACTGCTGCCATCGGGACACGGCGACATCGACATAGGCGGGGTTGAGCTCGATCCCGAGGCAGACACGCCCCGTCGTTTCTGCCGCGATCAGCGTGGTGCCTGAGCCCATGAACGGCTCGTAGACTGCCTGGCCCGGGCTCGAGTTGTTGAGGATCGGCCGGCGCATGCATTCGACCGGCTTTTGCGTGCCGTGCACTGTCTCGGCATCTTGGTCGCGGCCCGAGATATGCCAAAGCGTAGTCTGCTTGCGATCGCCGGCCCAATGCCTCTTGCCGGTCTTCCTGACCGCATACCAGCAGGGCTCGTGCTGCCAGTGATAATCGCCACGGCTCAGCACCAGCCGATCCTTGGCCCAGACGATCTGGGCTCGGATCGTGAACCCGGCGACCTCAAGACTTTCGGCGACGGTTACCACATGCAGCGCGCCGTGCCAGACATAGGCCACGTCGCCCGGGAATAGCGCCCAGGCATCGCGCCAATCTGCGCGGTCGTCATTCAGCACCTTGCCGGTGCGCCGGGTCGTCGCGGCTCCGGCCTTGTTACGCCATGCCGGATCGTATTCCACGCCATAAGGCGGATCGGTGACCATCAGGAGTGGCTTCACTGTCTCGAGCAGCCGCTCGACATCCGTTGCCACCGTGCTGTCACCGCAGAGCAGCCGATGATTGCCCAGCACCCAGAGATCGCCCGGCCGACTGATCGGGTCTTCGGGCGTTTCGGGGACGTCGTCCTCGCCCTCTTGCGGGCCGGTGCCGTTCTCATTGATGCCGCTGAGGAGTCGATCGAGCTCCGGGTCGTCGAAGCCGACCAACGACAGGTCGAAATCCTCGGCCAGAAGCTCCTGCAGCTCGGCCGACAGCAGCGCCTCGTCCCAGGTGCCGAGTTCGGTCAGCTTGTTGTCCGCGATGCGGTAGGCCCGGCGCTGCGCCTCGGTCAGGTGACCGAGCACGATGACCGGCACTTCGGTCAGCTCGAGCTGCGTCGCCGCAAGCACGCGCCCGTGTCCCGCGATCAACTCGCCGTCCTCCGCCACAAGGCAGGGCACGGTCCAGCCGAACTCGGCCATGCTGGCGGCGATCTTCGCGACCTGGTCGGCACCGTGCACCTTCGCGTTCTTCGCGTAGGGCTGGAGCCTGGCCAGCGGCCACATCTCGATCCGCTCGGGAGCGAAGCTCAGCGTCATGGGCGGGTGGTTTCCGTCGTGCGGGTGGATTACCGGCTGGCTTCCGGACTCCGGATGTCGCGCTGGACTCCACGCGGGGTCTAGCGGCGGCGTAGCATTCGGCCCGAATGCCAGCGTTCATTGAGATCTGCGCAGAGTTCGGGTGGATCCGGCTTCCGGATGGCTTCCCAAAAATCCGGCCCTGTCACTGGCGATGCGCCGCGCTTCGCCCGCCAGCATACGGTTTTCGCGAGGAAGGACCCGCGAACTCGCCCGACGTGCCGGCTTCGGCGCGAGGCGCATCAATGCAAAAGGGAGAGCAAGCCCATCGGCGCACTCTCCCCATCTTGTCCTTCGGATAGCACGATCATGTTGCAGATGTCGAAGGGAAAAGTGTTGCAACACATTGGAGTCACTGCGCATTCAGCCGCGCCGCGATCTTGGTCAGCGCGAGCTGCCAGCGCCGCCAGGCGGTCGTGCGGTCGCAACCCAGCTCGCCGCTGATCTGCTTCCACGGCACGCGGGCCGCGCGAGACCAGACCAGCTTGCGCTCGGCTTCCTCGATCCAGAGCACCCAGTCGAAGGTCTGCTCGAGCCGCGTGATCGCGGCGGCAGAGGGCCAGACGCGCATCGGCTCGGGCTCCATGAAGGCGATCTCGCGACTCGTCCGCACGATCTCCGGCCAGGTGTTGAAATAGCCCTGCACCTTCACCGGCGGCAACTTGCGCAGGGTGCGGAACGCCTCCTCGAAATGGTCGGCGACATCGTCGGCGGTCCAGATGCGGTCAGCCATGGCGTGCCTCCCTTTCCGAGGGGCGCGGGCCGTAGAGCTTCTCGCCCAACTGCCGGATCAGCTCACGCTCGGGCCAGGTGAGACGGTCATCATCGGCGGAGACCGCAAGGACGCCCTGTTCCTGCCAGCCCTCGCGCTTGACCTGCTCGGGATCCCGGCGTTCGCCGCCGTAGCCTTTGGGATGCCACCTCATGCGACACCCCCGTTCGTCTCGATCGCCCAGAGCAGGATCGCGATGGCGTCCGCCTCGTTGTCGTCGGCGGGGCTGAAGCCGCGGGCGCGGGCGGCGGCGATCATCGCGGCCTTGTCGGCATTACCCCTGGCCGTTGCGTGACGCTTGATCGTGCCGACCGGCACGCCCTCGTAGGGCACGCCCCGCAGTTCGGCCCATGCGGTCAGCGTCGCCATGAGCCCGCCGTAGATGTGGCTCGCGTCGGTGCCGGCGTGGCGGCGGACCTCCTCGAACCAGATCGCCGCGATGGGGCCGGACAGCCGATCGATCTCGGTCAGCCAGTTGGTGAAGCGCAGATAACGCATGCCGCCGCCATCGAAGCGGCCGGGACGAAGCGAGACGGTGCCGCTGGTGATCAGACCGTCGTGGCCACGCAGCGCCCAGCCGGTCGAGGTGCCGAGGTCGAGCGCAAGGATGCAGCGGTTGTAGGGCGTGGCGAGCGGCAGCGATTCAAACCTTGCGCCGTCGGAATTCGGGATCAGAGTCGGCTGAGCCATGATGGGCCTCCTTTGCCGGTGGCTTGTGGTGGTGGAAGACGACGGCGGTCTGGTGCTTGGCGGTACGGGGCCGCCGTCGTCGGATCGGGGGCGAGAGGCCAGACAGGAGGCGCGCGAGGCCCCGCGATGTATGAGGGCGAGGCCAACCCTGACGGGTGGCCGCCCCATACGTAGTATGGGGGTTTGGCACCTGACTGTTCCGTGACAGCCAAGAGGCTGATTTCATTGCGGAACAAGACTTCATGAAGTCTTCGGGCATGAGTTCGGGGCCAACGTCTTGTTTTCCCGCAACCTGTTGATTTTGTTGAGAACAGAGTTGTTGAAGACATATGAGTCAGGCCTCACTCATATGAGTAAGGTCGTCTTCGAGCCCGTCCGGGTAGACCCAGACAGAGGGGTTTTCGACCTGAAGGCAGAGCCCGGATTGGGGGCATTTGAAGTGGCTGGGCAGGACCGGACGGTCGGTTGTGGTGACCTCGCCGGTGGCCGGATCGACATGCTCGACGGGCGCGCCGAACTGCATGCCCTGGACGCAGAGATAGCCGAACCGCGATCGGGTGACGGGGAAGCCGAACCCCGAGGGATCGCGCAGGAACTTCACGAAGCCCTTGGTCGCCAGCACGCTGAGGCGCTCGCGGATGGTGTGCTTGCTGCCCAGACCACCCCGGTTCTCGAACTTTTCCGCGAACTGCATCACGGTGTAGAGGCGTTCGCTGGCCGCCTCGTCCAGCAACATGCCGAGAATGACGTCATGCTTGCGCAGACGTTCGGCATCGAACCTGGCACCGACCTCCTTGCGCACAAGGCGCTCGTTCATCGGGTTCAGCTCGACCCATTCGCCCTTCACCTTGTCGATCAGCTTTTCCGGTAGCGCAGGTCCGTTGCGCAGCTCGATCTCGAGCCTGCGGACGGAGCTGTCCTCGTCGGGAAGGTGCATCAACAGGCCGGTGGTGTAGAAACCGCGCAGCGCGCTGGCGCCGGAAAGAGCGAGGAAGGGATCGTCCTTGACCTGTTGCCTGGTGGCCTTGCGCGTGTGGTGGGCGAGGATGACGCCCGCCTCCGGATTGATCGCCTCGCGCAGGGACTCCACCCGGTCCTTCAGGAAGAACATCATGGCGGCGTTGTCGTTCTCGCCGCCGCCGTCGGGGCCGCCGTCGAAGAGGTTGCGGATCGGATCGATGACGATGATGTCGGGCGGCGCGTCGGGAAATGCCGCCTGGATCGCCTCGGCGACGCGGGCGACGCCCTTCGCATCGAGGAGCAGCCTGAGTTTCGGCGTGGCAATGAAGGTATCGCGCGCGGCGGCGATCACGGTGGCGGGCAGCGCGATCTGCTGCATGCGCTCGCGCAGGTAGTGATACTGGATTTCGGCCTGCAGATAGAACACGCCGAGCGGCCGGGGCGGCGTGAAGCCGAGGAAGGGCACGCCTGCCGCCATGTGCACGAGCCAGGAGATCAGGAAGTCGCTCTTGCCGACCTTGGGCGCGCCGCCCAGCACGAGGAGCCCGCCTGGGGTCAGGACGCGGGGACCGATGATGTCCTCGGGCATCGGGCTCGTATCATCGAGCAGCGCGCCGAGACTGAAGGTCGGAAGATCGGCCGACGCCGTCATCGCACTGTCGAGGCGAAGGAGCGGCGGCCCTTGCCGCTTGATGTGCAACTCCCACAGGCGGTTCGTCTCGCGCTTCAGCCGGTCGAGCGGCCAGGACGGACACAGCATCGCGGCGTTGTAGCCGCAGATCGCCGTCCAGCCCTCGTCCATCGACATCCGACCCTCATGGACGAGGCGCAGGAAATAGCCGATGGCGGCCGAGGCGCCCTCGAAACGGGACCAGTCGTCCGCGCCACCTTCGTGGACCGGGGTCACGAGGACTTCGTCGATGACGGGTTTCTGGCGCGGCTCGGCTGTGCCCATGCCGACGCCGGGCATGGGCGGCATGTCGGCGACGCGCTCGGCCATCTCGGGGAGATCGACCTCCATCCCGGTCGCCTCGCGGATCTGCACGAGCCGGGTCAGCCCGCCCTTGTGATAGACGGTGCCGGGGACGCGGATGGGCTGGTGGGCCGAGCGGAAATGCGTGTCGCCGCCGACTTTCAGCGCGATCTCGCCGCGAAGCTGGCAGAGCAGCGCGAGGTCCGCGCCTTCCGCGGGCTCGGTCAGTTGCCACCAGACATGGAGCTTGGTCGCGCCCTCGGGCGTGCGCCCGCCGCTCTCGACGATCAGCGTCGGACGGCCGAGATGGTGGACGAGGTGATCGAGCTTGGCAGGGATGTCGCCCGAGTCGAGATCGACCACGATGCTCTGCATCTGCATCACGTCGGCGGCGCGAGCCTGACCGGTCTCCGTGACCGTGCCGGGGATGACATAGACCGCGGCGCCTTCTCGCGCAGCCCAGCCCGCGAAGGTCGCGAGCTTCTCGGGCGCCGTGGCGTCCGCCTCGATCCAGATGTTGTGCGGGCGGCCGTCCTTGCCCTGACCCTTGTCGACGAAGCCGCGAACCGGGATCAGACCCTCGCAGTAGCCGAAGACCACGTCGACGAAGCAGGCGATCTGGCTCGCATCCGGTTCGACCGCGAAGGGATCGGGCAGCGGAGGAGCGTCGTTGAAATCCCGCCAGGGGTTGAAGTGGACGATGTTGTCGTCGCTCATGCTGGCAGGCTCCAGCAGCGCTCGGCCCACGGGCAGAAGCGGCATTCGAAGAAGTCGCGATTGGCGGCGATGCGCGGCAGCAACTCGCCCGCGTCGGTCGCCTGCAGGATCCGCACGCCGCGATCCGACATGCGCTGCGCGAGATCGGCATCGAACGGAACCAGTTCGTGATGAAGCTCGGCGGTGTCCTTGTTGATCGCGGTGAACACTGCGGGCGCGGCCGAGATGCCGGGGACGGTCCCTTCCATGTAGGCCTGGTAGAGCGCGATCTGAGCGGCGTAGACCGGCTTCGACTTCGTCACGCCGTCCTTAACGCAGGTGCGCCAGTTCTTCGCGTTCATGGTCTTGCATTCCCATAGCGCGGGAACGGCGAGACCGAAGCCCTCGGGGCCGGCGGCGATGATGCCATCGACATGGCCGCGGATGCGCCCGCCCGCGACCGAGAAGCCGAACTGGCCACCATCGGGCCGGTGGCCCTTGCGCGTGTAGAGATCGAAGCCCGCGCTCCGCAGCCAGACCACCGCCAAATCCTCCAGCGCATGGCCGATGGCGAAGATGCGCAACGCCTGGCCGGTGAACTCCTGGCCATCGTCCTTCGGCGTGGCGGTGAGCTCGAACTGCAGGGCGCGCTCGCAGGCATGGCCGAGGCGCGAGCCCCCGAGATAGTCGCGCAACGGGCGCGTCGCCTGATCGGCGGTCAGCGCCTGATCTACAGCGACATTGACCCGGTCTGCGAAGCTGGGGCGGTGGTTGAAATCCAGCATCAGAACGGCACCTCCGGCGTCTGCGCCCGGGCGATGTCGGACATGGCCTCGCGGAAGCCCTCGACGGCCTCCTCGATCAGCGCGCGCACTTGCGCCTCGGTCAGATCGGCGAGCGGGGTCGCCCAGCCGATCTCGTCCATCAGCAGCGCCACACGTTTCATCGTGGCGGTGATGGCGGCACGTTCCTCCTCGGTCAGGTCAACCATGGCGACACGCCGCCGCGCCAAGCGCGTCCAGAAACCCTGGCAGGACATCGAGCAGAACCAGACCGAGGGCCGGGGCTGCTTCGACCGGAACGGATCGGACCAGCCAAAACCATGGGTGGGTTGCCGGCAGACGGCACAGAGCGTCCCACGCGGATGCCAGAGTCGCCGCCGGTCCTCGGCCGTGATGGTAGTGAAAGGGGTCATGGATCATGCCGCCCTCCGTTCGGGAGCGGCCGCCGCGTCGATCAACTGGCGGACGGCGCGTTTGTTGAAGCCGAAGGTCATCAGCGCCGAGGCGCGATAGCGCGTCAGGCCGAAGTCGTGCCGGCACTCGGGCGGCAGGTATTGCAGCTGCTTTTCCGTCGGCGGCTGACGCAGCCAGGAGCGGGTCTTGAAGGCGCTCTCGTCGCTCTCGTGGGTGTTGAGCCAGTCGTCCGCCTGCGCGAGGCAGACCGTGCGCTCGCCCACGCCCAGCAGTCGCGGGCGTTCCCCCTTCGCCCCGCCGATCGCGTACCAGACCCCGTCCAACCAGAAGATGCCGCCCCAGGCCGTGAAGCCGGTGGCCATCAGCGCATCGTCCGTGCCGAAGAGATCGACCCATGCGAAGCTGGACCGCTTCAGGAGATCGATCTCGGTCATCATGAAGCCGGAGAGCGGCGCGGTGCCACCACCTTCGCCCGCGCCAGGATCTTCGCGCGGGAACGCCTCGCCGCAGAGCGGGCATTCGGTGACGGCCAGCGGAATCTCCGCCTCACAGGCAGGACAGGTCTTCGTCGGTGCTTCGCCCGATGCGATCTTGCCGTCGAGATCGACATCCTGTTCCAGCGTGCCGTGGATCAGGCTGGAGGTGCCGAAGTCCAGCACGATGCAGTCCGTCTTGACGATGCCGGGATGTTCCTCGGGATCGACGGTGCGCAGGCCGCGCCCGACCATCTGGATCATGGTGGACTTGTAGGAGCTGGGGCGCAGCAGCACGACGCAGGAGGTGGGCGGGTGATCCCAGCCCTCGGTCAGCACGGCCACGTTGACGACGACGCGGATGTCGCCCGCCGCATAATCGGCGAGGATCGCCTTGCGGGTCTCGGCCGTCAGATCGCCGTGGACCAGCGCGGCGGAAACGCCTGCCGCCCGGAACGCCTCGCTGACGTGTTCGGCGTGGGCGACGGTGGAACAGAACACCACGGTCTGCCGGTCGCCCGCCTTCTCCTTCCAGTGCCGGATCACCTCATCCGTGACGGGGGCGCGGTCCATGATGCCCGCCACCTCGGTCATGTCGAAATCCGACATCGTCTTGCGGACGGAGCGCAACTCGTCCTGCACGCCCACGTCGATGACGAAGGTGCGCGGCGGCACCAGATGGCCCGAGGCGATCAGTTCGCCCAAACGCACCTGGTCGGCGACATTGTCGAAGACTTCTCGCAGCCCCTTCCTGTCGCCCCGGTTCGGCGTCGCCGTAACCCCGAAGATCCGGGCATCGGGATTGGCCTCGCGCACCCGGTCGATGATGCGCCGGTAGCTGTCGGCGACGGCATGGTGCGCCTCATCCACGACCAGCAGGTCGAGGCGCGGCATGTCGGCGAGGTTCGAGGCCCGCGCCAGCGTCGGCACCATGGCGAAGGCGACCTGGCCGCCCCAGGACTTTTCCGTCGCATCGATCACCGAGGTGGCGACGCCCGGCACCACGCGCTGGAACTTGGCGCGGTTCTGCGCCGTCAGCTCATCGCGATGCGCCAGCACGCAGGCCTTCGCGCCGTCGCCGATCATCTCGCCGGTGACCGCGGAGAGCATGATGGTCTTGCCCGCGCCGGTGGGCGCCACGCTCAACGTGTTGCTGCGGGAGGCGAGCGCAGCCACGCTGCGCTCGACGAAGGTCTTCTGGCGGGGGCGCAGGCGCATGGCCGGTCTCCTCCTTACTGCGCCCAGCTCGGCCGACCGGCGACGCCGGGGGCGGAAGCGGGCTGGCCGGGCTGGGAGGACGTCGCGGGCTGCTGCGGGGCGAGGCCCTGCGCGGGGGTGGCCGCGAGCTGCGGCGCGACCGTGCCCATCAGCGCGGCGTAGTCGCGGTGATCGGGGGTGACCGCGGCGCGGATCTCGTTCTTGTCCTCGCCGTTGGTGTCCTGACCGATGTCGATGCGGGCGATGAACTCGACCCCGTCGAGATCGCCGAAGCCGTTGATCCGGCGGCGGGCCTGCGCCTCGGGCGAGTTATCCTTGTCGGACACGCCGCGCGCGGAGTTCAGGATTCCGCGGATCAGGCCGCGACCCATGTTGGCCCAGTCCGGGCCCTTCGGGCTGTAGAGGCCGATCAGCGACCAGATCTTGCGCCGGGCATAGGGTCCTTCGAGAACGGTGTATTCGGCGTCGAGATAGACGGCGCCGGTGGTGGCACGACGCGCCCAGCCGCCGGTCCAGCCCTGCGAGGGATCGTCGAAGCCGCCGGGACGCAGCGTCAAGCGCACCTTGGCGAGCGTGCCTTTCGGGATGACGTTGGTGTTCGATTGCGCGGAGTTGAAGTCGTTCCAGGGTCCGGACATTGCGCGGCTCCTTTCAGTTCTGGAGGGTGGATTGAGCGTGGGATGGCGCCTCGGCCGCGGGATCGGCCGGGACCACCGGCGGCCAGGACAGGCGCTCGGACGCCGGGCGCGCGGGGCGCTGGATCTTCTCCATGAGGCGGCCGAGATGCGGCGCCTCGACGATCTCGAGGCGGCCCGAGCGGTCTTTGGCCGGATAGAGCCAGGGGTTCAGCGTCTGGCAGACGAAGGCGCGCTGCGGCTGGCCTCCCGGGTCGGTGATGTCGGCCATGGTGATGACCTGATCGACGATCCCCGGCAGCTCGAGCCCGGTCTTCGATCCGTCGATCTGCGGCTGGAAGACCTTGCGGTTGAAGTCGTCGAGCTTCTCGTCGAGGATCCCGACGAACCAGACATGCTTGCCGCGCGTGTGCTGCAAATGGGTCAGCCAGGCGATCATCTCGCGGCCGTGCAGACCGTAGGCGCCGCGGATATCGGGCTTGCCGGTCTTCTCCGACGTGGCCTCGGGCTGGCCGCGGCACCACTGGAAGCAGAGCCGCCCCGCCACGGTGATCGAGTCGATGAAGACGGTCTCGTACTTCCCGATCACCGCCGGATCGCCGTAGCGGGCGCAGACCTCGTCGAAATGCGCCTGGCTGTAGGGTTGGTCCTCGCGCAACGCCGGGTTCGGCCCGCCGATGAACACCGCGAAATCGCGGCATTCCTTCCAAGTGCGGGGCCGCAGCGTGTCGATCTCCAGCCCCTCGACCGCGAGATCGCCGGCCTCGAGGTCGAGGAAGAGTGTGGTCGAGGCGTTCAGCGTCCAGAGCAGCGACGTCTTGCCGATGCCCGACCGGCCGAAGATGACACCCTTGATCCCCTTGCGCTGCGCGAGGCGCTCATCGGCGCCGATGATGGGAAGGGCCATCACTTCCCTCCCGTCTCGGCGATCAGCGCGTCGATCGCGATGTCCGAGCCGAGCGCACCGGCCTTGCGCGCCTCGTCGTGAACGGTGCGCAGCGCGTCGATCTCGCGATAGAGCGCGGATGCCCGCTCGTTCAGGCCGAGGAGAGCGAAGGCCAGATCGTCGACCGTCGCGGTCTCGACCGGCTTGACGGTTTCATCGCGACGGTTGCCAAGGGCGGGGATCCGGACGGTTTCGGGCAGCTTGTCGAGGCCGTAATGGCGCTCACGCAGCTTGCCCAGCTTGTGCTGGGCGGTCATTTCGTCACCTCATCGTTCGGGGAGAAGCGGAAGCGCGGCTTGCCGGTCCGAACCGTGCGCGCGCCCTCGAAGGCCGTGCGGATATGCGCGGGCCAGGCGGAATACTTGCGCTCGGCAACATCGAAGGAGATGTCGACATATTCGGCGGGATCCCCGCCATCAGCCTTGATGCGCTCGACGAGCGCCGCGAGCTTCGTCTGGTCCCAATCGACGCGCTTGGGCAGGTCGGCGATGACGGTCACTGTGCCGTCCTCGAAGCGGATCGTGCCGGTATCTTTGCCCTCGGCCCGGCGCGCTTCCGTCGCCCGGTCGCCGTATTTCAGAGCGATAGCCCCATCGAGCCAGTCGCAGAGGGTTTTCGCGGCACGCAGCTGCCCGGCGGCTTCGTCATGCAACCACGCGAGCTGTTCGGCCGACAACGCCGCGATTTCGCGGATCTGCAAGGTGCGCAGGTCGTCGAGCGTGAGGCGGTTGGGGATCATCGTCTCCACCTCCCTCACGCCGACATCGGGCGCTGGGGTTCGGCTTCCGACCCGCGGACCTGTTCGGCCTCGAAGGCCTCGACGTCCTCGAGGCGGTAGATGACCCGACCACCGAGTTTGATGAATTTCGGGCCTTCGCCCGTCCACCGCCAACGCTCCAGCGTGCGGTGGGAAATGTTCCAGCGAGCTGCCAGCTCGATCTGCGACAGGTGCCTGAGCGCCATCTGAACCTCCTTCGGGTTTGTGCGAAAACCTGCGGGAGTGAAGATCGCAGAGGGGCTGGTAGGGCTTCGGAAGGGCAGCGGTAGGGGAAACGGTAGGTACCCCGGAAATGCGAAAAGGCCGCCCTTTCGGACGGCCTTACTCATGAAATCCAATGGCTTGGATCAGACCTCGATCCAGCAATTCCCTTCAGATTGTCGGATGAACTTCTGCCAGTCGTCTCGCCCGCTGAACGCTTTCGACAGGCTGTTCGTCTTGTCCGAGAACCCGGCCTCCGCGAGTGCCACGATGACACGCAGCACTGGTTTCCCCGCCCAATGGGCGTCGAACAGCTGCTCGAGGAGCTTGCGATGCTTGTCGCCGCGAAATTCGAACGTCTCGTCCTTGAGCCAGACGATACCGAAGTCGTCGGAATGGTCGATCGGGTATCGCCGTTGCACCTGTTCTGGATAGACCCGCGCGGCAAGAACTCTCGGAGATATCGTCAGCCGATCCGGCGTCTCCAACACGTCCTCGACCGCAACCAGGGCATGCCTACGGTCCGGCGCCGCAGGCAGACGGTCACCGCGGGTCGAGGTGAGAATGATGCGCCTCTCGGTTGCCGGCCGTCGACCCACAAGGACGCCGACCTGGGACCAGACGTGGGGATCGCCAAGGCGGCGACCGAACCAGACGGGCACTGCCGTGCTGGCCCCGGCCATCCTGATCGAACCGATGTCCCAGAGATGCTCGGGAATCAGCGGGGTGATCTTCGCGGATCCCTGCCGCTCGAACGGCATGAGCATTGCCGCGAACATGCGAGCGTGATCGACCTGATAGGCAGAGATCGCACCTTCCTCGATTTCGATCCAGCGGCCAACGCTGTTGAGATAACCGAACGCCTTGCGCTCGGGGGACCAGACTGCGGGGATGGGTTCATCCTCGTGGGCATCCATCGCCGCGACCACAGGAACCTGTCCGCGTGCCGCCAGCAGACCGGAAGCGAGCAGTGTTTCCGCCGCTCGCGGAAAATACTCGGTGAGAGTGGCGCCCGCGATCTGCGTGCCGCGAGCTTCCAGCACTTTGAACAGCAGGTCGATGGCGGCCTTATTCAATGAGGTCGCCGACATCGCTGTCATCCTTCAGGATGCCCCACCGCCGCAGGTATTTCTCGCCGATCAGGCGCTCCTGCGGCGTCATGTCCTTGAGGTTGCAGCCATGCGGCATGGTGACGGTGAGCGTCAGGGATTTGCCGCGCCCACCATCGGGCCCGGGCCGAAACTTGATGGTGAAACGTGCACGGGTGATCAGCCACTCCGGAGCCTCGCCGAAGAGCCCCGGTGCGTGCAAGCTCCCGGACCCGCCACCGAGATCCAGCCCGATCCGGTGGTTGGCCATCTCCCAGATCGTGCGTTCGGCACCCGACATCGATTCCAGCGTGACACGCTCCTTGGGATCGCCGAGATCCATGAAGCGCAGCTCCTTCACCGTGACACCCTCGATCCCGTCCGCCATGTCGGTCGGGAAATCGAACGGCTTCAGCAGGACGCTCAGGTCGTACTCGCGAAGGGGGATGTGCTTCTCGGCGAACTCGATACCGAGCAGGTCCCGCGCCATGAACCGGGTCAGGTCCACCCGATCCTCGCGCGTGTTGGCGACGACCTCGATCACGCCCGTGGCCGCTTCGTAGGTCAGCGCCGCTTCGAAGACCGGCCGCACGATGCGCCGGGCGAGCTTGCTGTTGGTATCGAAGCCCAGCATGTCCTCGGGGCGGCCCTCCCGATAGATCGCCACCTGAACGAGTTCGCACTCCTGGTCATCGAGGATGACACGGTGCCGGTCGAAGATGTCCACATGGACATTGGGAGTCTCGAACCGTTCCCGGATCGCCGCTGTGAAAGCCGCCACCGAGATGGGGTCCTTCCGGACCGAGCGGTCCTTTTCGACTTCGAAGCCGTTCCACGAGCGCCCGCGGCGGCGCTCATCGTTGTAGCGAACCTCCTCGGCAAGACGGAACCGATCATTCTCATTCAGGAACACCCAGAGCGAACGGTTGTTCGCTCCCTCGAGCGTATCGAACGTCGCCCGGTCGACCACCACGTTCTGGAGCGCGGTCTGACCGGGCTCATCGGCCAATGCCGCGACGCGGCCCGCATCGAGAATGACGCGCTGGCGCTCATCCTCGTTCATGGCGTCCACCGCCTTGATCAACGGCTCGACGACCTCCGCCTCGGGCATCGTCCAATCGACGTGCGGCAGCGAGGTGAATGCGCATGCGGCGAAGTAGTCCTGCAGGCGGGTTACCGGGGTCTTGCGGAAGAAGGAGGCGATCGACGTCATGGAGGGCCCTTTCCTGGCCGGAGGAGGAGAGAGAATCGGTGCGCAGCGATACGCTGTCGTTCGATATATATCGAACATCACGGGCTGTCTACTTGCGCGAACCTTTTTTGTTCGGCATACCGAACACGCCATCCCATCCACGAAGGCAGGCAAGGAAGATCAGATGACCACGTCCCTCGGCGCAAAGATCAAGCGCCATCGGCAGGAAAAGGGTTACTCCCTCGACAAGCTCGCCGAGCTGACGGACTCCAGCAAGAGCTATATCTGGGAGCTCGAAAACCGCGACACACGAAAACCATCGGCCGAAAAACTGACCCGCATTGCGCAGGCCCTGTCCGTCACCACCGACTATCTCCTCGATGACAGCGCCGAACCGGGTGATGAAGTGCTGAAGGAAGCCTTCTTCCGCAGGTTCAGCAAGCTGACCACCGAGGATCAGGAGAAGATCAGCCAGATGATCGATCTCTGGGGGAAGAAGGATTGAGCTTCCCGACGACCCCGCAAGGCTGGGCGATCCGCCTCACGCAATTGATCTCGGCCGTCCAGCAGGCTCATGGACTGCCGCGCTTCCCGATCGACGTGGCAGCGGTCGCCAAGGACTTTTCGCGGCAGGTTTTCCCGGACGCGCCGATCACCATGGTGGAAGGAACCGCGCTGTCGAAGGGCGTCGAGGGCATGTTGCTGCCACATCCGAACGGCTCGGGCGAATGGGGAATCGTCTACAACGACACGATCAGGTCACCCGGTCGGCGGAATTTCACGCTGGCCCATGAGCTCGGTCACTATCTGCTGCACCGCCACGCCCATCCTCGCGGACTTCAGTGCTCGAGCCGCAACATGGCCGACTGGAGCGCCGAGCGCGGCGCCATCGAGGCGGAGGCCAACACCTTCGCGTCCTACCTTCTGATGCCGCTCGACGATTTCCGCGCACAGATCAGAGGGCGGGACGTCGACATCGACACCATGACCGAGCTTGCCGATCGCTATGCGGTATCGCTCACCGCCGCGATCCTCAAATGGCTCACCATCACCGACAAGCGGGCCATGATCGTGGTCAGCAAGGACGGCTTCATCGACTGGGCGTGGTCCAGCGGTCCGCTCATCCGGTCTCGGATCTACTACGCTGCCCGCCAGACCGTGATCGCATTGCCGGCCGGGTCGCTTGCAGCGCGGGAGGTCGATGCGGATACCGGGCGGCACGGTATCCTGCACGCGCCAGGCGTATGGCTCGGCACCGAGCCGGTCCGGGAGATGACGGTCTTTTCTCCGAGCAACGAGATGGCGATCTCTCTGCTGCTCTATCCCGACCACGCACCATCGAGATGGGAAATGGCCGATCTCGATGAAGAGGCGACACTCGACACCTACGACAGGTTCATGGGCGGGCGCGCAGACTGATTCGCCGGGATCCCTGATTGCCCTGCTCGTTGGGATGGTTCTCGCAAGATCCACGTCGCGCAGATTTTCGCGGGCGTGCGAAGCAGCGTAGAATGTCCACAATCCATTGAAATACTTGTATTTTTCTGATTTTGCGATACGGTTTGGGCAGCACCCAGATCGCGAACCATCACCATGTCCAGCCATTTCGACAGCCCGCTCGCGGGCGCAAATCCCTTGAGTCCGGAGCGCATGTCACCGGGGGACCGACTCGCCGAGATCGGTCGGATTCTGGCCGCCGGCGTGGTTCGGCTCGAAGCAGGGAAGGCAAGTTCTTTATCTGCCGAACCCGGAGACTGTTTTGTGGACTTCCGCCCCCGAAAGAGCGGTGCTCGTCGCGGAAAACGCATCCGCATCGGAGGAATTCATGAAGCATGACAAGAGGATGGTGGCGCAGACCCCCGGCATGAGCGCCGAGGTCGACGGAACGGTGCTCGCCCGGCTGACGGCGCTGAAGGCCAAATCGGTGAAAGAACTGAAGATCGATTGGCAGGCCCTGTTCGGCGGGGCCGCTCCGAACAACAGCCGTGCCTTTCTCGAACTGCGCATCGGTCATCGCATCCAGGAGTTGGCCTACGGCGGCCCGGACCGTGACACCAGGCGAATGCTCGACCTGCTGGCGGACGAGGTGGAAGGCATCGGGCGCGGCAGGAACCAGATTGCGGATCCGCGCAATCCTGTCACGGGAACCCGACTCGTTCGTGAATGGAACGGGATCGAGCACACCGTGACGGTCATGAACGACGGCCTCGAATGGCAGGGCCGCTGGTTCCGCTCTCTTTCTGCCGTGGCTCGGGAGATCACCGGCACCCGCTGGAATGGTTACCGCTTCTTCGGCCTGCGTGAGCGGGAGGGTGCCTGATGGAGAGCATGGTCAACCCGAAACGCCGCCTCCGTTGCGCCATCTATACCCGGAAGTCGAGCGAGGAAGGGCTCGACATGGAATTCAACAGCCTCGATGCCCAGCGAGAATCCTGCGAGGCCTATGTCGCCAGCCAGAGGTCGGAAGGCTGGGCCACGATCAGGGAGCGATATGACGACGGCGGCTTCTCCGGCGGCACCCTCGATCGCCCGGGGCTGAAGCGGCTGCTCGCCGACATCGAGGACGGGCTTATCGACGTCGTGGTCGTCTACAAGATCGACCGTCTCTCGCGCTCGCTGATGGACTTCTCGAAGTTGGTCGAGGTGTTCGATCGAAACGCAGTAACGTTCGTGAGCGTCACGCAATCGTTCAACACCACCACGTCCATGGGACGGCTCACGCTGAACATCCTGCTCAGCTTCGCCCAGTTCGAGCGCGAGGTGATCGGCGAGCGGATCCGCGACAAGGTGGCGGCGTCGCGGAAGCGCGGGATCTGGATGGGCGGCTATGTGCCTTTCGGCTACGATGTTCAGGATCGCAAGCTGGTGATCAACCCAGCCGAGGCTGCCGCTGTGCGCCGCATCTTCGAACGCTTCGTCGAACTCGGTTCGGCGACGACGCTGGCCCGCGAACTGCGTGCGCAGGGGTTCCGAAACAAGCAAGGGACGCTGGTCGACAAGGGCTACCTCTACCGTTTGCTGAATAACCGCGTTTATCGAGGTGAAGCCGTCCACAAAGGGAAGGCATATCCCGGCGAGCATGAAGCCATCATCGATGCCGAGCTCTGGAACCACGTCCACGCCATTTTGCAGGAGAGCCCGCGCAAGCGCGCGAACAACAGCCGAATGCAGACACCCGCACTGCTCAAGGGCCTGATCTTCAGCGAAACTGGCGCAGCCATGACGCCGACGGCCACGCGCAAGGGAACCAGGCTCTACCGCTACTATGTCTCGATGGATGTGATCCGGAACCGCGAGGGTGGCGAATCCGAAGTGCCGTCGCGGCTTCCGGCGGGCATGGTCGAGGACGCGGTGGTGACGGAAGTCCGTCGTATCGCGCAGACACCCGAGGTGGTGACGAAGGTTCTCGCCGCCTTGCAGCAGGACGGCCCGCAGGTCCGAGAAGCGGAGGTCGTCGCTGCGTTGAACGATTTCGGTGCGCTCTGGAACCAGCTCTTTCCTGCGGAACAAGCGCGGATCATTCAGTTGCTCGTCCGGCGCGTCACCGTGACCGCTGACGGGCTCGCGGTCGATGTCCGGGCCGAAGGAATCGGTGGGGTCATCCGCGAGATGATCGCACCCGCTCGCATGGAGGCTGCTGAGTAATGACACAAGCCAATGACACGATCAGGGTGCTGATCCCGCTGAAGGTGCGAAAGAAGAACGGGCGGCCGAAACTCCTGCCGCCGGTGGATTATCGCCCGAGCGAGGACCGTACTCCCGATCCTCACGTCCTGCGCGCCATCGGCCGGGCGTGGAGTTGGCGTCGCCGCATGGAAGCCGGCGAGTTCGCCACCGTCCATGATCTCGCCAAGGCTGTCGGTCTGGCAGAGCGGCATGTCAGTCGCCAGTTGCGATTGGCCTATCTGTCGCCCACCGTCCTCAAACGCCTGACCTGCGGCCGGGAGTCTCCGGCGGTCAGCCTCATGTCCCTCGTGGAAGCAACTGCCGCGCCGTGGCCAGAGCAAGCCAATAAGGTGTTCGGCTGATCGTCAGTGAAAGCTCGCCTGGAACGTCGTCGCGGTGAGAGCGACATGGGCATCGAGCGGCGGGTGGAGTTCGAATGCCTTCGGCTCGCGCGAGAAGTTCCAGAGTCGGAACAGGCGCCATTCCGACCGGCGTTCCTCGGCCACAGCCAGTTCGTTGCAGGTGATCAGGAACGGCGTGCGTTCCCATCCGTTCGTCGTCTTCACCTCGATCAGGCGGGACCGCCCATCCGGTGCGAAGCTCTCGATATCATAACCTGCGCCGTCGCCATCTTCTTCCGACACCCAGCGTACCTTCCGCGCCAGATCCTCACGCCCCACGGCCTGAAGCGAAGCCCGCTCATGCGCCAGCACACGTTCCTCGCCCGCGCGACCGAGCGCGCGGTTTCGCTCGTCCCGGCCCGCGACATCGAATTTGCGGGCGATGTGCAGCATCTGCTCCAGCTCCTGCGGCGGTGGCTGGTTGGACAGCGTGGGAGGTGGGCCGATCCAGAGCCGCGCGGCCTCCTGTAGGCCGGTGACCGGACGCATGCCCGGCATCCGGACGAGCCAGTCGGGATGGAAGGCGAGCCAGCGCGCCACCGCATCGGCCAGCGTCATCTGGAAGTTGAACGCCGGCTTGTAGCCGGGAATCCAGTCCTCGCCGAGCCCCTTCAGCACCGCACTGATGTTCTGGTGCTTGAACTCGACCGAACCCTCGGACCTGTCATTCAGCAGTGGAAGGAGTGCCCGGCGGTGCTCCGTCTTGCTGTATCGGCGCCCGGCAATGTCGTCGGCGAGCATCGCGAAGTAGTCCGCGACGATCAGGTCGTTCTCTTCATCCGTCCAGGGCCCGTTCGACATCGCGCCAGGCTAGAGGGGAGAAGTCCTTTTGTCATCAGAGACTTCCGATGCACCGCCAACAGCCAACCCTTGTGAGCACGCACGTCCGCGCATCGAGCCGCAGAGCTTCGCCGCCCCCGAGTGTCTCCGTGCGTCAGCCTGGCGCTCATATCCGCGACAACGCGCCAGCATGAGTGCTTGCTCAATTGACTGAAAACCCGACGAATTTCGGTGCCGCCCTGATTTTCCGGCAGGGCGCTCGAAGAGAGACGCGGACCGTTCAGAGACCAATATCGGCCGTGGCAGCAGTCTCCGCGGGGCGGACCCAGCCGCCAAATTCCTTTGAGATAAAAAGAAAAAAGACCCGCACTGGGGCCTCGTGGCAGGTTCGCAACTTGAAAGTGGCGGAGGCGGTGGGATTCGAACCCACGGTGGGCGTTGACCCACGTCGGTTTTCAAGACCGGTGCATTCAACCACTCTGCCACGCCTCCGACGGCTTGCCTTAGCGCGGGGCGCGGCGCGGCGCAACCGTTCAGCGGTTCAGCGTCACGGCGTTGTTTGCGCCCGAGATGGTGACCTGCCGCAAGCGGGCGAGGGTGGCGTTCGGGATGGCGACGGCGGTGGTGATCGTGTCCACGGCGGGATTGGCGGGCATCTGCGCGGCGGGGTCGCCAGTTGCGGGCGGCTCGGCCACCATGCGCAGGCGCAGCACGCCATCGGTGTCGGGGCGCAGGCGGCCGGTCGGGTCGGGCGTTTCGGCGACAAGCGCCACGCGCCAATAGCCTTTCGTCAGCGCCATGCCGGTGGCGATCAGCAGACGGCCTTCGCTGGTGGGCTGCCAGCTTGCGCCGGTCACCTGGGCGATGCCGGGGCGGGCGGGAGCTGTGCTGCGATAGCCGCCATCGGGTTCCAGCGTTGTCGTGCGCGCCGAAGATCCGCCGCCGCCGAACCAACGCGTCGGGTTCAGCGCCCCGGCACTGTCCCCCAGCCGCCCGCATCCAGCGACGAGCAGCGTGACAATCAGCAATGGCGCGGTCTGTTTCATCATGGCAAGCCCTCGTCGTTCCGGCCAAGTGTTAGGGGAAAGCGGGGCAGGGCGAAAGCCTCTTTGACCTCGGCCTGCGCCCGCGCTAACCCTTGGGCGCGAAAGGAACCCACCATGGCCACCCCTGCCTTTGAAGACATCGCCGAAACCTTTGCCTTTCTGGATGACTGGGAAGATCGTTACCGACACGTCATCGAACTGGGCAAGGCCATGCCGGCGATGGACCCTGCGCTGTGCGTGCCCGCGACGAAAGTGGACGGCTGTGCCAGTCAGGTCTGGATCATGCCGCGAAGCGAAGGTGGCGTGTTCGACTTTCAGGGCGAAAGCGATGCGATGATCGTGCGCGGGCTGATCGCGGTTCTGCATGCGCTGTATTCCGGGGTTCCGCTGGCCGAGGTGGCGGGGATCGACGCACATGCGCAACTGGCCCGGCTGGGGCTTGAGGAAAACCTGTCCTCGCAGCGGTCGAACGGGCTGCGCGCGATGATCGAGCGGATCAGGCTGCTTTCCGCCGTCGCAAGCTGATCCAGCCGCCACCCAGAACGCGCGAGCCTTCGGGCGCGTAGAACACGCAAGCCTGTCCGGGGCTGACGCCTTCTTCGGGGTCCAGCAGTTCGACCTCGGCGCGGGCAGAGCCGGTAGGGCGGATGATCGCGGGGCGCGGCGGACGGGTCGAACGGATACGGACGCGCACCGGGATTTCGCCCTGAAACGGCGTATCGCCCAGCCAGTTCACCTCGGTGATGTTAACGATCGCTGTGGACAGGGCCGATTTCGGGCCGACCACGACATGGCGCGTTTCCGGGTCCAGCCGTACGACATACAACGGATCGGCCAGTCCGCCGATGCCTAGGCCCCGACGTTGGCCGATGGTATAGTGAATCACCCCCCGGTGCTGGCCCAGAACGTTGCCGTCCATGTCCACGATCTGCCCCGGCTCGGCCGCGCCGGGGCGCAGCTTTTCGATCACCGCGGCGTAATCGCCATTGGGTACAAAGCAGATGTCCTGCGAATCGGGTTTGTCCGCGACTGGCAGACCGTATCGCACGGCCAGCGCCCGCGTATCGGATTTGCTGGCCAGATGGCCGAGGGGAAAGCGCAGGAAATCAAGCTGTTCCTGCGTGGTCGAAAACAGGAAATAGCTTTGATCCCGTGCCGGATCGGCGGCCATATGCAGCTCAGCCCGGTGCAGACCATCCTTGCGCTGAATATAATGTCCGGTCGCCATGCAATCCGCGTCCAGATCGCGCGCGGTGGCCAGCAGGTCGCGGAACTTGACCCGCTCGTTGCATCGTATGCAAGGAACCGGCGTTGCCCCCGCCAGATAGGCATCGGCGAATTCGTCTATGACCGATTCTCGAAACTTGTTTTCGTAATCAAGAACATAGTGGGGGAACCCCATCCGTTCGGCCACCCGACGGGCGTCATGGATGTCTTGCCCTGCGCAGCATGCACCTTTTTTCGCCAGCGCCGCCCCGTGGTCATACAGTTGCAGCGTGACCCCGATCACGTCGTAGCCCTGATCCTTCAGTAGCGCCGCCACGGCAGAACTGTCCACGCCGCCGGACATGGCAACGACCACCCGCGTTTCCGAGGGAGGTTTGGCAAAGCCGAGGCTGTTCAACTGGGGATCGCGCGCGGGGGCGCGGTGCGTGGGGGCGATGCTCATCGGATGAACCTTTGGGGCCTGTGGGGCCAGTTTGCGACGAAATATAGTCAAATGCTGCGCATTCTCAAGGCGTGGAACTTGCGGATTCTGTTTTCGTTCAACCGCAGTTTAACCCGTTTGCGCGATGGTCCTTGTCGAAAAGTCAAAGGACAGGCGTATGTTCGTGAAAAAAACCAATGGCCCGCGCACCGTAACCCTGCCAGACGGCAGCATTCTGACGATTGCCGATCTGCCTCCCGTCAACACTCGCTGGGTCGCCAGCCGCAAGGCGGTGGTGGTGAATGCCGTCAATCACGGCCTGATTACGCGGGACGAGGCGATCCGCCGCTATGATCTGTCCGAAGAGGAATTCGACGGTTGGGTCAATGCGATCGAAAAGCACGGCGCGCGCGCGCTCAAGGTGACGGCGATCCAAAAGTATCGGCAACCGTAAATTGCCGATTGCGCAAAAACTATACCGAAGGTAACCAGATATTAACCATTTGATTGCAATTTCTCCAGAAGGGACATCTTAAGGGAATCACAATGCGCATCTTGCTCGTCGAGGACGAACACAGCACAGCCCGCGCGATCGAGCTGATGCTGTCTGCCGCCAACTATAATGTCTTTCGCACCGACATGGGCGAGGAAGGCATCGATCTGGCCAAGCTGTATGACTATGATCTGATCCTGCTGGACCTGGACCTGCCCGACATGCACGGGATGGAGGTTCTGCGTCATCTGCGCATGGCGCGGATCGACACGCCGATCCTGATCCTCACCGGTTCGGACGATACGGAAAGCAAGCTGCGCGGTTTTGGCTTTGGCGCCGACGATTACATGACCAAACCCTTCGTGCGCGAGGAACTGGTGGCCCGAATTCAGGCCATCATCCGTCGCTCCAAGGGCCACAGCCAGGCAATTATCCAGACCGGCGATCTGGTCGTGAACCTGGATGCGCGCTCGGTCGAGGTGAATGGTCGTGCGGTCAATCTGACCGGCAAGGAATACCAGATCCTTGAACTGCTGAGCCTGCGCAAGGGCACCACCCTGACCAAGGAGATGTTCCTGAACCATCTCTACGGCGGCATGGACGAGCCGGAACTCAAGATCATCGACGTGTTCATCTGCAAGCTGCGCAAGAAGCTGTCTGGGGCTCTTGGCGGCGAAAACCATATCGAGACGGTCTGGGGGCGCGGCTATGTGCTGCGCGATCCGTCGCCTGCGGATCAGGAACGGATCGCCATCGGCGCCTGAACTGGGCCTGACGCGCGCGACCGTCACGGACCGCGCGGGGACAAGGCGACATGTTTCAAGGTGGCCGGGGCATTCTTCCGGCCGCCATTCCCTGCGCTGGTGCCGGCCCTTGCTCCGGGGGGCGGGCAGGCGCAGGGGATTTATCGGCGCAGGCGAGCAGGGGCATTGTGCCTTGGCGTAAAATGGCGGACCTAAGGGGGCAGACAGAACCCGGATCGCCCGATGACCATTGACCTGACCCCAGACGAGGCCGCGGCGCGTATCGCCGACCTTGCCACGCAGATCGCGCAGGCGAACGAAGATTACCACGCTAAGGACGCGCCCCGCATCAGCGATGCCGATTACGACGCCCTGAAACGCGAACTTGCGGCGCTTGAGGCGGCTTTTCCCGATCTGAAACCCGCCGACAGCCCCAGCGATCTTGTCGGCGCCGCGCCAGCCGAAGGCTTTGGCAAGGTCGTGCATCGTCAGCGCATGATGTCGTTGGAAAATGCCTTTTCCGATAATGACGTGACAGATTTCGTGGCGCGTATCCGCAGCTTTCTGAATCTTTCCGCCGAGGCGCCGTTGCGGTTTACCACGGAACCCAAGATCGACGGTTTGTCGCTGTCACTGCGATATGAAAACCGCGCACTTTTGCAGGCGGCGACGCGCGGGGATGGCACGGTGGGCGAGAATGTGACAGCGAACGCCCGCACCATTTCCGATATCCCCAAGACCCTGCCGGCCGACGCCCCCGCTATTCTCGAAGTCCGGGGCGAGGTTTACATGACCCACGCCGACTTTGCCCGGCTGAACGAAACCGGCCCGCGCAGTTTCGCAAACCCCCGCAACGCGGCGGCCGGGTCGCTGCGTCAGATTGATCCGGCGATCACCGCCTCGCGTCCGCTGCGCTTTTTCGCCTATGCTTGGGGTGAGATTTCGGTGCCACTGGCCGAGACGCAATCCGGCGCCGTCGCCCGGCTGGCCGATTTCGGCTTTGCGACGAATCCGCTGATGCAGACCTGCGACGATCCGCGACAGATGCTGTCAGCCTGGACCGGGATCGAGCAACAGCGGGCGACCCTGGGCTATGACATCGACGGGGTGGTCTATAAGGTCGATGACCTGTCCTATCAGGCGCGGCTGGGGTTCCGGTCCACCACGCCGCGCTGGGCCTTGGCGCATAAATTTCCGGCGGAACTGGCATGGACGCGGCTGGAGGCGATCGACATTCAGGTCGGGCGCACCGGCGCGCTGTCTCCGGTGGCGCGGCTGGCGCCGGTAACGGTTGGCGGAGTCGTCGTGTCGAACGCGACCCTGCATAACGAGGATTATATTGCCGGGCGCGACAGCAACGGCGCGCAAATCCGCGACACCGATATTCGCGTCGGCGATTGGGTGCAGGTCTATCGTGCGGGCGACGTGATCCCCAAGGTTTCCGCCGTCGATCAGTCGCGGCGCACAAACCCCGATCCGTATCGGTTCCCCGACCATTGCCCCGCCTGCGGAGCCGAGGCGATCCGCGAGCCGGGCGATTCCGTGCGTCGGTGCACCGGGGGGTTGGCGTGTCCTGCGCAGGCAGTTGAAAAGCTGAAACATTTCGTCAGCCGTGCGGCTTTTGACATCGAAGGTCTGGGGGCAAAGCAGATCGAGATGTTCTTTGCCGATGACATTCTGCCGATTCGCGAACCGGCGGATATCTTTACGCTGGCCGAACGTGACGGGCGCAACCTTGCGCGGCTGAAGAACCGCGACGGGTTCGGCGAACGATCCGCCGAAAAACTGTTCGCCGCCATCGAGGAACGGCGGTCGGTCCCGCTTGCACGGCTGATCTTTGCCTTGGGCATCCGTCACGTGGGTGAGGTCGCGGCGGCAACGCTGGCGCGTCATTACGGCGATCTTCCGGCGATGATCGGGGCACTGGATGCGGCGGCACCGGCGGCCGAACGGCATATCGCCGCGGACGAGGCTGTGACGGCCGAACGCGCCGCTGCCGCTGCCCAAGGCCGCCGTGCCCGGATTGCCGAGACGCGGGATGCCGTCTGGTCCGATCCGCCTCTGCCCGCCGCGGCGCGCATCGCATGGGATGACCTGACCAATATCAACAGCATCGGCGCGGTTCTGGCGCAATCGCTGGTCACCGCCTTTCACCAACCGGCCGAGCGTGCCGTGATCGACCGCGTGATCGCCCAGCTTGACGTGCGATCGGCCGAAGCTGCCCCGGCGCAGGACAGCCCGATTGCGGGGCAGACGGTCGTGTTCACCGGGACGCTGGAGAAGATGACGCGGGCCGAGGCCAAGGCGCGGGCCGAGGCCATGGGGGCCAAGGTTGCCGGGTCCGTCAGCGCTAAGACAGATCTGGTCGTGGCCGGACCGGGTGCCGGGTCCAAGGCGAAAAAGGCCGAGGAACTGGGTATCCGCATCATTGACGAGGACGAATGGCTGGCGATCGCGGCGACATAGACCTGCCGCGCGGGCGGCCTCCGGCGTTGTTTCCGCTGTTTGCTTCGGCGGAAACGCTGCCCGGTATCGGGCCGAAGGCGGCGCAGGCCTTGGCGCAGATGGGCGTAGAACGGCCTCGCGATCTGTTGCTGACGCTGCCGTCGGGCGGGGTGCAGCGACGGCGACTGTCGCGGCTGGCCGATGCGCGCCCGCCGGAAATGGTGACGGTCGTGGTCACCGTAACGCGCCATGCCCCGCCGACCGCGCGCGGGCGTCCGTTCCGCGTCATGTGCAGCGACGGGGCCGCCGATCTGACGCTGGTATTCTTTCACGCCCGTGCCGACTGGATCATCGCGCAACTGCCTATCGGAGCGCGTCGCACGGTCAGCGGCAAGATCGAGTTGTTTGATGGCATGGCGCAGATGGTCCACCCCGATCACATGCAGCCCGACACCGACCCGCCGCCCGCCGATTTCGAGCCGGTCTATCCGCTTTCCGCCGGTCTGACGCAAAAACTCATGGCGCGGGCGGCGGCGGCGGCGCTGGACCGGGCGCCCGATCCGCCGGAATGGATCGACCCGCAGGTGATCGCCGCGCAGCGATGGCCGGGCTGGCGCGAGGCGTTGACGGCGGCTCATGCGCCTGTGAGCGTGGCCGACCTGTCGCCCGCCGCCCCGGCGCGGGCGCGGCTGGCCTATGACGAACTGCTGGCCCATCAGATGACGCTGGCGCTGGTGCGGCGCGACAAACGGCGTGGCAAGGGGCGGGCTTCGGCCGGGGAGGGGAGGCTTCGCCAACGGGTGACCGACAGCCTGCCTTGGCCGATGACCGGCGCGCAGATCCGTGCCGTGGCGGAAATCGCCGCCGATATGGCCAGCGACAGCCGCATGAACCGGCTGCTGCAAGGTGATGTGGGGGCGGGGAAAACGCTGGTCGCGCTGCTGGCGGCGCTGGTCGCGGTGGAATCGGGCGGGCAGGCGGTGCTGATGGCCCCGACCGAGATTCTGGCGCGCCAGCACGCCCGCGCGCTGGAGCCTCTGGCGCGGGCTGCCGGGGTGCGGCTGGCCGCGCTGACCGGGCGCGACAAGGGCGAGGCGCGCGCCGCGATCCTGTCCGATCTGGCCGAAGGGCGGATCGGGATTCTGGTCGGCACCCATGCGGTGATCCAGCCAGATGTGGAATTTCACGACCTGCGGCTGGCCATCATCGACGAACAGCACCGTTTCGGCGTGGCGCAGCGGCTTGAACTGTCGGCCAAGGGCGCCGCTCCGCCCGACATGCTGGTGATGACCGCGACACCCATTCCGCGCAGTCTGGCGCTGTCGCAATATGGCGATCTGGACCTGTCGGTGCTGGACGAAAAGCCGGCCGGGCGGCAGCCGATCACCACGGTAATGATTTCCGATCAACGGCTGGATCAGGTGACGGCACGGCTGCGCGCGGCGCTCGATTCGGGGGCGCGCGCCTATTGGGTCTGCCCCCTGGTCGAGGAAAGCGAAACCACCGATCTGACCGCCGCCGAGGCAAGGTTTCAGGCGCTGCGGGCGCAGTTCGGGGATACGGTGCGGCTTGTCCACGGTCAGATGCCGGTCGAGGCCCGCGACGCCGCGATGGCAGATTTCACCTCGGGCCGGGCGCGGCTTCTGGTGGCGACGACAGTAATCGAGGTTGGAGTCGATGTGCCCGAGGCGACCATCATGGTGATCGAACGCGCGGAAAGTTTCGGCC
>JAUNUO010000001.1:26432-36291 GCA_030538135.1 Paracoccus sp. (in: a-proteobacteria)
GTCGATGTGCCCGAGGCGACCATCATGGTGATCGAACGCGCGGAAAGTTTCGGCCTTGCGCAGCTCCATCAGCTTCGGGGCCGGGTGGGGCGCGGCACCGGTGCATCGACCTGCGTTCTGATGTATCATGCCCCCCTGTCTGAGACGGCGGCGCAGCGTCTTGAAATCATGCGGGAAACCGAGGACGGGTTTCGGATCGCGGAAACCGATCTGGCGATGCGCGGGGCAGGGGACGTGATCGGCACGGCGCAATCGGGTCTGCCGCGGTTCCGCGTCGCCGATCTGGAACGGCAGGCCGGACTGATGGCGATGGCGCGTCAGGATGCGCGCGCCTTGCTGGAACGCGACCCGGCGCTGAACAGTCTGCGTGGGCAGGCGTTGCGGATGCTGATGTGGCTGATGGAGCAGGACAAGGCGATCCGGCTGATCGGAGTCGGCTGAATGTTCCTAAAAAGTTCTTTACGAATCGTTGCGGGTGTGAGAACAAAATTGGAACATCAGCAAGGGAACACGCCCATGACCCGCCAACTTCTGTCCGATATTCTTGGTGCCGCCGCATTGTCGGTGACGACTGTGGTCATGTTCTGGCTGCCCGCGCTGATCGGCGTCTGACTTCTGCCCCGCGTTGCCTGCGGTGCCGTCGCCTGTGCGCCGCTTTTGTCCCCGTGACGCGCAACTTGACCGGCCCCTTCGTGGGCCGGTTTTTTCGTCAGGCCGCGCTGGCCTGCGCGGCGTCAAAGGCCGCCAGGGTGGCGTCCCATGTCAGCAGGATCGAGGCATGGCGGTTCGGAAAATCGCGCGCGGGCAACAGCGCTTCAAGCCCGTCAAATGGCGTGGGCGGCACCGGCCCGCCGTGTTTGAGCATGGCTTCCAGCGCATCGCGCGCGGTTGCGATCTCGTCCCTATTGCGCCCCATGACCGAGGCGCCCAGAACCGCGGCCGAAGCCTGGCCAAGCGCGCAGGCCCGCACCTCTTGGGCGAAATCGCCGATCCGGGCGTTATTCAGAACCAGATCGACCGTCACCGACGATCCGCATTGCGGCGACCGGCGCATCGCACTGCCCTGTGGTGCCGGCAGGCGCCCCAGATGCGGAATCGTGGCCGTCAGCGCCAGAATGCGCCGCGAATAAAGCTGCATCAGGTCCTGATCCGACATGGCGCCCCCTGCGATTGCGCATTAGATAGGGTCGCGGTCTGCGAAAGGAAAGCCGATGTTCGACCCTGCCACACTTCGGTTCGATGCCGCCGGGCTGATCCCGGCCATTGCACAGGCGCCGTCGGGCGAGGTGCTGATGATGGCCTGGATGAACGCCGAGGCGGTCGCGCGCACAATTGAAACGGGCCGCGCGACCTATTGGTCGCGGTCGCGGCAATCATTCTGGGTCAAGGGTGAAAGCAGCGGTCATGTTCAGCGCCTGATCGAACTGCGCGTCGATTGCGATCGCGACTGCCTGTTGCTGATCGTGGACCAGGCCGGCCCCGCCTGCCATACGAACCGTCGGACGTGTTTTTACACGGCGATCCGCGACGGTGCCGAGGTCGAGATCATGGCGCCGCAGGGCTGAGCCTTGCTTGACTTGAGGGGGCGAATCCCCTATGTACACGCGACCGGCCGGGCATCTGCTTTTGGCCGGTGCGTTATTTTCAACACCACCCTTTGAATCGGGTGCGCTGCCTGTGGCGATGAACGCCTGCGATTGCAGGGGCCAAAGGGCGCGGCAATGGAAGGATAAGCGGATGTTTGCGGTTCTGAAAACCGGCGGCAAGCAATACAAGGTTCAGGCGGGCGACGTGCTGCGCGTGGAAAAACTGGCCGCCGAAGCGGGCGACAAGGTCCAGTTCAACGAGGTTCTGATGGTTGGCGGCACGCTGGGCGCGCCGCTGGTCGAAGGTGCCTGCGTTCAGGCCGAAGTCGTGGACCAGATCAAGGCCGACAAGGTCATCACCTTCGTCAAGCGCCGCCGCAAGCACTCCAGCCAGCGGACACGCGGCCACCGTCAGCAATTGACGCTGATCCGCGTGACCGACGTGCTGGAAAAAGGCGCGGACAAGACCGGTGTCAAAGCTGCTGTCGGCGCCCGCACCCGCACCACCGAAACCCAAGCCTAAGAAGGACCACTCGTCATGGCACACAAGAAAGCAGGCGGTTCCTCGCGTAACGGCCGCGATTCAGCGGGCCGCCGTCTGGGGGTCAAACTGTTCGGCGGGCAGGAAGCCATCGCCGGTAACATCATCGTTCGTCAGCGCGGCACCAAGTGGTGGCCGGGCGCCAATGTCGGCATGGGTCGGGATCACACCCTGTTCGCGCTGACCGATGGTCAGGTGACGTTCCAAAAAGGGCTGAAAGGCCGCACCTTTATTTCGGTAACCCCGGCCACCCTCGAGGCCGCCGAGTAAGCCGATCTTAACACTCGGTTGTTAAAGCAGGGGATCGGCGCTGCCGGTCCCCTTTTGCATTTGCGATGGTTGGCGAGGGGGACGCGAACCTTGGCAAAAAGGGGAAGAGGATTAATCCGACCATGCTCAGCGAAACGCAACAGGTGACGATCAGATCAGAGCGATTTGCTCTGCGACCGCTGCGTCTATCCGATGCCGGTCTGATCGCGCATTACACCGCCGACCGGCGCGTGGCCGAGGGCACGCGGGCGATTCCGCATCCTCTGCCACCCGGCGCTTCCGAAGCTTTTGTCCGGCGCGCCATGTCGCACAAGCGGGTCGAGGATGTCTGGGCCATTGACGGTTCGGAACACAAACTGGCCGAGGTGCTTGGCGTGGTGTCCCTGACCCGGATGGAGGGGAAACAATCCGAACTGGGCTTCTGGATCGGTGCGGGGTTTTGGAACACCGGCTTTGCAACCGAGGCCGTCGGCGCACTGGTTGAAGCCAATCCGCATCAGGCACGCACCCTTTTCGCCGAGGCGTTTCAGGATAATCCGGGGTCTGCGCGGGTTCTGACGAACTCGGGCTTTGAATATTTGGGCGATGCCGAAAGCTGGTCTATCGCCCGCGCTGCGCGGGTGCCGACCTGGACCTATCTGCGCAAGATGGGCTGACAACGCGATCAGGTTCGGGGCGGCCCCTTAGCCTGAATAAAACGCAACTCGTCCGCATCCATCCACGCGGCGGTCAGAATTCCGCTGCGCCAGGCACCGGTATCCACCGAGATGCGGCCGTTTGCCGTAAAGGGCTGGGCCGTGATGACATGGCCATGCCCGATCCAACATCCGTCGCGGCGCGGGCGGTGAATGAAGTCGGGGTGCCCCCACAGCAGATCCGTGGCTTTTTGTTTATTCAACCGCCGCGCCGGATCGGCAGCGGCGTGAACCGCCGCAAGACCCTGTTCGCCCGTCCAGATCAAGGGAAGACCGTTCAGCCAGTCGATATGGTCGGCGGGCATGGCCTCGCGCAGTTTTTCGGCGACAGCGAGAGGGCGGTCGATCCCGATACCGATACCGTAAGAGTGCAGAGTTGCCGTCGCCCCGTAGCGGAGCCATTGGCGGGATTTCCCCGGGTCCGCCAGAAAATCCAGCATCATGCGTTCGTGATTGCCCATCAGGCAGACCCAGCGATCCGGGGCCTTTCGAGTCTTGCCGATCAGGTGCGAAAGAACCTGCGCACTGTCCGGGCCTCGGTCGATCATATCGCCCAGAACGACGACGCGCGCGGTTTCTGATCCGGGTTGTGCGGCGATAAGACCGATGATCTGGTCCAGCAGATCCAGCCGCCCGTGAATGTCACCGATCAGACAGATCGGCTGCGACGGCCGGGGCAAGGGGGGGAAGCCTTGCTGAGCGGCAGGGGGCCGGATGCGGGATCGCAGCCAGCCGATCATGCTGCGCGTTGAATAAACAGAACCGCCGGGCAAAACGCCCGGCGACTTGTTGCTGCCCTGCGGCGGTTGCGGATCATTGATCTGCGTCGGGGCTCGGCGCCTCGGGCGCGGCCTGTGCGCCGCCGTTCAGCCCGGCCAGTGCCTCGCGTGCCTCGATCATCTGCGGCAGGTCGCGGTCTCCTGCCATTTCGATCGCCGCAGTCAGCGAGGCGCGTGCGGCTTCGGTCTGGCCGAGGCGCGCCTGCGTCATGCCAAGATGGAAACGCACCAGTGGATCCTGCGGCAGCCCCTGAACCGCCCGTTCCAGGTAGGGCAGAGCTTCTTCGGCATTGTTGTTCAGATAGGCGATCCAGCCATAGGTATCCTGAAACGGCGGGACGGTCGTGCCGCGCAGGCGTTGCGCCGCGGCGGTCGCACGGGCCAGGCTTTCAGGATCGCGGCGCCAAGTCGCCAAAAGGCTGGCGACGTTGTTGGCCAACACCGTATCGGCGGGATTGGCGGCATAGAGCCGTTCGTAAATGGTCAGCGCCTCGTCGATCTGTCCGGCGCGTTCCAGAACCGATGCCTGGATCATGTTCAGGCGCGGATCGTCCGGTATCCGCGTCAGCGCATCGGTCAGCAGGCTGTTGGCCTCGTCCGTGCGACCTTGGGCGACAAGCTGGCCGTAAAGCAATTGTACCGGGCCGGGGGCCTGCGGATTTTCGGTCACGATATCGCGCAACACCTGTTCGGCTTCCGCCGCCTTGCCTTCGGACAGCAGCAGGCCGGAATTGATGAGCAGCAGTTCGGGATCGCCGGGCGCTTCGGCCAGCAAGCCATCCAGATAGCTGCGGGCCTCGGCGGTCTGGCCGGCCATGACCTGCGCGCGGATCAGCGACAGGACCGCGGCGCGGTTGCCCGGACCTGCCTCGGCCCGCTGCTGCAACAGCGCCAAGCCTTCGTCCACGCGCCCTTGGCGCAGCATGGATTCGCTGCGCAGCGCGTCCGCCGCAGCCTTTGCCATAGCGTTGTCTTTCAGCGCCTCAAGCTGAAGCGCGATGTCATCGACGCGCGCCCATGCCTGATCCTCGACCGCCATCCGGCCAGATGTCGCCAGAAGCTCGATGCTGCCCGGATTTGCCCGCAGAGAATCTTCGATCACGGTGCGCGCGGCGGCACGGCGATCGTCCTGAATCAGAAAGCTGGCATAGCGCACCGAAGGCTCGGGCGCCGCTGAAGAAATATCCACCGCAGCGGCCAGTGTTTCGCCCATCAACTGCCGGTTGCCAGCGCGCTCATAGGCGGTCGCCAGCAGGTTCAGCGTATCCAGATCGCGGGGGTCCTGATCCAGCGCGCGGCGCAGCTGGGTGATTGCTTCATTCGTGCGCCCGTCATTCAGCAACCCTTCGGCTTTGACGCGCAGAGCGAAGATATTGGTCGCATCTGCCTCAAGAACCTCGGTGACAAGGCGGTTGGCCTCGTCCATCTGCCCCTGATTCATCAGCATACCCGCCAGCATTGCCCGCAGCCGGTTGGTCTGGGGTGAGGGCTGTGCATTGCCAAGGGTCGTGCGCAGCAGTTCCGTCGCTTCGTCGCGACGGCCGAGGTTGAAGGTATAAAAGGCGCGCATCGAATCATAAAGCTGGCGTGTAACGTCGTCGGGGGCGGCGGCCGACAGGGCTTCGGCCTCAGCAAGGGCTGCTTCGGGGTTGCGATAACGTTCCAGAAACTGGATCAGGGCCATCTTTTCGTCGGTGCCGGCGTCAGGCCCTTCTGCGATCTGGCGCCAGACCTGTTCGGCCTGATCAATCTGGTTGTTCGACACATACCAAGCAGCCTGAGTCGCCATGACCTGTTTGTCGCCGGCGAAATTCTGGGTCATCCATTGCAGATGAGCCTCGGTCGCGGCGTTGTCGCCGGCGCGGCTCAGCAGTCCCAGTTTCAACATGGCCGGTTCGACCGAACCGGGTTCCGCGGCGATCAATCTGTCTGCAATCTCCAGTGCCTCGGCGGTCTGATTGTTTTCGACGTAATACGAGGCCAGCAGCCGCAGCGCGGTCAGATTGGTTGGATCATCGGCCAGAATCGCGCGCCCGCGCTCAATGACCTTTGCCTGTTCCGCCGTGTCGCGGGCCAGAACGGCCTTGCGATAATCCAGCGCCAGCGTGATCGTCGGCAGGTCGGCGTGGTCGGGTTCCAGACGGGCGGCTTCGCGACCGTGGCGATCCGCCTCGTCCCAGTTCCCGAGACCGATGGCCAGTTGTGCAAGTTGTCGGCGGACGGCGGCATCTTGCGGATATTGTTCCGCCAGCCGCAGCAGTTGCGAATAACCCTCGCTGACGTTGCCACGCTCGATCAGCAGGTCCGCAAGCTGTTTGCGGGCTGCGTAATGGGTGCCGTCATAGCGGAACACGTTGCGCAGTTCGACCGTGGCGCGGTCGATATCCCCCGCCTCCAGCAAGGTCATCGCATTCTGATAATAACGCTCGGCCTTGTCCTTGGAGCTTTCGCAGGCGCCCAGAGCAAGCATGGCAGTCAGAGCAAGAACAAGACGGGAGGGGCGCATCGGAGACTCCTGAGGATACTGATCGCGTCACTTATATGGCGGGATTTTGCCGGTGTGTCACGGCGAGGGTGAAAAGGACGTGAAAAAAGGCGACCATTCCGTTGGAATAGACCGCCTTTCACGAAGTTGTGACGAGATTAATGTCCGGTGCCGCGCAGGACTACGCGCACCGTGGCAAGCAGGATCGAAACATCGCCCATGAAGGACAGGTTGCGATCATATTCCTCGTCATACCAGGCGCGCTCGGAAAAGCGGGTTTCGTTGCGGTCCGACACCTGCCACAGGCCGGTGATGCCGGGACGCAGACGATAATACGCCTGACCTGGATACATTTCCTTCTGCGAGACCATCATCGGACGCGGTCCCACAAGGCTCATGTCGCCCTTGAACACATTGAAAAGCTGAGGCAATTCGTCCAGAGACGTTTTGCGCAAAATACGGCCGAGACGGGTGATCCGCGGATCGTCCAGCAGCTTTTGCTTGGTCAGCCACTGTTCGCGCAGAACGGGGTTCTCGCGCAGATAGCTGTCAAGCCGGGCATCGGCATCATGCACCATCGTGCGCAACTTCCAGATGCGGTAAATCTTGCCGCCACGACCGATGCGATCCTGACTGTAAAAGGGCTTGCCGCCATCCAGAGCCACCAGCAGGGCCATGAGGCCCACCACCGGCAGCACGATCGGCAGGGACAGCAGGATCAGGAACAGGTCCAACGCACGCTTGAACCCGCGCCGGTAAACATTGGTTTGCGCCTCACCGCCCTGCTGTGGTCCTGCCGTGAAGGCCATGCCGCCAGCATTGCCGCTGCGGCGATAGGAATGATCGTGCATTGCCGGATCGGCAGCGCGATTCGCCGCAACAGGTTGACGATCAGGCGATCCGAGGTCGGACCTGAATGAGGAAATGATTCCACTGCTTTGATTGAGCGGGATTTTCGAGGCCTGAGAGGCGACACCGATGGCTGGCATGGAGACTTCCGAACTTATTACAAACGACTTCGAAACATTGTTCACAGCATACTCCTGAACCCGTCTGCTCGTCACGCAAATTGTCAGTCCGGTCCAACTTGATTCAAAGTTTAGTTAACATGTCTGACGACAAATGTAATGCATCCGCAGCATCCTGAGGCATGCGCAAGCGGAAACCCACCCTTGCAAAAGCCACAAATGAACGGTTCATCTCATTTATTATCAGCTACTTGTGCGAAATTACCATCTGTGATTGTGTGCTGTCAATCGTCAGCTGACTCCTGCACAATGTCGTGAAGTACAGGGATTAAAGTTTATTGATATGCAGCTTGCCGGATGAGGGGGTGTGGGGGTATGACCGCTGTGCGCGCCGTCCTCGTGTGACGGCGACCATGGCGCCCGACAGGCAGCGATGTCCGGTTTTTCTTTGGCGGGCCGAGTGAATGGGTAACGACATCGATATTTACACGACGCATTTCGGGCTGAGCCATCGCCCGTTCAACCTGGTGCCCGACCCGGACTTCCTGTTCTGGGGGCCGGCGCATCGGCGTGCGTTCTCGATCCTCGAATACGGTATCCTGACCAAGGCACCCATCACGCTGCTGACCGGAGAGGTCGGGGCGGGCAAGACCACCCTGCTGCGCTATCTGCTGCGTGTGATCGACAAGGATGTGCGGATCGGGCTTGTCTCGAACGCGCATGGCCGCCCCGATCAGTTGCTGCGCTGGGTGCTGCATGCGCTGGACGTGCCGGACACGGCGGACCTGTCCTATGTGGACCTGTTCTCGAAGTTGCAGCAGTATATCATCGCGGAATATGCTGCGGGCCGTCGTGTGGTGCTGATCTTCGACGAGGCGCAGAACCTTGGTCGCGACGCGCTTGAAGAATTGCGGATGCTGACCAACATCAACTCGGAAAAGGACGAGTTGCTGCAACTGATCCTGGTCGGCCAGCCCGAACTGCGCGACATCATTCGCCGCCCTGACATGATCCAGTTCGCACAGCGCGTCGCTGCGGGGTTCCACATCGGGCCCATGTCCGAAACCGTTGTGCGCGATTATATCGCCCATCGGCTGACCGTGGCGGGCGGTCCGCCCGACCTGTTCACGCCCCAGGCCTGCGCGACGATCCATTCGCATACAGGCGGCGTGCCGCGACTTGTCAACCAGTTGTGCGACCTGTCTCTGGTCTATGCATTCACGGCCGAGGCGTCGGCCGTCACCGAAGAAGTCGTCAATGACGTCATCAAGGACGGTGTCTTTTTCGGCGGCGGGCTTGTCAGCGGCGAGCCGTTGCGCGTCATCAATCCCGTTTCACGATCGAGTATTGTCCAGTGATCCAGGAAATCCGGTTCTACCTTTCGCTGTTTCTCAGGCGAATTCATTACTTCATTCTGCTGACCGCTTTGGGTGGCGCGATCGGGATCACCCTTGCGCTGATTCTGCCGCCTGAATACATGGCGCGCGCCCGGTTGGTGGTGGAATCCGAACAGATTCCTGACAGTCTGGCGGCGTCGACGGTGCAGACCCGCGCCTATGAACAGTTGCAGATCATCCAGCAACGGATCCTGTCGCGGGACAACATGCTGGACATGGCGAACCGGATGAACATCTATGCTGATCGGCAGCGCAATCCCGATACTGCCCTGCGCCCCGACGAGATCGTCGCGGACATGCGCAACCGTATCCAGATGACGATCTCTGGCGGTGGTGGCACGCCGCGGACGGCGCCACAGCTGACGACGGTTCAGGTCGGCTTCGTAGCTTCGACGGCGCAGCAGGCAGCGGCCGTCACGAATGAGATCGTGACCCTGATTCTGGACGAAAACGTGCGGATGCGCACCGGGGTCAGCGGTCAGACGCTGCAATTCTTCGAACAGGAAACACAGCGCCTCGACCGCGAACTGGCGGACCGCCGCGCGCGGATCGTGACCTTTCAGGAGGAGAACAAGGAGGCCCTGCCGAACAGCCTTGAATTCCGCCGGACCCAGTATTCCAACGCGCAGGCGCGCCTGCTGCAACTGGAAACGCAGGAACAGACCCTGGTGTCGCGACGCGATAGCATCCGCGCGCTGTACGAAGCGACGGGGCAGTTCCAGTCGTCGGACACCATGGAAAACCTGACGCCCGAGGCGCGGGAACTTGGCCGTCTGCGTGAACGCTATGCCGGGGCGACCGGCGGCACCAATGTGGAAAACCCGCGCGTGCGGGTGCTGCGTGAACGGATCGCCTCGCTTGAAGAAATCGTCGCCAGGCAGGATGCCGAAGCAGCGGCCGCCGCCGGCGCATCGCTGCCCGATGGGGCACCGATGACTCCGGTCGATATTCAGGTTGCCGATCTGAATACGCAGATCGACGCCGTTCATGCGGAAAAGCTGCGTGTTCAGGACGAACTCGACCGGCTGGGCAAGACGATCGAGGCGACCCCGGCCAATGCCGTCGCGCTGGAAACGTTGCAGAGGGATTACGACAACATCCGCGCGCAATATGACCGCGCGGTCGAAAACCGGGCGCG
>JAUNUO010000001.1:36391-38319 GCA_030538135.1 Paracoccus sp. (in: a-proteobacteria)
CCGCAAGCTTATCATCAGCGCGGTTGCCGCGATCATCGTGATCGGGATTCCGCTTGGGTTGTGGCTGATAAACGAATATTTCACGCCTCTGGACATTCTTCTGGATCGGGTGATGGACAAGATGCCGTTCCGTTCGGCCATCTCCGACCTTTCGGGAAATGTCTTAGCGGCCCCGCGCGCTTGAGCGGAAAGGACTGATTCATGGAGCGACTTCAATCAGCCATCGCCAAGGCGCGCGCCTCGCGCGATGCATTGACCGTTGACCCGGCATCTTCGGCGACGACGCCAGAGTCGACCCTACCCGCGACTGAGGCATGGGCGGCCCTGAAGCAGATTCCGATCAGCGATGACATGCTCATCAACAACCGGATCGTCTCGGTCGGTCGCGGCAGCGAAGCGGTGGAATTCGACAAGTTGCGCACCCGCGTCATGCAACGCATGCATGGCAAGGGCTGGGTCCGGCTGGCCGTCACATCGCCCGGCCCGTCTTGTGGCAAAAGCACCATCGCGCTGAACCTTGGCTTTGGTTTGGCCCGGCAGGATGGGGCGCGGGTCATGGTGATCGAACTGGACATGCGCCGCCCTTCGTTCCGCCGGATGCTGGGCGTCCAGCAGGGGTTCGATATTTCGCGTGTTCTGGCCGGCGTCGCCGCGCCCGAGGATCACCTGTTCCGGCCGCGCGACAATATGGCCATCGGCATGACCGCACGTGTATCGGAATCCGCCGAACTGCTCCAATCGGGCGCTTTGGCCGAGGTTCTGGACCAGCTTCAGGCCCGTTATCAGCCGACGATCATTATCTTTGACCTGCCGCCCTTCAAGGTCAGCGACGATACGCTGAGCTTCATGGACAAGACCGATACCGTGATGATCGTCGCGGCCGCCGGGCAGACCTCGATCGAGGATTTGGACGAATGCGAACGGGAACTGGCCAGCCAGACCGAGGTTCTGGGCGTCGTCCTGAACAAATGCCGCCATCTGGAACAGGACAGCCAGTATTATTACTATGGCTAGGCTGGCGCTGCACCGCCGCGCAAGCCCCTGCCGCAAAGTCTGGATTGGAAGGAAGTTGGAGCGGGTGATCGGGATCGAACCGACGACATTCAGCTTGGGAAGCTGACGTTCTACCACTGAACTACACCCGCAGCGCGGCCGGAAATAGCCCAAGCGACGCACCGGCGCAAGAACTAACCGCACAATCGCTTTGCCCCGGTCGTGCACGGGCTGCCCCCGGATCATGCGCAGGTCATCGACTTGGCTGCGGCGCTGCCTTATCGTTGACGAATTGCGGCGCGAGGGCGGCGGATGAATTTCGATTATGTGGCCAAAGGGGTGGCGCATGTGCCGGTGCGGCAGGACGGGCCGCCTGCGCGGGTCGTCTTTCTGTTGTTGCCCCGGTTTTCGCTGCTACCCTTTTCGTCGGCGCATGAGGTGCTGCGGATCGCCAACCAACTGGCCGCGCGGCAGCTTTTCGAATGGCAAATCCTTTCGGTCGATGGCGGGCCGGTGGCGTCCTCGGGCGGGCTGACGGTGCAGCCGACCGGGACGATGGGCGATGTGCCGGCCGGCGCGATGGTCTTTGTCTGCGGCGGCGTCCAGCCCGAGTCAGCCGTCAGCCGCAAGGTCAGCGACTGGCTGCGCCGTCAATGGCGCAGCGGCGAGGTCGTCGGCGGACTGTGCACCGGGGCATATGCGCTGGCCCGCGCTGGATTATTGGCGGGGCGGCGCTTTACCCTGCACTGGGAAAACATCGCGCCGTTCCGCGCCAGCTATCCGGGGCTGGAACCGGTCGAGCAGTTGTATTGCATGGACGGTCGCATCTGGACCTGCGCGGGCGGGGCGGCGGCGGCGGATCTGTTCATCACCATGCTGCGCCGGCGTCATGGCGACCGGCTGGCCGATGCCGTCCTGTCGATGAGCCTGCACGG
>JAUNUO010000001.1:38419-42565 GCA_030538135.1 Paracoccus sp. (in: a-proteobacteria)
TGAGCCGGACCGAGGTCGCGCAAAGCTGTGGTTTTTCGTCAAGCAGCCAGATGATGCGCGCGATGCGGCGTGAAGGCGAGACGAGTTAAACGCCACATGGCCAGTCGAACCGCCCTTTGGCAGAGGGAACGGCGGCGCAGCATGTATTGCCTAAAACGCGCTGCTGCGGCTTGACATCATCTCCCTTATCCATCACAAGCCGCCATCGCTGTCGGTCCGCAAGGAATCGATAGCCACCCGCGAGGGCCGCCCGAAAGTGGCGGCCTTGCAGTTTTTATACGGTCCGACGCTGGCGCCACATGGGGTGCCGTCAGCCTCTCGACTGGAACTCCCCGCAAGAGGGATGACAATGCAAAGCCAGACCATTCGTATCCGGCTCAAGGCGTTTGACTATCGCGTTCTGGACGCCAGCACGCAGGAGATCGTCAACACCGCCAAGCGCACCGGCGCGCAGGTGCGCGGCCCGATTCCGCTGCCTAACAATATCGAGAAATTCACCGTCCTGCGCGGTCCGCATATCGACAAGAAGTCGCGGGATCAGTGGGAAATCCGCACACACAAGCGTCTGCTGGATATTGTCGATCCGACCCCCCAGACCGTTGACGCCCTGATGAAGCTCGACCTCGCCGCCGGCGTGGATGTCGAGATCAAGGTGTAAGGAGGGCAATCATGCGGACTGGTGTTATCGCCAAGAAACTGGGCATGACCCGGCTGTTCCTTGAGGATGGCCGTCAGGTTCCCGTCACCGTGCTGCAACTGGACAACCTTCAGGTCGTCGCGCAGCGCACCGAAGAAAAAGATGGCTATACGGCTGTGCAACTGGGCGCGGGCGAGGCGAAAGCCAAGCGCACGACCGCGGCTCTGCGTGGCCATTTCGCCAAGGCGAATGTCGCGCCCAAGCGCAAGATCGCGGAATTCCGCGTGGCGCCTGAAAACCTGGTGGACGTGGGCGAGGAAATCATCGCCGCGCATTACTTTGCCGGTCAGTTCGTGGACATCGCAGGCACCTCGATCGGCAAGGGCTTTGCCGGTGCGATGAAGCGTCACAACTTTGGCGGTCTGCGCGCCTCGCACGGCGTGTCGATCAGCCACCGCTCGCACGGGTCCACCGGCCAGTGCCAAGACCCCGGAAAGGTGTTCAAGGGCAAGAAGATGGCCGGCCATCTGGGCGCGGTGCGCGTCACCACCCAGAACCTGCAAGTCGTCAAAACCGACAACGACCGCGGCCTGATTATGGTCAAGGGCTCGGTGCCGGGTTCCAAGGGCGGCTGGGTCACGATCAAGGACGCGGTGAAAAAGCCGACGCCGGAAAACGTGATCTTCCCCGCCGCGCTGCGCTCGGCCGAGCGTGAAGCCAAGCGTCTGGCCGAAGAAGCCGCTGCTGCCGCCGCCGCCGAGGAAGAAGCCGCCCGTCAGGCCGCGCTGGAAGCCGAGGCCGCCGCACAGGAAGCTGCGCTGGCCGAGGCCGAAGCGTCGATCGCCGCCGATAAACAGTCTGGCGATGCCGGTGAGGCTCCTGCCGCGGATGCCGCGCCCGAAGGAGAGAAAGAATGAAACTCGATGTGATCACGCTGGACGCCGGCAAGGCCGGGTCGATCGAGCTGGCCGACGAGATCTTCGGGCTGGAGCCGCGCGGCGACATCCTGCATCGCGTCGTCCGCTGGCAGCGCGCCAAGGCGCAGCAGGGCACCCACTCGACGCTGGGCAAGTCCGAGGTCAGCTATTCGACCAAGAAGATCTATCGCCAGAAAGGCACCGGCGGCGCCCGCCACGGTTCCCGCAAGGCGCCGATCTTCCGCAAGGGCGGTGTCTATAAAGGCCCGGTTCCGCGGAGCCATGCCTTTGATCTGCCCAAGAAAGTTCGCGCTCTGGGTCTCAAGCACGCGCTGTCGGCCAAGGCCAACGCGGGTGAGCTGGTGATCGTCGAAACGCTGGACCTGAACGAAGCCAAGACCGCGGTCGTCGCCAAGGCGGTCAAGGACAATGGCTGGAAGCGGGTTCTGATCATTGACGGCACCGAGGTGAACGAAAACTTTGCTCGTGCCGCCCGGAACGTCGAAGGCGTTGACGTGCTGCCCTCGATGGGCGCCAACGTCTATGACATCCTGCGTCGCGACACGCTGGTGCTGACCCGCGCCGGTGTCGAAGCTCTGGAGGCGCGTCTGAAATGACCACGAAGCCCGAACATTACGATGTGATCGTCAAGCCGGTCATCACCGAAAAAGCCACCATGACCTCGGAAGCCAATGGCGTCGTGTTCCAGGTGGCCAAGGATGCCAGCAAGCCGCAGATCAAAGAGGCGGTCGAGGCTCTGTTCAACGTCAAGGTTAAGGCGGTCAACACCACCATCACCAAGGGCAAGACCAAACGTTTCCGCGGCATCAAGGGTGTGCGCAGCGACGTGAAGAAAGCCTATGTGACGCTGGAAGAGGGCAACACGATCGACGTGTCCACCGGCCTCTGATAACCGATACGGCCCCTTTGCGGGGCCGCCATCATTGACTGAAACGGACCCCGAAAGGGGCCAAAGCAACGGAAGACAGAAAGATGGCACTCAAGTCGTATAAACCGACGACGCCTGGCCAGCGCGGGCTGGTTCTGATCGACCGTTCGGAGCTTTGGAAAGGTCGTCCGGTCAAGTCCCTCACCGAGGGCTTGTCCAAACACGGCGGCCGGAACAACACCGGACGGATCACGATGCGCCGCAAGGGCGGCGGGGCAAAGCGCCTGTATCGCATCGTCGATTTCAAGCGCAACAAGTTCGATGTGGCCGCAACGGTCGAGCGGATCGAATACGATCCCAACCGCACCGCCTTCATCGCGCTGCTGAAATACGAAGATGGCGAACTGGCCTATATCATCGCGCCGCAGCGTCTGGCCGTGGGTGACCGCGTGATCGCCGGCACCAAGGTTGACGTGAAGCCGGGCAACGCCATGCCGTTCTCGGGGATGCCGATCGGAACAATCGTGCATAACGTCGAGATGAAGCCGGGGAAGGGGGGCCAGATCGCCCGTTCGGCCGGCACCTATGCGCAGTTCGTCGGCCGCGACGGCGGTTATGCGCAGATCCGCCTGTCCTCGGGCGAGCTGCGTCTGGTCCGTCAGGAATGCATGGCGACCATCGGCGCCGTGTCCAACGCCGATCATTCGAACCAGAACCTTGGTAAAGCGGGTCGCAACCGTCACAAGGGCATCCGTCCTTCGGTGCGCGGTGTCGCAATGAACCCGATCGACCACCCGCATGGTGGTGGTGAAGGCCGGACCTCGGGCGGCCGTCACCCGGTGACGCCGTGGGGCAAGGGCACCAAGGGCAACAAGACGCGGAACAACAAATCGACCGACAAGTATATCCTGCGGTCGCGTCACGCGAAGAAGGGGCGTTAATCCATGGCACGTTCTGTTTGGAAAGGGCCGTTCGTTGATGCCTATCTGCTGAAGAAAGCGGAAAAAGCACGCGAATCCGGCAAATCTGACGTCATCAAGATCTGGTCGCGTCGTTCCACCATCCTGCCGCAATTCGTCGGCCTGACCTTTGGCGTCTATAACGGGCAGAAGCACATTCCCGTTCAGGTGTCCGAAGAAATGATCGGCCAGAAATTCGGTGAATATTCGCCCACCCGGACCTATTACGGTCACGCGGCGGACAAGAAAGCCAAAAGGAAGTAATCGTCATGGGTAAGGAACAGAATCCGCGCCGCGTGGCGGAGAACGAAGCGATGGCGAAGACCAAGATGCTTCGCACCTCGCCGCAGAAACTGAATCTGGTGGCTGCTATGATCCGTGGCAAAAAGGTGGACAAGGCTCTGGCCGATCTCACCTTTTCGCACAAGCGGATCGCGGGCGACGTGAAGAAATGCCTTCAGTCGGCCATCGCCAATGCCGAGAACAACCACAATCTTGACGTCGACAATCTGATCGTCGCCGAGGCCTGGGTCGGCAAGAACCTGGTCATGAAGCGCGGCCGTCCGCGTGCGCGCGGCCGGTTCGGCAAGATCATGAAGCCGTTTTCGGAAATCACCATCAAGGTGCGTCAGATCGAGGAGCGCGCGTAATGGGTCAGAAAGTCAACCCCATCGGGATGCGTCTTCAGGTCAACCGCACCTGGGACAGCCGCTGGTATGCCGATGACAAGGATTACGGCAACCT
>JAUNUO010000001.1:42665-46182 GCA_030538135.1 Paracoccus sp. (in: a-proteobacteria)
TCAACCGCACCTGGGACAGCCGCTGGTATGCCGATGACAAGGATTACGGCAACCTTCTGCTGGAAGATCTGAAGATCCGCGATTTCATCCACAAGGAAGCCAAGCAGGCCGGCATCAGCCGCGTCATCATCGAGCGACCGCACAAGAAGTGCCGCGTCACCATCCACGCTGCCCGCCCCGGTGTCATTATCGGCAAGAAAGGCGCGGATATCGAGGTGCTGCGCGGCAAGCTGGCGAATTTCACTGGCTCGGAACTGCACCTGAACATCGTCGAGGTCCGCAAGCCGGAACTGGACGCCGCTCTGGTCGCGGAATCCATTGCGCAGCAGCTTGAGCGTCGGGTCTCGTTCCGCCGTGCGATGAAGCGCGCGGTGCAGAACGCGATGCGCATGGGTGCCCTTGGCATCCGGGTGAACGTCGCCGGTCGTCTGGGCGGTGCGGAAATCGCGCGGACCGAATGGTATCGCGAGGGCCGTGTGCCGCTGCACACGCTGCGCGCGGACATTGACTATGCGCTGGCAGAAGCCTCGACCCCCTATGGGATCATCGGCATCAAGGTGTGGATCTTCAAGGGCGAGATCATGGAGCATGATCCGCAGGCCCGCGACCGCCGCGCCGCCGAGGCGCAGGACGGCCCGGCCCCGCGCGGTCCGCGCCGTGACCGCGACGCCCGGTAAGGAGTAAGGAAATGCTGCAACCGAAACGGACGAAGTTCCGCAAACAGCACAAGGGCCGGATTCACGGCGAAGCCAAGGGCGGGTTCGCCCTGAACTTCGGCAGCTACGCGCTGAAGGCCACCGAGCCCGAGCGTGTGACCGCCCGCCAGATCGAAGCGGCCCGCCGCGCGATCACCCGCCACATGAAGCGTCAGGGCCGGGTCTGGATCCGGGTGTTCCCGGACGTGCCGGTTTCCTCGAAGCCGACCGAAGTGCGGATGGGTAAAGGTAAAGGCTCGGTCGATTTCTGGGCTGCCCGCGTCCATCCCGGCCGGATCATGTTCGAGATCGACGGCGTGAACGACGCCACCGCCCGCGAGGCGCTGCGCCTTGGCGCGATGAAACTGCCGATCAAATGCCGGATCGTGCATCGCGAAGACTGGTGAGCGGTGGGGTGAAACCCAACCCTACGGAATGGCCCCGCCGGAGACGGCGGGGTTTTTTGTGGGTCGGTGTGATCAGCATGGTGGTGCTTGTGTCCGTGATCGCAATCGAGGCCGTTCCGACTGCGCGACTGTCGGAAGATTGTCGGAATGCGCAGGGCGCTGTGAATGATGATCCCTCAGATTTGCTTTTCCTGGACTGGCTGGCGACGTGCGGGCAGCCTTGAACGGAGATTTCCGCTCATGCCCCTTGCCAAGCCCGCCCCGAGCCTGTATTGCCCAAGCCTTCATCACGAACTCCACCGGAATCAGGGTTGCCCTGCGTGACAGGGGCCTGCCGGTGATGTTGGAAAGGAAAGCGCAATGAAAGCGCAGGAACTGAAAGACAAGACGCCCGATCAGCTGAAGGATCAGCTGCTGGCGCTGAAGAAAGAAGCATTCAACCTGCGGTTCCAGCAGGCCACCGGCCAGCTTGAATCGACCGCGCGGATGCGTGCCGTGCGCCGTGACGTGGCGCGCGTGAAAACCATCCTGAACCAGAAAGCGGCCGACGCCGCTGCCGCGAACTAAGGGGACACTGATATGCCCAAACGCATCCTGCAAGGCACCGTGACCTCGGACAAGAACGCGCAGACCATCACCGTGCTGGTCGAGCGCCGCTTCAAGCATCCGCTGCTGCAAAAGACGGTTCGGAAATCGAAGAAATACCGCGCCCATGACGCGGAAAACCAGTTCAAGGTGGGCGATATCGTTCGCATCGTCGAATGCGCGCCCATCTCGAAGACGAAGCGCTGGACTGTCCTGACGGACGAAACTGCCTCGGCATAAGTCCATCATAACAGATCAGTATTGATCGATACCCTGGGGCCGGACCTGCACTCGGTCCCCAAAGGTCGGGAGAAACCAAATGATCCAGATGCAGACCAATCTGGATGTTGCTGACAACTCCGGCGCGCGCCGGGTTCAGTGCATCAAGGTCCTGGGTGGTTCGCACCGTCGCTATGCGTCGGTGGGCGACATCATCGTCGTTTCCGTCAAGGAAGCCATCCCGCGCGGCCGCGTGAAGAAGGGCGACGTTCGCAAGGCCGTCGTCGTGCGCACTGCCAAGGAAGTTAAACGCGAGGACGGCACGTCCATTCGCTTTGACCGCAACGCCGCTGTCATCCTGAACAACCAGGGCGAGCCGGTCGGCACCCGTATCTTCGGGCCGGTCGTGCGCGAGCTGCGGGCCAAGAACTTCATGAAGATCATCTCGCTTGCGCCGGAGGTGCTGTGATGGCTGCCAAGCTCAAAAAGGGCGACAAGGTCGTCGTGCTGACCGGCAAGGATAAGGGCAAGCAGGGCGAAATCACCGCCGTCATGCCCAAGGACAACAAGGCAATCGTTGACGGTGTGAACATCGCCATCCGTCACCAGCGTCAGACCCAGGCGTCGCAGGGCGGCCGCGTGCCCAAGGCCATGCCGATCGACCTGTCGAACCTGGCGCTGATGGACAAGGACGGCAAGGCCACCCGCGTCGGCTTCCGCGTGGAAGACGGCAAGAAGGTCCGCTTTGCCAAGACCACGGGAGACGTGATCTGATGCTTGACGCTGCGAAATACACCCCGCGCCTGAAAACGCAGTATCGCGACACTATCCGTGCTGCGCTGAAGGAAGAATTCGGCTACAAGAACGATATGCAGATCCCGCGTCTGGATAAGATCGTCCTGAACATGGGCGTCGGCGAGGCCGTCAAGGACACCAAGAAGGTCAAGCAGGCCGCCGATGAGCTGTCCCTGATCGCCGGTCAGAAGGCCGTCATCACCAAGGCGAAGAATTCCATCGCCGGTTTCCGTGTCCGCGAGGACATGCCGCTGGGCACCAAGGTGACCCTGCGCGGCGACCGGATGTATGAATTCCTGGACCGCCTGATCAACATCGCGCTGCCCCGCGTTCGCGACTTCCGCGGCGTGAAGGGCACGGCCTTCGACGGTCGTGGCAACTATGCGATGGGCCTGAAGGAGCACATCGTGTTCCCGGAGATCAACTTCGACAAGGTCGACGAAGTGCTGGGGATGGACATCATCATCTGCACCAATGCGAAAACCGATGCCGAGGCGAAATCGCTGCTGAAGCATTTCAACATGCCTTTCACCAGCTGATCGCGCGAGGATATTGATATGGCCAAGAAATCTATGATCGAGCGCGAGAAGAAGCGCGAGAAACTGGTTCAGAAATACGCCGCCAAGCGCGCCGCTCTGAACGAGATCATTCACGACCAGTCCCGCCCGATGGAAGAGCGGTTCAAGGCGAGCCTCAAGCTGGCCGAACTGCCGCGCAATTCCTCGGCGACGCGTATGCACAACCGCTGCCAGCTGACCGGGCGTCCGCATGCGTATTACCGCAAACTGAAACTGTCGCGGATCATGCTGCGCGAGC
>JAUNUO010000001.1:46282-65552 GCA_030538135.1 Paracoccus sp. (in: a-proteobacteria)
CGTCCGCATGCGTATTACCGCAAACTGAAACTGTCGCGGATCATGCTGCGCGAGCTTGGCTCGCACGGGCAGATTCCCGGCATGGTCAAATCGAGCTGGTAAGGGGGCAACGATGTCGATGAACGATCCTCTCGGCGATATGCTGACCCGCATCCGCAACGCACAGATGCGCGGCAAATCGACCGTCCGCACGCCCGCCTCCAAGCTACGCGCCTGGGTGCTGGATGTGCTGAAAGCCGAAGGTTACATCCGCGGCTATGAAGAAACGACCTCGACCGCAGGTCACAAGGAACTGGAAATCAGCCTGAAGTATTACGAAGGCCAGCCGGTGATCCGTGAACTGTCGCGTGTGTCAAAGCCGGGTCGCCGCGTTTACGCTGGCGCCCGGGAAATTCCGCAGGTCCGTCAGGGTCTGGGGGTGTCGATCGTGTCCACGCCGAAGGGCGTTATGTCGGATGCAGCGGCTCGCAACGCCAATGTCGGCGGCGAAGTCCTCTGCACCGTGTTCTAAGGGGGCCGCAATGTCTCGTATTGGTAAACGACCGGTCGAGCTGCCGAAAGGCGTGACGGCCGAGATCAAGGGCCAGACCATCGAGGTCAAGGGTCCGAAAGGCACCCGCTCCTTCACCGCGACCGATGACGTGGATCTGGTGCTGGACAACGGCGCCGTCAGCGTCAAGCCGCGCGGTCTGTCCAAGCGTGCGCGTCAGCAGTGGGGCATGACCCGCTCGATGATCGAGAACCTGACCGTCGGCGTGTCGGAAGGCTTCAAGAAAGAGCTGGAAATCCAAGGTGTTGGCTATCGTGCTTCGATGCAGGGCAAGACCCTGAAGCTGACGCTTGGCTACAGCCATGACGTGAACTTCGAAACGCCGGACGGGGTGACGATCGCCGCGCCCAAGCAGACCGAAATCGTCGTGGAAGGCATTGATCAGCAGTTGGTTGGTCAGGTTGCCGCCAACATCCGCGAGTGGCGTCGTCCCGAGCCCTACAAGGGCAAGGGCATCCGCTACAAGGGCGAGTTCGTCTTCCGCAAGGAAGGCAAGAAGAAGTAAAGGGGCGCAAAAATGGCACTGAAAAAGCAAGAGCTGTTCCAGAAGCGCCGCCTGCGCGTTCGGAACAAACTGCGGAAGACCTCGGATGGTCGTCCGCGTCTGTCGGTTCACCGTTCGTCCAAGAACATCTCGGTGCAGGTCATTGACGATGCCAAGGGCGTGACGCTGGCTTCCGCCAGCACCCTGGAAAAAGACCTGGGCGTGGTGGGCAAGAACAACGTCGAAGCCGCCGCCAAGATCGGTGCGGCGATCGCGGAACGGGCCAGGAAGGCCGGAGTCGAGGACGTTGTCTTTGACCGGGGCGGCTTCCTGTTCCATGGCAAGGTCAAGGCATTGGCCGACGCAGCGCGCGAAGGCGGGCTGAAGTTCTGATATATGCGGGGGGCGGAGACGCCCCCCCGATGATCCGGGGGCCGTGCTGCGGCCCACCATGGATCGGCTGAAATGGCGCGTAGTGCCGCTTTTGAAAAGGATGCCTCATGGCAGAACGTGAAAACCGCCGGGAACGCCGCGACGACCGTCGCGAGCGGGAAGAAGCCCCGGAATTCGCCGATCGTCTGGTTGCGATCAACCGCGTGTCGAAAACCGTCAAGGGCGGCAAGCGCTTTGGCTTTGCGGCCTTGGTCGTTGTCGGCGATCAGCGGGGCCGTGTCGGCTTTGGCAAGGGCAAGGCCAAAGAGGTTCCCGAGGCGATTCGCAAGGCGACCGAACAGGCGAAACGCAGCTTGGTGCGTGTTCCGCTGCGCGATGGCCGCACGCTGCATCACGACATCGAAGGACGTCACGGTGCCGGCAAGGTGGTGATGCGTACCGCCGTTCCGGGGACCGGGATCATCGCCGGCGGTCCGATGCGCGCCGTATTCGAGATGCTGGGCGTTCAGGACGTCGTGGCGAAATCGCTGGGTTCGCAGAACCCGTATAACATGATTCGCGCCACCATCGACGGCCTGACCAAGGAAGCCAGCCCCCGTTCGGTCGCGCAGCGCCGCGGCAAGAAGGTGGCCGACATCCTGCCCTCGGACAAGCCGGCCGAAGCGGTCGAAGCGTAAGGAGAGGCAGTCATGGCCAAAACCATCGTCGTCAAGCAGATCGGCAGCCCGATCCGCCGCCCCGCCAGCCAGCGCGCAACGCTGAAAGGTCTGGGCCTGAACAAGATGCACCGCACGCGCGAGCTGGAGGATACTCCGGCGGTTCGTGGTATGGTGAACTCGATCCCGCATCTGGTGCAGATCGTCGAAGAAAAGAACTGATGCAGGGCCGGGGAAACCCGGCCTTTCTCTTTTGACTCATCCCTTCTGCTGATTTCCAGATCGGTTCCGGTGACCTAGGTTCGGGTCATAGCCGCACGAGACGGCGGCTCATCTGATGGAGGAGTATAGCGATGGCCAAATATGAGGGCGGTTGCGAGCATGTGCGCGTCACATCCGACGCCGAGCCGATTGATAACCATGAATGTCACTGCAACGTGTGCAAGTCCGTGACCGGGCAGCATACGACTCATGTCGTCTTCTTTAATCACAGTGATCTGAAGGTGGATCACCCCGAAAAGATGAAGCGGCAGCCGTTCAACAAGGATAATCCGAATGGCCCGCTGGAATTGTGCACCTGTGCCGAATGCGGCGCCGCGCTGTTGCTGGATGACAAGCAGCATCGCATCCGCGTCGCCGTGCCCAACGTGATGGGGTATGATGACGTGAATTTCCCCGGCCCAACCTATCACGCCTTCTGGGATGAGACGAAGGGTTATCCCAAACCTGAGGATGGCCTTCCGGTTTACGAAGGTCTGCGGCCTGAATTCGCTTGGCCTAAGGGCATCTGACACGATCGGCGTGGGGCTGGATGAGGCGCTCCGGCATTCCGGGGCGCCTTTTTCTTGGGGCGTTAACCGGCGGTTAAGATTTTCGCGCAATAGACGGTGCGAGACAGACGCTTGGGAATGACGTGGCCCGGATTGTTGCTTTCGTGGTGATGTTGATGCTGCCAGGGCTGGCCTTGGCGGGCGCATGGCCACGGGACGAGGCTGGCGTTTTCCTGTCCTTCTCGGCAGAAAAGGATGGGGCCGGCAATCGTTACACCGGGCTTTATGGTGAATACGGGCTGACAGCGCGGCGGACCCTTGGGTTCGAGCTGGGCCACACCAAAGGCGAACACAGTCTGCTGATCTGGGTTCAGCGTGCGATCGGCGATGATGCTGCGCACAATCGTTGGGCCGTGTCGGCTGGGGGCGGGGCGATCCACCGTGACGGCCGCTGGCTGCCGGTGGGGCAGGCGGGGGCATCATGGGGGCGCGGGTTTCAGGGGATCATGCAGGGCGGCTGGTTGGCCGGCGATTCGCGGATCAGGGTCACGGGCCGTGTTCGCGAGGTATGGGAGATCGCGGCGGACGGCGGCGCCTATCTGACCCCGGAAAGCGAGGCCAAGCTGGATCTGACTTTGGGGCTGCGGGTGATGGCGGGGCTGATGGTCATCAATCAGCTTCGCTTTGAATACCGCGATGATACCGGATCGGCCAGCAAGCTGGCGACATCTGTCGTGCGGGATATTTACGGCCCCGCCAAGATCGAGTTCGGGGCGATCGTGCCGGTTGCGGGCCGGGGCGAACGGGCGGTGAAGATCGGAACATGGTTCGAATTCTAGGCAGATGCTTGACCGGGACTGCGGGTTCCGATAGGGACCGCGGGTGGCCGAACGGGCCGCAATCCATAATCAAGAAACGCCGTGTCCGCCCAGATCGCTTCGGGGGCGTGTCCGGCAAAGGAGAAGCGACATGAAACTGCATGAAATCCGCGATAACGAAGGCGCCAACCGCAAGAAAAAGCGTGTGGCGCGTGGTCCCGGTTCTGGCAAGGGCAAGACTGCCGGCCGTGGTATCAAGGGTCAGACCTCGCGTTCGGGCGTCGCGCTGAATGGTTACGAAGGCGGCCAGATGCCGCTGTATCGCCGACTGCCCAAGCGCGGCTTCACCGCCCCCAACGCCAAGAAATTCGCCATCGTCAACCTGAGCCAGCTTCAGGCCTTTATCGATTCGGGCAAGCTGGACGCCAAGGCCGACGTGACCGAGGATGCTCTGGTCGCTTCGGGCGTCGTGCGCCGCAAGCTGGATGGCGTGCGCCTGCTGGCCAAGGGTGAGCTGAAAGCCGCGCTGAACCTGACCGTTACCGGTGCGTCGAAAGCGGCCGTCGAAGCGGTCGAGAAGGCGGGCGGTAAAGTGACCGTCACTGCTCCGGCAGTTGAAGCCGCCGAATAAGCGGTTGAACCAGCGTCGCGCAGCCAATAGATAGCTGCCAAGGTTTTCCCTTTGCGCCGCGGGGTCGGGAACGATCCGGCGGCGCCGTCCTGACAAGAGGCATCAATGGCGTCAGCCGCAGAACAGATGGCCGCGAACCTCTCTTGGAGCGCGCTCGGCAAGGCCACGGAACTTCGCCAGCGGATCTGGTTCACGATCGGCCTGCTGATTATCTATCGTCTTGGCACCTACATCCCGGTTCCGGGTATTGATGGCGTCGCGCTTCGCAACTTCATGGAGCAGGCACAGACCGGCATCGGTGGCATCCTGTCGATGTTCACCGGCGGCGCGCTGTCGCGGATGGGTGTGTTTGCCCTTGGCATCATGCCGTATATCTCGGCCTCGATCATCGTGCAGTTGCTGGCGTCGATGGTTCCCTCGCTGGAACAGCTGAAGAAAGAAGGCGAGGCGGGGCGCAAGAAGATCAACCAATATACCCGCTATGGCACCGTCGCGCTGGCGCTGTTTCAGGCTTACGGCCTGGCGCGCAGCCTTGAGGCGGGGAACCTGGCCCATGATCCGGGCCTGTTCTTCCAGGTCAGCGTGGTTATTACGCTGGTAGGCGGCACCATGTTCCTGATGTGGCTGGGCGAACAGATCACCGCGCGCGGCATCGGCAACGGTATCTCGCTTATTATCTTTGTCGGCATCATTGCCGAAATTCCGGCGGCGCTGGCGAACTTTTTTGCGCAGGGCCGGTCGGGCGCGATCTCGACCCCGGTGATTCTGGGCGTGATTCTGATGGTGGTGGCCGTGATCGCCTTTGTGGTGTTCATGGAGCGCGCGCTGCGCAAGATCCACATCCAGTATCCGCGCCGTCAGGTCGGCATGAAGATCTATGACGGCCAATCGTCGCATCTGCCGGTCAAGGTGAACCCGGCTGGCGTGATCCCGGCGATCTTTGCCAGCTCACTTTTGCTGCTTCCGGTGACGATTTCGACCTTTTCGGGCAATCAGGCCGATGGCGCGATGGGTTGGATTCTGGCCTATTTCGGGCCGGGACAGCCGCTGTATCTGCTGTTCTTCGCGGCGATGATCGTGTTTTTCAGCTATTTCTATACCCAGAACGTCAGCTTCAAATCCGACGATGTGGCCGAGAACCTGAAAAATCAGGGCGGCTTCATTCCCGGCATCCGGCCGGGCAAGCGGACCGAAGAATATCTGGACTACGTCGTGAACCGGATTCTGGTCATCGGGTCGGGCTATCTGGCCGCCGTCTGTCTGCTGCCCGAGGTGCTGCGCAGTCAGTGGGCCGTTCCGTTCTATTTCGGCGGGACATCGGTTCTGATCGTGGTATCGGTGACGATGGATACGATTAATCAGGTGCAAAGCCACTTGCTTGCGCACCAGTATGAAGGTCTGATCGAAAAGTCGCAGCTTCGCGGCAAACGCGGAGCGGGAACGGCGGGCAAACCCCGTCGTGCACCCTCGCGGCGTTAAGATCGGGCCTGACGGCTTTGGCAATATGAGGGGGACAGACGCCATGACCGTGAATATCATCTTGCTGGGACCGCCCGGCGCGGGGAAGGGGACGCAGGCCCAGAAACTGGTCGATGACCGGGGAATGGTGCAGCTGTCCACGGGGGACATGCTGCGGGCGGCACGTTCATCGGGGACGGAAATGGGTAAGCGGGTTGCCGAGGTCATGGACCGCGGCGAACTGGTTACCGATGAGATCGTCATCGGCCTGATCCGTGAAAAGTTGGCCGAGGGTGGCAAAGGCTTCATCTTCGACGGCTTCCCGCGCACGTTGGCTCAGGCCGATGCCTTGGGCAAGCTGCTGGAGGAAACCGGCGAGAAGCTGCATTCTGTGATCGAACTCAGGGTCGATGACGAAGCTTTGGTCAATCGCATCGTCAAGCGCGCGGATGAAGCGCGTGCGGCAGGTCAGCCCGTCCGCCCCGACGATACGCCCGAGGTCTTTTCTGACCGGCTGCGGGAATATTACAAGAAAACCGCGCCGCTGCTTGGTTACTATTATGCCAAGGGCGAGCTTCAGCAGGTGGACGGCATGGCCAGCATGGACAATGTCGCAGCACAGATTGAAAAGGTTCTTGACAGGCAGGGTTGACCTTTCCCGCCTGCGCCCTTAACCGGGCATATCTCGCAAGAGAATCACCCGAATCGCGGGTGGCACATAAACCGGCCCGAAGGCTTGGCTTTCGGGCCTTCCGTTGTGAAAAAAGGTTCCGGCGTGACGGAACCGCAACAAGAGAAGGATAGACGCGTGGCTCGTATTGCTGGCGTAAACATTCCGACGGGGAAACGTGTCCCCATCGCCCTGACCTATATCCATGGCATCGGCCCGCATTTCGCCGAACAGATTTGTGATGCCGTCGGCATCGACCGCGCCCGTCGCGTGAACGACCTGTCCGATGCCGAAGTGTTGCAAATCCGTGAATATATCGACGCCAATCTGACGGTAGAAGGCGACCTGCGCCGTGACACCCAGATGAACATCAAGCGTCTGATGGACCTGGGTTCCTATCGCGGTCTGCGCCACCGCCGCGGCCTGCCGGTCCGTGGCCAGCGCACGCACACCAACGCCCGCACCCGCAAGGGACCGGCGAAACCCATCGCCGGCAAGAAAAAGTAAGAGGGGGAACCAGACATGGCACGCGATACTCGTCGCACGAAGCGCAAGGTTTCCAAGAACATCGCCGCTGGCGTGGCACATGTGAACTCGAGCTTTAACAACACCAAGGTTCTGATCTCGGACGTTCAGGGCAACGCGATTGCGTGGTCCTCGGCCGGGACCATGGGCTTCAAAGGCAGCCGGAAATCGACGCCCTACGCCGCGCAGATGGCCGCCGAAGATGCGGGCCGCAAGGCGCAGGAACATGGCGTCCGCACGCTGGAAGTCGAAGTGCAGGGGCCCGGCTCGGGCCGCGAATCGGCGCTGCGCGCCCTGGCGGCTGTCGGGTTCAACATCACTGCGATCCGTGACGTAACCCCGATTGCGCATAACGGCTGCCGTCCGCCGAAGCGCCGTCGGGTCTGACCCGCACATCATTTGATCCGGCCTGCGCGGTGTGCCCGTGCAGGCCGGGCTTTCGTCATTTATCCCCTCGGGCGTTTCCTGTCACGGTCATGGACGGGGAACAGGTATGGAGGCAGACGCATGATCCACAAGAATTGGGCCGAGCTGATCAAGCCGAACCAGCTTGACGTGAAGCCGGGCGCCGATGCGACCCGCACCGCGACCGTCGTCGCGGAACCGCTGGAGCGGGGCTTTGGTCTGACGCTGGGCAACGCGCTGCGCCGCGTGCTGATGTCCTCATTGCAGGGCGCGGCCATTACCAGCGTGCAGATCGACAACGTGCTGCACGAATTTTCCTCGGTTGCCGGCGTGCGTGAGGACGTGACCGACATCGTGCTGAACCTGAAGGGCGTCACGCTCAAGATGGATGTCGATGGCGTCAAGCGTCTGGCGCTGTCGGCCAAAGGGCCAGGCGTGGTCAAGGCGGGGGATATTTCCGAAACCGCCGGCATCACCATCCTGAACCGCGACCACGTCATCTGTCACCTGGATGACGGGGCCGAGGTGAACATGGAACTGACCGTGACTAACGGCAAGGGCTATGTCGCCGCTGACAAGAACCGCCCCGAGGATGCGCCAATCGGGCTGATCCCGATCGACGCGATCTTTTCGCCGGTCAAGCGTGTCAGCTATGAGGTCGCGCCCACCCGCGAAGGTCAGGTGCTGGACTATGACAAGCTGACCATGAAGGTTGAGACCGATGGCTCGCTGACGCCTGAGGACGCGGTGGCCTATGCCGCGCGTATCCTTCAGGATCAACTGTCGGTGTTCGTGAACTTCGACGAGCCGGAATCGGCCAGCCGTGCCGATGCCGATGACGGGCTGGAATTCGATCCGCGCCTGCTGAAAAAGGTGGACGAGCTGGAGCTGTCGGTCCGCTCGGCGAACTGCCTGAAGAACGACAACATCGTCTATATCGGCGATCTGATCCAGAAAACCGAGGCCGAGATGCTTCGGACCCCGAACTTTGGCCGCAAGTCCTTGAACGAAATCAAGGAAGTGCTGTCGGGCATGGGACTGCATCTGGGCATGGATGTCGTCGATTGGCCGCCGGAGAACATCGAGGATCTGGCCAAGCGTTTCGACGACCAGTTCTGATCTTTCGCGGCGGGGCATCCGTTCCGCCGCGCAATCCGGGCATTCCGCCCCAAGGAGAGCGGCCCGCACGCATGGGCCGCCGGACAAAGCAAAAGACGTTAAAGGAGAAACATCATGCGTCACGCTCGCGGCTATCGCCGTCTGAACCGCACCCACGAACACCGCAAGGCGCTGTTTGCCAACATGGCCGGCTCGTTGATCGAGCATGAGCAGATCAAGACCACGTTGCCCAAGGCTAAGGAACTGCGTCCGATCGTCGAAAAGCTGATCACGCTGGCCAAGCGCGGCGATCTGCACGCCCGCCGTCAGGCCGCGTCGCAGTTGAAGCAGGACATGCATGTCGCCAAGCTGTTCGACGAACTCGGTGCCCGCTACAAGGAACGTCAGGGCGGCTATGTCCGTATCCTGAAAGCCGGTTTCCGCTATGGCGACATGGCGCCCATGGCGATCATCGAACTGGTTGACCGTGATCCGGCCGCCAAGGGCGCGGCAGATCATGCCCGCACCGAGGCCGAGGAAGCCGCCGAAACCGACAACTGATCGGTTCATTTCTGATTCGAAAGGCCCGCACGGAGAGATCCGCTGCGGGCTTTCTCATTCGCGTTAAGGCGAGATTAACGGGCAGTCTTTCTTGGCGCCGCTGATGCACCGGTGTCGCAGAATCCGATATCCGCCGATCTGCGAAAAACATGGCAGTCCTGCTAAGTCACGAAGAAGGCAGAATTTCATCAGCGACTTGACAAAAACCGCCCAAAGCACCGGCGCAAACTCGCCTGTTTTCGGGCATCGGCGTGATAAGCATCTGTTCTATACTGATGTTTGGGCTGGCAAGGGCAAGTTGTGATGTCTATCTTTGCAGTTGAACGACTTGGTCTCAAACTGTCGAAAAGAAGATATGTCCCAACGCGCTGACATAACAGCAGGTGTGCAAAAGCTGGGCCGCCTCTCTCCCAAGGGGTTCTATCTGGGCCTGCACATCCGGTTTGCCGCACCGCTGATTCAGCAAACGACCTATCCCGAAGAATGGTCGGATTTCTATTCGGCGAATGCCTATGCCCTGCGTGACCCGACCATCGCCTGGGGTTTTTCCACAACCGGGGCCTGTCGCTGGTCGGCGCTTCCGATTCCCGACCCGTTCAACATCCTCAAGGATGCGGCGGATCATGGATTGGCCTTTGGTCTGACCGTTTCCTACGGTCCGATCACATCACGCACGATCGCCAGTTTTGCCCGTGGCGACCGTGAGTTTTCTGACGACGAAATCGCAGAGGTTTCGGCCACCATCCGTCGGCTTCACGAAATATCCGAGCCGCCGGCGAGCCTGACCAAGGCTCAGAAAGACGCCCTGAGGTGTATTGCCGACGGAGATCGACACGCCGCAGCAGCCGCCAAACTTGGGATCACTGAAAGCGCCTTCAAAGCCAGGCTGATTTCGGTCCGGGAACGTCTCATGGCCCGGACCACAGCAGAGGCGCTTCAGCGGGCCAAGGATTATCGCTTGCTGTAACTACGCCGGCTCCGCCGCAAGCGCCTTGGGGATGCCCCCAAACCCCAGGAGTGACAGATGCAAACCACGACTCTTTCTTTTTCCAACTTGCACAACCATGGGGAGCTTTTCGCGAACCTTTTTCGCGCGCGAAAACAAAGCTTCATCGTTCAGAAGAACTGGGACCTGCCCGAAGCCGAGGGCATGGAGTTTGACCAATATGACACGCCGCAAAGCCGCTGGATCGCGGTTCACGACCTGAACCACGTTCTTGGCGGGTTTCGCCTGACGCCGACGACGGCCCGCTGCGGCGTCTATTCCTATATGATTCGCGATGCGCAGAACGGTATTCTGGGCGGCTCGATCCCGCAGGATTTGCTGTTTGATCGGGCGCCGGTCGATCAGCATACATGGGAATGCACCCGTGTTTTCGTCGATCATGCGGTTCCTCAATCCCTGCGCCGCAAGGTGCATTTCCGCATGGTCGAGGCGATGAGCCAGAGCGCGCGCGAACTGGGCGCGACCCGGCTGATCGCACTGACGGCCGGCAATTGGGAACGCTGGTATGGCCGCTGCGGGCTGGACGCCGAAGCCATCGGCCGCAAGATGTGGATCGACGACGGCGAGTTTCAGTGCGTCTCAATCAACCTCGCACCCAAGATGCATTGAAGGGGAGACCGTGCATCTGTGGGGGATATGAACGGTCAGGCAGGGCGCGTAAGCTGCCCCTGCCATGGCTGATCTGTTCGATTCCCTTCCCGATCCGACGCCGCCGAAATCGGCGACTCACCGACCTTTGGCCGACCGCATTCGTCCGCAGTCGCTGGGCGAGATCATCGGCCAGCAGAAAGTTCTGGGACCGGACGGCCCGTTGGGGGCCATGCTGTCCGCGCGCAGCCTGTCATCACTGATCCTGTGGGGCCCGCCCGGTGTGGGCAAGACCACCATCGCCCGCCTGCTGGCGGACAAGACCGATCTGGCCTTCGTTCAGATCAGTGCGATTTTCACCGGCGTTCCCGAATTGCGCAAGATTTTCGAGGCCGCGCGTTTGCGGCGCGATCAGGGGCGCGGGACGCTGTTGTTCGTCGATGAAATCCACCGTTTCAACAAGGCGCAGCAGGACGGATTTCTTCCGCATATGGAAGATGGCACCATTGTTCTGGTCGGCGCAACCACGGAAAACCCGTCATTTGAATTGAATGCGGCGTTGCTGTCGCGGTCGCAGGTGATCGTTCTGGAACGGCTGAGCCTTGCCGACCTGGAACTTCTGGCGCAGCGGGCCGAACGGGAACTGGGCCGCAAGCTGCCGCTGACCGCCGAGGCGCGCGACCGTCTGCTGGAAATGGCGGATGGCGATGGCCGCGCGATGCTGAACCTGATCGAGCAGGTGACGGCATGGCGGCTGGACGCGCCCTTGACGCCCGAAGCCCTGGGACAGCGGCTGATGCGACGGGCGGCGAAATACGACAAATCCGGGGACGAGCATTACAACCTCATCAGCGCCCTGCACAAATCGGTGCGCGGCTCTGACCCGGATGCGGCGCTGTATTGGCTGGCCCGGATGCTGGAAGGGGGCGAGGACCCGCGCTATCTGGCCCGCCGCATCACCCGCATGGCGGTCGAGGATATCGGGCTGGCCGATCCGGCGGCGCAACGGCATTGCCTTGATGCCTGGGCCTTGTATGAACGGCTGGGCAGTCCCGAGGGCGAACTGGCGCTTGCGCAGGCGGTGATCTATCTGGCGCTCGCGCCGAAATCGAACGCCGGTTATGTCGCCTACAAGGGCGCCCGCGAACAGGCCCGCAAGACCGGCAGCCTGATGCCCCCCGCCCATATCCTGAACGCCCCGACGAAGCTGATGAAGGAGCAGGGCTATGGCGCGGGCTATGCCTATGACCATGACGCCGAGGACGGGTTCAGCGGCCAGAACTATTTCCCCGAAGGCATGAAGCGCCCGGTGCTTTACACCCCCGTCGAGCGCGGATTCGAACGTGAACTGAAAAAACGTCTGGACTGGTTCGTTCAGCAGCGCAGCCGGCGGGGCGGTTGACATTGCGCCGGGGGCGGCACAGGAAACGCCGATGATGAACCCCTTTCTTCAGGTTGCGATCGGCGGGGCCTTTGGCTCTTTCGCGCGGTATTCGGTCGGGCGGCTGGTCGGCGCGTCGGGTTTTCCGGTGGCGACGCTGATCGTCAATGTGGCGGGCAGTTTTGCCATGGGTCTGCTGGCCGCTGCGCTGGCGCATCGTTGGGGCAACGCCTATGCGCCGCTGCTGCTGACCGGCGTGCTGGGCGGATTTACCACGTTTTCCGCCTTTTCACTGGATACGCTGACCCTGTGGGAACAGGGGCAGGCGGTTGCGGCAGCGGGCTATGTCGCGGCCTCGGTCGGGCTGTCTCTGGCGGCGGTGGTTGGCGGGCTGGCCTTGGGCAGGGGGATATTCGCATGAGCGGCGTTCAGATGATCCGCGTCGGCGCGGACGAGGGCGATCAGCGGCTGGACCGCTGGCTGAAGAAACGCTTTCCGCAACTGTCGCAGGGCGCGGTGGAAAAATGGTGCCGCACCGGGCAGTTGCGCGTCGATGGCGGTCGCGTCAAGGCGGGCGACCGGATCGAGGCCGGTCAGGAAATCCGCGTGCCGCCCTTGCCCGAGGCGGCCCCTGTCACGCCGAAACCTGCCGCCGCGCGCGTTGCCGACAGCGATGCCGAGATGATTCAGCGCGCGGTTCTGTGGCGCGACGAACATATCATCGCGCTGAACAAGCCGCCGGGCCTGCCGTCGCAGGGCGGAAGCGGGCAGGGTGATCGCCATGTGGACGGGCTGACCTCTGCGCTGATGTTCGGCTATAAGGACCGGCCCAAGCTGGTGCATCGGCTGGACAAGGATACTTCGGGCGTTCTGCTGCTGGCGCGGACCGACCGCATCGCGCGCGCCCTGTCCGAGGCGTTTCGGTCGCGCAGCACGCGCAAGATCTATTGGGCGGCGGTGGCGGGCGTGCCCAACCCGCGCATGGGCACGATCCGCTTTGGTCTGGTCAAGGCGCCGGGCCGGGGCAGGGGGGGCGAGGGCGAAAAGATGATCGCCGTCCACCCGCGCGACATCGACAAGACCGAAGGCGCGAAACGCGCGACCACCGATTACGCGGCGCTTGACGCGCTTGGTTCGCGCGCAAGCTGGTGTGCGCTGGTGCCGGTGACGGGGCGCACCCATCAGTTGCGCGCGCATATGGCCGAGATCGGGCATCCGATTGTCGGCGATGGGAAATACGGCGGATCGGGTCAGGAAAATCTGGGCGACGGCTGGGGCGCGCAACTGGGCGGCGACATCAGCCGCAAGCTGCACCTGCACGCCCGCAGCATCGCCTTTGACCATCCGATCACCAAACGCCGCATCACCCTGACCGCGCCCTTGCCCGCGCATATGCAGCGGACATGGGCATCGCTGGGGTGGGCCGAAAACGACGTGCCCGCCGACCCGTTCGAGGACGAGACCTGATGAAACTGGTGGTTTTCGATTTCGACGGCACCTTGGTGGACAGTCAGGCCTTGATCGTGCAGGCGATGGATCACGCCTTCGATCTGGCCGGGGTGCCCCGTCTGCCGCCGCAGCAGGTGCTGTCCATCGTCGGGCTGTCGTTGCCGCAGGCGGTTGCAGTACTGGTGCCGCACCTCCCGGTCGATACGCAGGCCGAGATCGTCGCGGGCTATCGGCACGCCTATATGACCAACCGCATCGGCAACGAGCCGCCGCTTTATCCCGGTGCGCGGGATTGTCTGGAAGAACTGGCCGCGCGCGACGACCTGTTGCTGGCGGTTGCCACCGGAAAGTCGCGGCGAGGTCTGGATGCGGTGCTGGCCGCGCATGACCTGTCCCGGCGCTTTGTCAGCCTGCAAACGGCGGATCACCACCCCTCGAAACCGCATCCGGCGATGCTGATGGCGGCGCTGGACGAGGCAGGGGTGCGCCCCGAAGCCGCGATCATGGTCGGCGACACCAGCTTTGACATGCAGATGGCGCGGGCGGCGGACGTGCCCGGCTGGGGCGTGGATTGGGGTTATCACCCCACCGATCTGCTGCATCAGGCGGGCGCGCAGCGCGTCGAGAGCGATTTTGGCGCGCTGACCCGGGCGATCAAGGAGTGGGCGGCATGACCGAATGGAAAGCGCGACGGTTCTGGAAAGAGGCCACCATCCGGCCCGCAGAAAGTGCCGCAGGGTGGGAGGTTGCACTGGACGGCAAGCCGGTGCGCACCCCCGGCAAGCTGCCCTTGATCCTGCCGACGCAGGCCTTGGCGCAGGCCATCGCCGATGAATGGAACGCACAGGACGAACTGATCCGCCCCGACCGTATGCCACTGACGCGTGCCGCCAATTCGGCCATCGAAAAGGTGCAGCCGCAGTTTCACGCGGTGGCGCAGATGCTGGCCGATTACGGTGGCACAGATCTGTTGTGTTACCGCGCCGATCAGCCCGATATGCTGGCCCGGCAACAGGCCGAGGGCTGGGATCCGCTGATCGACTGGGCCGCGACCGAATTGCGCGCCCCGCTGACCCTCACCCACGGCGTCATTCCGGTGCCGCAGGATCGCGCGGCGCTGTTGCAGCTTCATGCCGAGGTGGCCGCGCTGGACGCCTTCGGGCTGACGGCGCTGCATGATCTGGTGACCTTGCCCGGTTCGCTGGTGCTTGGGCTTGCCGTGATCCGGGGGCGTCTCGACGCGCAGGCGGCGCATGATCTGTCGCGAATTGATGAGGAATATCAGGCGCAACAGTGGGGCCGCGACAGTGAGGCCGATGAAGCCGCCGAGAACCGTCGTGCCGCCATGCTGTCGGCCGAACGGTTCTGGCACCTGTCGCGTCAGCATTGATTGCCGCATCAACTTTCTTGACGATCAGCGATGTATCGGCACATTGTTGCCTGACAGGTCCGCTTTCCGGGACGGTCGCCGGACCACAAGCGGGGATAAACCTCGCGTCGCAGACGCAATCAACAGAGAGGAAATGACGTGAAAACCACTGCACTGATGGGAACCGTCGCGGCCATCGCCCTGACCGGCGGCGCCGCATTCGCGGCCGAAGGCGACACGCTGGCGCAGGTGAAACAGCGCGGCGAGCTGATCTGCGGCGTCCACACCGGCCTTGCCGGTTTTGCCGCCCCCGATGCCAATGGCAACTGGTCCGGCTTTGACGTGGCGTTCTGCAAGGCGCTGGCCGCCGCCGTTCTGGGCGATGCGACCAAGGTGCGCTATGTGCCGACGACCGGGCAGACGCGCTTTACTGCGCTGTCCTCGGGCGAGGTGGACGTGCTGGCGCGCAACTCGACCTGGACCTTTTCGCGCGATACCGACCTGAAACTGGATTTCGTGGGCGTCAACTATTACGACGGGCAGGGCTTCATGGTGCGCCGCGATCTGGGCGTGACCTCGGCCAAGGAACTGGACGGCGCGACCATCTGCATCCAGACCGGCACGACGACGGAACTGAACTTGGCCGATTATTTCCGCGCCAACAACATGAACTATCAGCCGGTCAACATCGACACCAGCGCCGAGGGCGAACAGCAATATATCGCCGGCGCCTGCGATGCCTATACAACCGATGCATCCGGCCTTGCCTCGCTGCGCGCGGCCTTTGCCGACCCCGAAAACCACGTCATCCTGCCCGAGATCATCTCGAAAGAGCCGCTTGGCCCGGCCGTGCGCCATGGCGACAGCAACTGGGCGGATATCGCCCGCTGGACGCTGTATGCGCTGATCGCGGCCGAGGAATATGGCGTGACCTCGGCCAATATCGACGAACTGGCCGCCAATTCGGGCAACCCGGACGTTCAGCGCCTTCTGGGCAGCACCGACAATCTGGGTGCGATGATCGGGCTGGATGCCGAATGGGCCAAGCGCGCCATCAAGGCCAGCGGCAACTATGGCGAAATCTTCGCCTCGACCATTGGCGAGCAGACTCCCATCGGTCTGGCGCGCGGTCTGAACGCGCAGTGGACGCAGGGTGGCCTGCAATACGCGATGCCGTTCCGCTGATCGGCATTTCTGACAAGGCGCGCAGCAATCTGCGCGCCTATTTCAACAGATCAGACTACGGCACCGCAGAGGGCGACAAGCCTCACCGCCGGATGACAGGGGAATTTGCATGACGGAGCTTTCGGCGCCGGAAAAGGTGCCATTCCGGCTGAGCATGCTGGTTTATGACCGGCGCTATCGCTCGATGACGTTTCAGGTGGTCGTGTTCATCCTGTTCATGGCGATCGGCTGGTGGCTGGTCGATAACACGCTGCGAAATCTGGCCATCATGGGCAAGGATTTCAATTTCTCGTTCCTGTGGCAGCGGGCGGGCTATGACATCCCGCAGACGCCGATTCCCTATACTGCGGACGACACCCATTTCCGGGCCGCGATGGTCGGGCTGCTGAATACGCTGATCGTGTCGATCCTGGGCTGTATCGCGGCAACCGTTCTGGGGGTCATCATCGGCGTGGCGCGGCTGTCGAAGAACTGGCTGATCGCGCGGCTGATGACCATCTATGTCGAGATTTTCCGCAACATACCCCTGTTGCTGTGGATTCTCATCATTTTGGCGGTGTTCACCGAACTTCTGCCACCGCCGAACGCCTTTCGCGGCGAAAACCCCACCGCCTCGATGATCCTGTTCGACAGCGTGGCCCTGACCAACCGCTATACCGCGGTGCCGACCCTGACGATGAGCAACGATCCGGGCAGCCTGCCCTTGGGCGCGCGGATCACGATCGACTGGGCTGTGATCGCCTTTGCCGTGGCGCTGATCGGTGGCTGGCTGGTGCGCCGCGCGATAAATGGCTGGGCGCAGCGCGCGCAGGACCGTTCGGGGCGCAGGCCGACGACATGGTGGATCAACCTTGCGGTTATGGTGCTGCCTTCGCTGGCGCTGATCCGGTATTTCGGCATTGACCTGATCGAGCCGGAACTGCGTGGGTTCAACTTTACTGGCGGGATGAACCTGCAAAACGCGTTGGTGGTGCTGTGGCTGGCGCTGACGCTTTATACAGCGGCGTTCATCGCGGAAATCGTTCGCGCCGGGATCATGGCGGTCAGCAAGGGGCAGACCGAGGCCGCCTATGCCCTTGGCCTGCAACCCAACCGCACGATGCGCCTTGTAGTGCTGCCGCAGGCGCTGCGCGTGATCGTGCCGCCGCTGATCTCGCAATATCTGAACCTGACCAAGAACAGCTCGCTGGCTATCGCGGTCGGTTACATGGACCTGCGCGGCACGCTGGGCGGCACCACGCTGAACCAGACCGGGCGCGAGCTGGAATCCATCGTGCTGATGATGCTGATCTATCTGGCGCTGAGCCTGATCATTTCGGGGGTGATGAACATCTACAACGCGCGCGTGCGCCTGAAGGAGCGGTGAGATGAGCGATACCCACGCCGAAACCGTCGCTTTTGTGCGCGATACGATGCTGCCCCCCGTGCCGCCGCCGCAACGGCAGGCGGGGGCGGTCAGATGGTTGCGGGAAAACCTGTTTTCCGGTCCGGTCAATACCGCGCTGACGGTGCTGGGGCTGGCGGCGATCTGGTATCTGATGGCGCAGTCATGGGACTGGCTGGCCCATTCCGTCTGGACCGCAGGCAGCCTGGCCGAATGCCGCCAGACCGTTGCCGAGACATGGGGCGATGGCGCGCGCGGGGCCTGTTGGGCGGTGATCCGGGAACGCTGGAACCAGTATATCTTCGGGTTCTATCCGCCGGCGCTGTATTGGCGGCCGGTGCTGGCCTTTGGCCTGCTGTTCGTCGCGCTGGCGCCGGTGCTGTTTTCCGAAGCCGGGGTGATCCGCCGCTGGGTGCTGGGCGTTGCGACGGTCGGAACGCTGGCCGCCCTTGCGGCAACGTCCGCGCCGATGCCTTGGCTGGTGGCGGCGGCGGTCGTCATGGCCGGCGCACTGTTGCTGTCGGAACGCGGGTCGGGTCGGCTGTTGATCTTTTCGGTGCTGTATCCGGTGCTGGGGGTCTGGCTGCTGTGGGGCGGATCGCTTTGGGGGCCGCTGATGGTGCCGCTGGGCATCGCCCTGGGCTGGCTGGCGTGGCTGGTGGTGTCGCGTGTCTCGCCGATGCTGGCGGTTCTGGCCGGGATCATTGCCACGCTGGCCTTCTGGATGCTGCTGTCGGGCAGGGTGGCTTCGGACGCCGAAGGTCTGTTGTCGCTGGCCCTTAGGCCGGTGCGGTCGAACCTGTTTGGCGGTTTCCTGTTGTCGATCACCATCGGTATCGCGGGTATCGTCATGTCCCTGCCTCTGGGGATCGTGCTGGCGCTGGCGCGGCGGTCGGACATGTTCCTGATCAAGACGCTGGCGGTGATGTTCATTGAATTCATCCGTGGCGTGCCGCTGATTACGCTGCTGTTCGTGGCCTCGCTGTTGCTGAACTATTTCCTGCCCCCCGGCACGACGTTCGATATCATCCTGCGGGTCATCATCATGGTAACGCTGTTTGCCGCCGCCTATATGGCCGAAGTGATCCGCGGCGGTCTGGCCGCGCTGCCCAAAGGACAATACGAGGCCGCCGATGCCCTTGGGCTGGATTACTGGAAGGCACAGCGGCTGATCATCCTGCCGCAGGCATTGAAGATTTCGATCCCCGGCATCGTGTCCACTTTTATCGGCATGTTCAAGGACACCACGCTGGTCACCTTTGTCGGCCTTTACGATCCGCTGAAATCCATGTCCGACGCCGTTCGCGCCAATGTCGCGTGGAAGGGCATCTATTGGGAGCCGTATATCTTCGTCGGCGCCATCTTTTTCATCATCTGTTTCGGCATGTCGCGCTATTCCATGTATCTGGAACGCCGCCTTGCCCGCGACCATCGCTGAGGATCATCCCCATGAGCGAAGCCATCACCCGCCAGATCGACCGCAGCAACATGCAGGTGAGCGACGAGATCGCCATCGAAATCAGCAAGATGAACAAGTGGTATGGCACGTTCCACGTCCTGCGCGACATCGACCTGACGGTGCATCGCGGCGAACGGATCGTGATTGCCGGGCCGTCGGGTTCGGGCAAATCCACGCTGATCCGCTGTATCAACCGGCTTGAGGAACATCAGTCGGGCCGCATCATCGTCGATGGGGTGGAACTGACCCATGACATCAAGAACATCGACAAGGTGCGATCCGAGGTTGGAATGGTGTTCCAGCATTTCAACCTGTTCCCGCATCTGACGGTCTTGGAAAACTGCACGCTGGCACCGATCTGGGTGCGCAAGCTGCCCCGAAAGCAGGCCGAGGAAACGGCGATGCATTTTCTGAGCAAGGTCAAGATCCC
>JAUNUO010000001.1:65652-73349 GCA_030538135.1 Paracoccus sp. (in: a-proteobacteria)
GGGCGGACATCGGCCCAGTTGTCGGTCTGGAAATCGACGACGAGCGTGGCGGCGGTGGGATAGCGGCGGAAATCCGGGTCCAGCGGCGGCCGGGCGGGCAGCATCGCGGCGAATTCGGCAATGCCGGGATTGTGGCCCAGCATCATCACCGTGGGGTGCGTGGCGCTGCGCAACACCGCCAGCATCCGGTCAGGGCTGGCGTGATACAGTGCGGGTTCCATCCGCACCAGCGGACGCACCTCCATCGCGGCAAGGGCGATCCGTTCCCATGTTTCCTGCGTGCGGCGGGCGGTCGAGCACAGAACCTCCTCGGGTTCATAGCCACGGCTGGCCAACCAGTCGCCCAAGGCGCGGGCCGAGCGGCGGCCGCGATCGTTCAGGGGGCGGTCGTGATCCTCCATCGCCGGATCGTCCCAGGACGATTTGGCGTGGCGGGTCAGGATCAGGCGACAATGTCCAAGCGGGGTCATGGATGAAAAGCCCTCATATGCCAAGCCGATTGTTGAGGCAGCCTGCCACAGCCTTGGCTGATGGGGCAAGCGCGACGAACGATGCAACCCATTGAAAGGCAATCCTGACCCGCCGGTTCGTTCAGATGGGCGTGGCAGGCGGCCGGATCATAGGCCGGGCGAAAGGCTCCGGCGGGGCAGGCGGTCAGGCAGGGGCGATGGCAGGTGATGCAGGGCGAGGTCCGACCGATCATTTCGGGCGGCGGGGCAGGCAGAATCAATGCGCCACGAAAGCTGATGAACAGACCCATCCGGTCGTGGACCAGCATCCCCACGGGCGATGAAAAGCAGCGCCCCGATGCCAAGGCCCATGAGGCAAAGGGCGGGAATGGCGGCCCGTCCGAGGGGTAAACCGCGCGCGCACCCAACCGCCCGGCCCATACGCCGATCACCCGTTTCGACCAGCGGTCCAGCGGATCGGGTTGTCTGTCGCCATATTCCGCCGAGGCTGTGAAGACCGGCCAGAATCCCGGTTCGTCTGGTGAAATCAACGCGGCGGTGCCGTCGCCTTCGGGGGCAAGGCCGGTGATGCACAATCCCTCGGGCGGGGACAGGTCAAAGACCACTGTCGCCCTGACGCAATCCGCGGGGTTTGACCATCGGTTCGGTGCTGCGGATCAGACTGCCCGCGCCGTGTTCGGTGAACAGTTCCAGCAGACAGGCATGCGGCACCCGGCCGTCGAGAATGACGACGGCGCGCACGCCTTCGTCCACGGCCTTCAGCGCGGTTTCGGTTTTCGGGATCATGCCGCCCGCGATGGTGCCGTCGGCGATCATGGCGCGCACCTGATCGGGATGCATCTGGGTCAGCACCTCGCCCGAGGCGTCCTTGACGCCCGACACGTCGGTCAGCAACAGCAGCCGGTCGGCCTTCAGCGCACCCGCGATGGCGCCCGCCGCCGTGTCGCCGTTGACGTTGAAGGTCTCGTTATCCTCCATCCCGGTGGCGACGGGGGCGATCACCGGGATCAGTCCGGCGTTATACAGATCACGGATGATCTGCACGTTCATCTCGATCGGGCGACCGACGAAACCCAGTTCGGGATCATCGACCTCGCAGACCATCAGGTCGTCGTCCTTGCCGGAAATGCCGACGGCGCGCCCTCCCTCGTCGTTAATGGCCTGCACGATACGCTTGTTCACAAGGCCCGACAGCACCATTTCGACAACCTCGACCGCCTCTTTGGTGGTGACACGCTTGCCGCGAACGAAGCGGCTTTCGATGTTCAGGCGCCCCAGCAGATCGTTGATCATCGGACCGCCGCCGTGAACCACGACCGGGTGAATGCCGACCTGCTTCATCAGGACGATATCGCGGGCGAATTCGGCCATCGCGGCTTCGTCCCCCATGGCGTTGCCGCCGAATTTGACCACGACAACAGCGCCCGAATAGCGTTGCATATAGGGCAGCGCCTCGGACAAGGTTTTGGCGGTCGTGGTCCAGTCGCGGTTCATGTCCTGCTTTCTCATCTGTCGGTCCCTGAGTCACGCGCGCAGCCTAGGCGCTACGGCGCGGTCAGTCCAGACCGGCGATGATGGCGCGCAAGGTGGCGATGCCGTGCCCCTTGTCGGACGAGGTGACGATCAGTTCGGGAAAGGCCGCCGGATGCTTTTGCAACTCAGCTTCGACCTGCGTCAGCACCGGCTTGACGGCGTTGATGCCGATCTTGTCGGCTTTGGTCAGCACGACCTGAAACGGCACGGCGGATTTATCAAGCAGCGTCATGATCTCGTGATCGACGGGCTTGATGCCGTGGCGCGCGTCGATCAGGCAAAAGGCGCGGCGCAACGTCGGGCGCCCGGCCAGATATGATTTCAGCAGCGCCTGCCATTTGGCGACGACGGCAAGCGGCGCCTTGGCGAAACCATAGCCGGGCAGGTCCACCAGATAGCTTTGATCGCCAAGGGTGAAATAGTTGATTTCCTGCGTTCGGCCCGGCGTGTTCGAGGCGCGGGCCAGCCCCTTTCGCCCGGTCAGCGCGTTGATGAGGCTTGATTTTCCAACATTGCTGCGGCCGGCAAAACAGACCTCGGGGCGGTCGGCTGGCGGCAGGCCGTCCATAGCGACCACGCCCTTGAGAAACTCCACCGGGCCGGCGAAAAGCTGCCGGGCGGCTTCGGCGGTTTCGGGATCAGGATCCGGGGCAGGGGGGAAAGCGACTTTCATACCGTCACCCTTTCGCCGGTTGTGATCGTGCCGCCGGTCACGACTTCGGCAAAGACACCGAAATCGGTGTGGCCATAGCGGGCGGACAATTCGGCCAGCATGTCAACGTCTGCGCGGCCGGTCGCAGGATTTACGCCCGGAACCACGCAGCGGGCGATGTTTTCGGCGATGCGCAACTCGACCTCTCCGATACGGATGATATGCCCGATCAGGTCGCGTTCAGCCCAGGGCTGCCAGCCGTCGATCCATAGATTGCCGCGCCAGCGTTCGATTTCCAGCGGCTTTCCAAGATCGGCCGACAGTGCTGCCAGCGAGGTCAGCGAAAGGATCGATACATAGGGCGCCCGGTCGTCGGTCCAGATTCCGGCGCCCCGCACAAGCCGCGTCGGCGCAGGCTTGTGGGACGGCCACAACGTTGCCAGCCAGTCGATCAGGCGTGCCCCCTCAATTGCGGGATCAAAGCTGATTACAGGCCTGTCCGGGTGGCTCAGCGTGATCCGCCCGTCTTGCCATCCACCCCGGACCGCTTGCAGCGAAAGCGCCGCCGCGCCGCGCACAAAACAGGATTTCGGCAGCCAGAACTCAGCATCGCCATCGGCGTGGCGCTCGCCGCTTTCGGTGAGAACGGCCCATTCCCGATCACCCGGCAGGCGTCGGGCCGGTGACAGGTGAACCGTGCCCAGGTTTTCGCCGCCAAGCGATTTGATCGGATGGCGGCGAATATGGGCAAGATGCGCGGTCACTTGTTTCCCTTGCGTGGGCGTGACGGGATCGAGGACTTGATATTGCCGAACAGGTCAGGCCGGTGACCGTGCATCGACATGATCGTATATTGCTGAATGATTGTGATCACGTTGTTGGTGATCCAGTATAGCACCAGCCCTGACGCAAAGCCGCCCAGCATGAACATGAAGATCCACGGCATCCAGGCAAAGATCATCTTTTGCGTCGGGTCGGCGGGTGCTGGATTCAGCTTTTGTTGCAGCCACATGCTGATGCCCAAAGCGATTGCCAATGCGGGCAGCGACAGCGAATGCAACAGCGTCCCCTGCGCGGGCGCGGCATAGGGCAGCAGGCCAAACAGGTTCAGCAGGCTGGACGGGTCAGGCGCGGACAGATCGCGCAGCCAGCCGATCCATGGCGCGTGGCGCAGTTCGATGGTGACGAAGATCACCTTGTAGAGGCTGAAAAAGATCGGGATCTGCAACAGGATGGGCAAACAGCCCGCGGCGGGATTGACCTTTTCGCGCTTGTAGAGCCCCATCACCTCTTGCTGGAACTTCATCCGGTCGTCGCCGGTGCGTTCCTTGATCGCCTCCATCTCGGGCTGAAGTTCCTTCATCTTGGCCATCGAGATGTAGGATTTCCGCGCCAGCGGGAACACCAGCAGTTTCAGAATAAAGGTCAGAGCGATGATCGCCCAACCCATATTGCCGATGATGCCGTGCAGCCAGTGCAGCAGGCGGAAGATCGGCTTGGTCAGGAAATAGAACCAGCCCCAGTCGATGGAATCGACGAAACGCTGAATGCCGGGTGTTGTTTCATAGCTGCGGATGATTTCCCATTCCTTCGCGCCCGCGAACATATAGCTGGCGGCGGAAACGGTCGCGCCGGGCAGGACCGTCTGCACGGGATAGCGTGCTTCGGTCTGATAGATGTCGGCGCCCTCGGCATATTTCACGACGGCGGTGAAAGACTGACCGGGGGCGGGGGCCAGCGTAGCCATCCAGTATTTGTCGGTAAAGCCGATCCAGCCGTTCGCCTCGACATTCAGGATGCGGGCGCGGCCTTCGCGGTCAAGTGGGTCAAGCCCGGCGATGTTTTTATAGCTCAGTTCGACCAGTTTGCCGTCATGCATCCCGACAGCGCCTTCATGCAGAACAAAGAAGTTCTGCGTATCCGGGCGGCCGTGGCGGGCCAGAATGCCATAGGGCGCGGCGCTAAATGCCGCATCGCCACGGTTTTCCAGCGATTGCGTGACGGTGAACAGATAATGGTCGTCCAATTCGAAGGTGCGGCGGAAAATCTGACCCGCGCCGTTGTCCCACACCAGCGTGACGGGCTGGCCCGGCGACAGGGTTTCACCCGATTCAAGCTGCCAGACGGTCGCAGGATCCGGGACCAGCGCCGGATCGGTTCCTGCACCCGGCATCCAGCCGTAAACGGCATAATAAGGTTTGGTCGGCATCACGCCAGGGGTGGTCACCGTTTCGGTGGGGCCAGTCGTCGGAGACAGCAGCCGCACATGGGGGGAATTCGGCTCCTGTGTTTCACGGTATTCCAGCAAGAGCAGATCGTCGATCCGCCCGCCGGCCAGAGAGATCGAGCCCGACACCGCGCCCGAGGCGATCGGCACACGCGGCGCCTCATCCGTCGGGTCGGAAAGGGTCGCGGGCGTCGCGGCATCCGTGGTGACGCCGGCGACGGGGGCGGCGCCGGTTGCATCCTGCACCGCAACAGTCTCGGTCGTTGCGGTCGTCGGTGGCGGCGGTTCGGGCGCGAACAGCGTGTACCACACCACGATGACTAGGAACGACAGGACCGTCGCCAGGATCAGATTGCGGTTGTTGTCTTCCATCACCCCACCAGAGTCTGTGTCATTCCGGCGCCGGTTCAACAGAACGGGCTGTGAAAGGTCAAGCGGAAACCGGGCCGGCTGCACGCGGGGCGGAAAAAAGCGCGGCCTGCCGGGTTCTGATGGGCGGCTCAGCTTGCGCGGCGCGACAACAGATCGCCGATCTCGCTCTGTTTGCGCTGATAGCCCGAGATGAATTCGGAACAGAGGTCAACGGGCATCGGCTTGGCGATGGCATAGCCTTGCACCTGATCGACCCCGATCTGGGCCAGAAACGAATGTTCCTCGGATGTTTCGACACCCTCGGCCAAGGTCGCGATCCCCAGACGTTCGGCCAGCGCCAGGATGGCGAGGATCATTCGCTGTTGGGCGGGATCGACATGGCATTCGGCGACAAAACTGCGGTCGATCTTGATACGGTGGACGCCGAAGTGGCTGATCGAGCCGAGGCTGGCATAGCCGGTGCCGAAATCGTCCATGTCGATCTGACAGCCGGCTTCGGACAGGCGGGCGATATTGTCGCGGCTGCGTTCGCAACTGTTGATCGGGCCGACGCTTTCCAGCAGTTCAAGCACCAGACGCGACGGCGCGATTTCCTGACGGTCCAGCTCCCAGAAGACCATATCGGCAAAGCCTGCGTCGGCCAGCGCCGAGGGCGAGACGTTCAGTGCGACCGAGGGAACATCCCAGCCTGCGGCATCCCACCGCCGCAACGCGGTCAGTGCCTGCCGCAGGATCTGATGCGTCAGCGCGGCGTGGTCCAGATCGTTCATGCCCGCCATGAAGGCGGTCGGGCCAAGCGTGCCGCGACCGGGATGATTCCAGCGGGCCAGAGCCTCGAATCCCATCAGCCTGCCCGAGTTACAGCAGACCTGCGGCTGGAAATAGGCCTCGATCTGGCCTTCGGCCACCGCCTCGGCAATCGTCGATGGCTGGCTGGCACGACGCCAGGTGTAATCGTGCGGAATCAGCATGATACGGCCCAGATCCTCGGGCGTGATCTCGGACATGCGGTCGCGGGCAAAGCCGATCATGTCATGGCTGGCGATATGGCCTGCGCCGGAATTTTCGATCAGCACCCCTGTCAGAATCGGGGTCACGACACGGCCATTGACCTGAATCGGCTGTTGACACCCGGCCTGCAAACGCTGGGCGATGCGCATCGCCTCAACCTCGGAGCGGGTGCGCAGCAGAACCGTGAAGATGCCGGGCGCCGCGATCTGCACCGGGTCTTGCGGGCGCAACGCCCGCGTCATCCGCATCGACAGTTGAACCAGCAGATGTGCGAAACCCGCATGGCCCAGATATTCTGTCAGCAATTCGACATTCTCCAGCCGCAGCACCAGCGCCAGCCGGTCGCGGGAACGATGGCCCAGCATCATGCGCATGAAAGGCTGCGCGATGCGCTGAAGAAACGGGGTTTGACTGGTCATCCGCGATGTCATCCTGAACTGCGACTCAACTGACGAAAGAGCTAGCGCAGATTCCCTTCCGTTCAGTTAATGTTCGCCAGATCTCAGGTCGGGAACACCCGTAATTTCCGCAGTTTGAGGGTTTAATGCAGAGAAATTGAACAAATTGCGATCCAACAGATGCGAGGGGCGGGTGTTCATCAGGGCGCGGAACATTACCTGACGCCGCCCCGGTGTCCGTGATTCCCATTCGTCCAGCAGTTTCTTGACCTGTGCCCGCTGCAATCCCTCCTGGCTGCCGCACAGATCGCAGGGGATGATCGGATAGTTCATCGCCCGCGCGAAACGGTCGCAATCAGCCTCGGCCACATAGGCCAGCGGGCGCAGCACGAAAAGATCGCCTTCCTCGTTCAACAGCTTGGGCGGCATCGTGGCCAGCCGCCCGCCGTGAAACAGGTTCATGAAGAAAGTTTCAAGAATATCATCCCGGTGGTGTCCAAGGACCACAGCGGAACAGCCTTCCTCGCGTGCGATGCGATACAGATTGCCACGCCGTAGCCGCGAACACAGCGAACACATTGTCCCTCCGGGCGCGATTTTCGAGGTCACGATGGAATAGGTGTCTTGATATTCGATCCGATGATCCACCCCGCGCGCAGCCAGAAATTCCGGCAATACGGTCGCGGGAAAGCCCGGCTGGCCCTGATCCAGATTGCAGGCCAGCAGATCGACGGGCAGCAGCCCGCGCCATTTCAACTCGTGCAGGATGGCCAGCAGGGTATAGCTGTCCTTGCCGCCCGACAGACAGATCAGCCAGCGGTCACCGGGCCGCGCCATGCCGAAGTCGTCGATGGCGGCGCGGGTGTCACGCACCAGCCGCTTGCGCAATTTGCGAAACTCGGTCGAGGAAGGGGCGCCCGCGAACAGCGGGTGAATGTCGTCATCCTGATCCAGCATCAGAATTGCTCCAGCACGAAAACGATCAACAGGATGAGGCCGAGGGCCGAGGCCGCGACCAGCAGCAGAGGCAACAG
>JAUNUO010000086.1:0-2775 GCA_030538135.1 Paracoccus sp. (in: a-proteobacteria)
GCCAAGGACAAGGACGATCCGTTCCGCCTGATGGGCTTTGGCCACCGCGTTTACAAGAACTTCGACCCGCGCGCCAAGGTGATGAAGGAATCCGCCGACGAGGTTCTGGATCTGCTGGGAATCGAGAACAACGAAACGCTGAAGGTCGCCAAGGAACTGGAACGCATCGCGCTCGAGGATGAATATTTCGTCAGCAAGAAGCTGTATCCGAACGTCGATTTCTATTCCGGCATCATTTTGTCGGCGATGGGCTTCCCGACCTCGATGTTCACGCCGATCTTTGCGCTGTCGCGCACCGTCGGCTGGATCTCGCAATGGAAGGAAATGCTGGGCGATCCGCAGAACAAGATCGGCCGCCCGCGCCAGCTGTATATCGGTGCGGATCGCCGCGACTATCTGGACGTGGACGCGCGCTGATTCTGGCGACATGTCTCAAGGAACAGGCCCCCGCAGCGGGGCCTTTTTCTTTGGCGCGGCAGTGCCCCGGGTGGCGTAATTGCGCAAACAGGAAACATGGGTCGAACCGCGACCTGCGGCATTCTGCCGGGCTTTTCCCGCTTGCGGGCGGGCGCGGCGGGTGGCAAGGGACGGGGTATGAGCAACGATCCCGAACAGAAAATCGCCCTTGTCACCGGGGCATCGCGCGGTCTGGGTGCCGCCATGGCCGAGGCTTTGGGCGCGAAGGGCTGGCATGTGCTGGCCGTTGCCCGGACCACCGGTGCGCTTGAGGAACTGGACGACCGCATTCGTGCGGTCGGGGGCAAGGCGACCCTTGCCCCGATGGATGTCACCGTCCCCGAGGCGATGGTGCAACTGACCAAGGCGATGCTGGATCGGTGGGGCGGCGTCGATCTGTGGGTGCATACGGCGATCCATGCCGCGCCGTTATCCCCGGCGGCGCAACTGGACGGCAAGGACTGGGCCAAGGCGATGGCGGTCAATCTGGATGCGACGCGCGGCCTGATGACCCTGATCGAGCCGTTGTTGCGACTGCGGGACGGCACAGCGATGTTCTTTGATGATCCCTGTGGTGGGCAAGCCTATTACGGCAATTACGGCGCCACCAAAGCCGGCCAGATCGCACTGGTCCGCAGTTGGGCGGCCGAAACCGTCCGGATCAGCCCGCGCGTCATCGTGGCTGAACCGGCACCAATGCCCACTGCCATCCGGGCCAGGTTCCACCCCGGCGAGGATCGCAGCAAACTGATTCCCTGCCGGGACGAGGCGGCGCGGATTCTGGCCGAGGCCGGATACTAAGCCGCATCTTCGGTTCATAAATATCCCACGGGGGTCCGGGGGTGTGAAACCCCCGGTCTTTGGGCGCAGGTTATTCGCCCCAGGTCCGTTCCAGCACCGAGATCCAGTTTTCCGATGCGATCTTGCGGATCAGCCCATCGTCATAGCCATGCGCCCGCATCGCCGCGATCAGCGCGGGCAGGCGGTCGGCTGCCGACAACTCGTTCGGCACCAGCGCGCCGTCGAAATCCGACCCGAGCGCCACGCCATCCTCGCCCAGCCTGTCGATCAGGTGATCCAGATGGCGCAGCATCGGGTCGAAGCCGTCAAAGCCGACGCGCCGCCCGTCCGGCCGCAGGAAACTGACCGCATAGTTCAGCCCGACAAGGCCGCGGCTGTCCGCGATGGCGTCCAGCTGCCGGTCGGTCAGGTTTCGCGAGCTGGCCGCAATCGCATGGGCGCAACTGTGGCTGGCGACCAGCGGCGCGTCAGACAGCCGGGCGACATCCCAGAACCCCGCCTCGTTCAGATGCGACAGGTCCAGCATGACCCGCAGCGCATTGGCGGTGCGGACCAGATCGCGCCCCGCCTGGGTCAGTCCCTCGCCGGTATCGGGCGAGGCGGGAAAAGCGAAGGGCACACCGTGGCCGTATGGCGTGGACCGCGACCAGACCGGGCCAAGCGAGCGCAGCCCCATCGTGTGCCACAGATACAGCGCGTCGGGGGTATCAAGCGCCTCGGCCCCTTCCATGTGCAGGATCGCGGCGACGCGCCCCTCTGCCATCGCGCGGCGGATGTCGGCGGTGCTGCGCACGATGGTCAGCGTGCCGGTTCGCGCCATGGCGAACAGTGCTTTGGCCTGCGCCATGGCATGGGGCAGGGCGGCGGCATAGGGGACGGGCGGCGGCAGCGGCATGGAAAAGGGCGGATTTTCCATCATCTGCGCCGCCGCCGGGTCAAAAGGGCCGTCCTCGACCGGAATCCAGATCGCAAAGAACCCGCCGGCGAACCCGCCGGCACGCGCGCGCGGCAGGTCCAGATGGCCGGTGCCGTCGCCATCGGTCCACAGCACCGCGGCATCGGGTGCCTCGACGGCACGTTGCAGAAAATCGTTATGGCCGTCGAAAACCGGGATCATGGGCGATTCCTTTTTGCTTTGGGCGCAGGGTGCATCTTTGCGCGACAGTGGACAATGCCCGCCGCGCGCCACATAACCCCTGAAAACCCGGAGGCCCGGATGACCCTTGTGACCCGCCTGTGCGCCGCCGCGCTGATCGCCACTGCGCCGCTGACCACCTTGGCGCAGGAGATCACCCTGCGCCTGCATTATTTCCTGCCCGAAAACAGCTTTGTCCCCGCCCATATCCTGACCCCCTGGGCCGACAGGATCGAGGCCGAATCGGGCGGCCGCATAAAGGTGGATCGCTATCCCTCGATGGCGCTTGGCGGGCGCCCCGCCGATCTGGTGGATCAGGTGGCGGATGGCGTGGCCGATGTGGTCTGGACGCTGCCCGGTTACACGCCGGGGCGGTTCCCGCA
>JAUNUO010000086.1:2875-8888 GCA_030538135.1 Paracoccus sp. (in: a-proteobacteria)
GCGCAGGCGCGCGAGGCCATCGCGCAGGCCGAGGCCGAAGGTCTGGGCGCGCCGGGCGTGGAGCCGTTCAAACCGTGAGCCGCGCCGTCACCGCCCTTGCAAGGGTCAGCGCCCTGACGGGCGGGGCGATCCTTCTGGCTCTGGTGGCGATGACCTGCGTTTCGGTGCTGGCGCGGGCGGGGCTGACCCTGTCCACACTGGCCGATCTGCCCGCCTTTTTCGCCCGCCTGCGCCCGGTGCGCGGCGATTACGAACTGATCGAACTGGGCAGCGCCGTCGCCATCTGCGCCTTTCTGCCGTGGTGCCATCTGACGGCGGCCCATGCGCGGGTCGATCTGCTGGGCGGGGGCTGGTCGCGCGGGCTGGACCGGATGTGGGACGCGGCGGTGGCACTGTGCATGGCATTTCTGGCCTGGCGCATGTGGGAGGGGATGCTGACCAAACGCGCCTATGCCGAAACCACCTTTCTGTTGCAGATCCCGGTCTGGTGGGCCTTTGCGCTCTGCGCCGCCGGGCTGGCGGTGGCAGCGCTGACCGGGCTGTGGGTCGCGCTTCGCAGGCGGGCAGCATGACGAATTTCGAACTGGGCCTGTGGTCGCTGCCCGCGCTGCTGGTGCTGATCCTGTTGCGCGCGCCGGTCGGGCTGGCCATGTTCCTCTGCGGGGCGGGCGGGCTGTGGCTGGCCACCGGCAGCCCGGCGATGATGCTGGCGCGGATGAAAACCGAAACCTTTTCAACATTTTCCAGCTATTCCCTGTCGATCATCCCGATGTTCCTGCTGATGGGGCAGTTCGCAACCCGAGGCGGGATGAGCGCGGCCCTGTTCCGCGCCGCCGAGGCGTTTCTGGGTCATCGGCGCGGGGGCCTCGGCATGGCGGCCGTCGGCGCCTGCGCGGGGTTCGGGGCGATCTGCGGATCGTCGCTGGCGACGGCGGCGACGATGGGGCAGGTCGCCTTGCCGGAACTGCGGCGGGCGGGCTGGTCGGGCGGGCTGTCCACGGCGATCATCGCGGCGGGGGGCACGTTGGGCATCCTGATCCCGCCCTCGGTCGTGCTGGTTCTGTATGCGATCCTGACCGAACAGAACATCGGCACGCTGTTTCTGGCCGCCTTCGTGCCGGGGATCATCGCGGCGCTGTTCTATATGGCAGTGATCCGGCTCTATCTGATCGCCCGCCCCGGCGAGGGCGGCGTGGCCGTGCGCGTCCCCTGGGCCGATCGCTGGGGCGCGCTGGCGGCGGTCTGGCCGGTGCTGGCGGTGTTTCTGCTGGTGGTGTTCGGCATCTACGACGGCTGGTTCACCCCGACCGAGGGGGCGGCGGTCGGCGCCGCCGCCACCGGGCTGATCGCGCTGGCGTCACGCCGGCTGGACCGGCGCGGTCTGGGCGAGGCCCTGCTGCGCACCGCCGAGGGTTCCGCGATGGTGTTCTTCATCATTCTGGGCGCGGCGGTGTTCAACGGCTTTCTGGCCCTGGCGCAGGTGCCGCAGACCCTTTCGGCATGGGTGATCGGCACCGGCCTATCGCCCTGGGCGGTGCTGGCGCTGATCCTGACCGTCTATGTGCTGCTGGGGATGCTGATGGACAGCATGTCCATGATTCTGCTGACCGTGCCGATCTTTTTCCCGGTCGTCATGGCGCTGGACTTCGGCCTGACGCCGGAACAGACCGCCATCTGGTTCGGCATCCTCGTGCTGGTGGTGGTGGAGGTCGGCCTGATCAGCCCGCCGGTCGGGATGAACCTGTTCGTGCTGGCCGCGCTGGCCCCCGATACGCCGGTGACGGCCACCTATGCGCGGATCGTCTGGTTCGTGCTGGCCGATCTGATCCGGGTGGCGCTGTTGGTGGCCTCTCCCGCGATCGTGCTTTTCGTGGTCTGAGAATTGGCCTAACCTGATGGCGCAAGCCATGGAGGGAGGCCAGCCGTGCCCGATATTCGCAAGGATTTCAACGGACAGACCGTCATCGCAACGTTCGATGTGACGCCCGGCACCGCGCAGGACGTGCTGGACCTGCTGACCGACGCCTGGGAAAACGTCATCAGCAAGCAGCCCGGTTTCATCGCGGCGGCGGTGCATCTGAACGATGCGCAGACCCGCATCGCCACCTATTCGCAATGGCGCGACCGCAAGGATTATCAGGCCATGCTGCGCACCCCTGAAATGCGCGAGCGCAACCGGGTGATCCATGGCATGTGCAAGAGCTTCGAACCCGTGATGTATGAACTGGCCGAGGTTTACCACGCCTGATTTCGGCGGGATTTTCCCCTTTTCAACGCGGCGCGCGGGGTTATGCTGCGGCGCAACGCAAGGGGGGCAGAATGGCCGGACGCATCATTACCGTGGCGCAGCAGAAGGGCGGCTCGGGCAAGACGACCGTAGCGGTCAACCTGGCCATCGCGCTGCGGCAAGCGGGGCACAGCGTGGCGCTGGTCGATACGGACCCGCAGGGCAGCATGGGGCGGTGGTTCATCGAGCGGCTGGAACGTGTGGGCGAGGATGACGATCTGGAGTTTTCGACATCCTCGGCCTGGGGGGCGTCCTATGAATCGGACAAGCTGAAAAAGCGGTTCGATTTCGTCATCATCGACACTCCGCCCAAGATTGACAGCGATCTGAGGCCGGCGCTGCGTGTGGCCGATCTGGTGCTGGTGCCGGTGGCGTCGAGTCATGTCGATCTGTGGGCGACCGAAGGTGTGCTGGATCTGGCACGGCGCGAAAAGGCGCCGGTTCTGGTGGTGTTGAACCGCACGCGGCCGAACACGCGGCTGGGGGCCGAGGTGGCGGAAAAGACCGTGGAACTGGGCGCGACCGTGGCGGGGGCGCAACTCGCCAACCGCGTGGCCTATGCGGAAACGCTGGGTCTGGGCATGGGTGCGATCGAACGCAGCGGCGCAGGGCCAGCGCGGGACGAGATCGCCGCGCTGCGCGACGAGGTTCTGGCGGTCTTGGACTGAGCGGCCGGACCGGGGGTTTCACACCCCCGGACCCCCGTGGGATATTTCTAGACCGAAGATGCCCGCTGGCCGAGCGGCCGTGTTTCGCGGATCAGCCAGTCGCGGGCGGCGCCGTCCAGCAGAGGGGACAGTTCATCGCGGACGCGCGCGTGATAGGCGTTCAGCCAGTCGGTTTCCTCGCGCGACAGCGTCCCCATGTCGATCAGCCGGCGGTCGAAGGGGCATAGTGTCAGCGTGTCGAAGCCCAGCATATCGCGCCCCGGTTCGGCCTTGGCTGGCGTCACGACGATCAGGTTTTCCAGACGGATGCCGAATTCGCCCTCGCGGTAATAGCCGGGTTCGTTCGACAGGATCATGCCGGGTTCAAGCGGCAGGTCGCTGATGCGGCTGATGCGGACCGGGCCTTCGTGAACGCAGAGCGCCGCGCCGACGCCGTGGCCGGTGCCGTGGTCGTAATCCAGCCCCATCACCCACAGGAACTGCCGCGCCAGCGCGTCGATATGCGCGCCCGCGACGCCTTTGGGGAAACGCGCGCGGCTGATGGCGATCAACCCGCGCAGCACCGCGGTATAGGGCGCGCGGATGGCATCGGGCGCGGCGCCAAGCGACAGCGTGCGGGTGATGTCGGTGGTGCCGTCGGGGTATTGACCGCCCGAATCCAGCAGCACGATCTGATCCTTGGTCAGGCTGCGGTTGGTCGCCTCGGTCACGCGGTAATGGATGATCGCGCCATTCGGCCCTGCGCCGCAGATGGTGTCGAAACTGATGTCGATGGCACCCGCCGCGCGGCGTTCGGATTCCAGTCGCCGCACCACGTCGATTTCGGTCAGGCTGGCCGGGTCTTGCGCGTCCAGCCATGTCAGCAGCCGCACCACGGCGACGCCGTCGCGGCGGTGCGCGCTGGCCATTCCGGACAGTTCGGCGGCGGTCTTGCGCGCCTTGGGCAGGATGGCGGGGTCGCGACCCTCGGCGATTTCGCTGCCCGCTTCGGTCAGGATGCGAAAGGCGGCCTCGGGCGCGGTCTGCGGGTCGAGGCGCACCGGGCCGGGCAGGTCGCGCAGTGCCGCGCCTAACGCATCGGGGGGCAGGATGCTGACCTGATTGCCCAGATGCGCGCGGGTTGCGGCATCGAATTTCGCCGCATCGGCGAACAGCGCCACGGAACCGTCATCGGACAGCACGGCAAATGCCTGCACCACCGGATTGCGGGGAATGTCGCTGCCCCGGATGTTCAGCAGCCACGAGATCGAATCGGGCAGGGTCAGCAGCGCCGCCGCCTGACCATCGCTGCGCAGGGTTTCGGCCAGCCGTGAGCGGCGGTCGGCGGCGCTTTCCCCGGCCAGCCGTTCATCATGAATCCGCGCGGCCCCGACCGGGGGCGCGGGACGATCGGGCCAGATCGCATCGACAAGGTTGTGATCCACGGCGATCAAGCCAATGCCGCTGCCATTCAGGCCCTTTTCCAGCGCCCCGATCTCCGCCCGCGTGTGCAGCCAGGGATCGAAACCCACGCGCCCGCCGTCCGGCAGGGAATTGCGCAGCCAGTCGGCGGGTTTGGTTTCGGGCCAGTTGACCGGCGTGTAATCGGCAAGGTTCACCTCGGCCCGCACCTGCACGCGATAGCGCCCGTCGATGAACACGCCCGCCCGGCCGGTGAGAACGATGGCAAAGCCCGCGCTTCCGGTAAAGCCGGTCAGCCAGGCCAGCCGCGCGTCGGACGGCGCGACATATTCGCCCTGATGGGCGTCGGCGCGGGGTATGATGAAACCATCCAGCCCCGCATCCGCCATCCGTGTCCGCAGCGCCGCCAGACGCGCGCCGCGATCTTGCCCCGCGGCGGGGGCCTCGAAACTTTGCCAGCCGGTCACAGACTCACCGTTTCCAGCACCTCGGGGGTCAGAACCTGAACACCGGGCAGGGCATCCACCAGAGGCTGCGCCGATTGTGCCAGCAAGGGGAAGGTTTTGTAATGGCAGGGGATCACCGTCTTGAAATCAAAGTATTTCTTCGCGGCCCATGCGGCGCGGTCCATGTCCATGGTGAAATGCCCGCCGGCGCAGAGGATACCGATGTCAGGCCGGTGATATTCGCCCATCCACGCCATGTCGGCCATGATGTCGGTATCGCCCGAAACATAGATCACCCGGCCTTCCCCGGCGATCATGTAGCCCGATTCATGGCCGGCATAGATCGGACCTTCGGACCCGTCCAGCGAACTGGAATGGCTGGCGTTCACCATCGTGACCTTTGCCCCGCCCAGATCGACGGTGCCGCCCTTGTTGAAGCCGATTCCCTCGATCCCGTGATGCGCCTGCCAGAAGGTAATCAGGTCATAGATGCCCACCACCGGAATCCCCAGATCCTTGGCAATGGCCAGCGTGTCGCCGGTGTGATCGCCATGGCCGTGGGTAATCAGCACATGCGTGGCGCCCTTGATCGCCTCGTCCCGTTTGCCTTCTGGAAACAGGGGGTTGCCGGTCACCCACGGGTCGATCAGGATCACCGCCTGCTCGATTTCAAGACGAAAGCCGGAATGGCCAAGCCAGGTCAGTTTCATCAATGCCTCCTGCGCTGTTTGCCGCAGGTTAGCGGGGCGCGCGGCAAAGGGCTAGACCGGGGCGGCGTCATCCAGCCGCAGCCGCACCCGCGCGCGCCCGTTCCATGTGGACAGCTCCAGCTTGCCCGCCAGATGGAACCTGCGCCCCTTGGCACCGACCAGCGCCGGGCCAAGCGGGCCGTTCATCGCGCCCCAGCCCACAGCGTCGATCACAGGCCCGCCGGGCGCGCGGAAGGACAGGCGCAGATGGCCGTGGCCCATCTGCCCGGCGCTGTCGATCATCTGATCGGCAAAGGCAAAGCGGGGGGCGGGTGCGGCCTGCCCGAACGGGCCGGCATCCTCGATCATCCGCATCAGATCGGGGGTGGCGGCGGATGGCTCGATCAGGCCGGAAATGCGCAGATCGCCCCTGCCGCTGCGGGCATCCAGATCGCGGGCGATCAGGTCGGACAGGCGGGCCATGGCGGCGGGGATGGCATCTTCGGCCACCGTCAGCCCGGC
>JAUNUO010000086.1:8988-10480 GCA_030538135.1 Paracoccus sp. (in: a-proteobacteria)
CTGAGCCAGCGCGGCCTGCCGCACCTCGGCCTCGATGGCACGGCGGTCGCGGTTCAGATCCTCAAGCTGCGCGGCCAGCCGTCCGGCGGTGGCGGCATCGCGGGCCGCCAGACACAGCGCGCCCAGATCGGCCCGGCCCACGCGCCCGCCGGCATTGATGCGCGGCCCCAGCAGAAAGCCCAGATGAAAGGCGCTTGGCGGCCCGTCCAGCCGCGCCACATCTGCCAAAGCCACCAGTCCGGGCCGCTGGCGCGCGGCCATCACCTCAAGCCCGGTGCGGACAAAGGCGCGGTTCACCCCGATCAGCGGCGCCACATCTGCCACCGTGGCCAGAGCTACCAGATCCAGCATCGGGATCAGCGGCACCTCGGCCCGGCTCTGCGTGCGCAAGACCCGTCCCGCCTGAACCAGCGTCAGAAACACCACCCCCGCCGCGCAGAGATGGCCAAGGGCGCCATCCTCATCCGTGCGGTTCGGGTTCACAACGGCAAGGGCAGGGGGCAGGGTCTCACCACCCAGATGGTGATCCAGCACGATCACATCCACGCCGCCCGCTGCCGCCAAAGCCTCGTGCGAAAGGGTGCCGCAATCGACGCAGACGATCAGGTCATGCGCGGCGGCCAGTCCGGCAATGGCGGGCGCGTTAGGGCCGTAGCCCTCGTCGATCCGGTCGGGGATATACAGCGTCGCATCGCGCCCCTGCGCCCGCAACCAGTCCATCAACAGCGCGGCCGACGCCCCGCCATCCACGTCGTAATCCGCGAAAATGGCGATCCGCTGACCCGACACGGCCGCCTGAACCAGCCGTTCCGCCGCCACCCCCATATCGCGCAGGGACAGCGGATCGGGCAGCAGATCGCGCAGGCGCGGGTTCAGAAACCCCGCCGCGCCTGCTGCATCGACACCTCGTTCCGCCAGAATCCGCGCCACCGGCAAAGGCAGTCGCGCGGCCTGCGCCAGACCTTCGGCCCGACGCATGACCGCATCATCCGGGCCGACCCAACGCCGCCCCGTCAACGAAACATCGACCCCCAGAAATGCGCTCATGCCATCTTCTGTGCGTAAATATCCCGGGGGGAATCGCCGCTTGCGGCGATGGGGGGCTGGCCCCCCTTCACTTGATCGGGTTGCGATAGATCATCCGGCGAACCGATCCGGTTTTCGACCGCATCAGGATGGTTTCCGTCTCGATGAAATGCGGCTCGCGCTTGAGTCCGCTGACGATCGAACCGTTGGTGACGCCCGTGGCAGAAAAGATCACATCGGCCGTCACCATCTCGTCGCGGGAATAGATGCGGTTCAGATCGGTGATGCCGGCCTTGGCGGCGCGGCCGCGTTCGTCGTCGTTGCGGAACAGCAGACGGCCCCACATCTGCCCGCCCATGCATTTCAGCGCGGATGCGGCCAGAACCCCCTCGGGCGCGCCGCCCGACCCCATATACATGTCGATGCCGGTCTTTTCGGGTTCGGCCACATGCATGACGCCCGCCAC
>JAUNUO010000086.1:10580-11928 GCA_030538135.1 Paracoccus sp. (in: a-proteobacteria)
TCCTTGGCGGTCAGCGTCGTGCCTTCCAGCGGGTCAAGGGCGATGTCCACCTCGGGGCCGTTGCCGGTGCCGACCTCTTCGCCGATGAACAGCATCGGTGCCTCGTCCCGCTCGCCCTCGCCGATGACGACGACGCCCTTGATGTCCAGCATGTTCAGCTGATCGCGCATCGCGTTGACGGCGGCCTGATCGGCGGCCTTTTCGTCGCCGCGCCCGATCAGCCGGGCCGAGGCATGGGCGGCGGCCTCGGATACGCGGGCAAGGCCCAAGGACAACATACGGTCGTTAAAATCGGTTTTGCCGGTCATGGCCATTCCTCACAAGATGGGCGCGTCGCCCGTGTTCTTAGGCTTTGGGGGTATCAAGCTCAAGCGCAAGCGCGTGGATGCGCGGCACGATGTCGCCCAGTGCGGCATGAACCATGCGGTGCCGTTCAATCCGCGATCTGCCCTGAAATTCATTCGAGATCAGCCGGATACGAAAATGGGTCTGCCCCCCGTCGCGCCATCCGGCATGGCCGCGATGCTGTTCGCTTTCGTCCAGAACCTCAAGAAACTGCGGGTTCAGCACCGCCAGCCGGTCGCGCATGTCATCCGCTATCATCCGTTCGCCCCCTTTCATGTCGCGTCAAAACCCCTAAACTGCCGATCCCGAGTCGCATAGGGCCAAACAGATGACCAGCAACGACCCGTTCGGTTTCGATATTTCCGCCGCCAAGGACAAAAAGCGTCGGGCCAAAGGCAGACGCGGCATGTCGGGTGCCATCGAAACCTCGACCCGCAGTTGCGACAAGTCCGGCTGCGATCTGCCGGGGCAGTATCGCGCCCCCAAAAGCCCGCGAAATCTTGAGGATTATTACTGGTTCTGCAAGGAACACGTCCGTGAATACAACCTGAACTGGAACTACTTTCAGGGGCAAAGCGAGGCCGAATTTCAGCAGTTCCTGGACAATGCGACAGTGTGGGAGCGCCCGACCAAACCGTTTGGCCGCGCGGCGCAGGAACAGGCCTGGGCGCGGCACGGCATCAGCGACCCGATGGAGATTCTGGGCGACAACGCCACCAGCCCCGACGCCCGCGCGCGCGCACCCGCGCGCAAGCTGCCCCCGAACGAACGGCGGGCGATTGATATTCTGGAAGCGCGGGACACATGGACTCGTGCTGAAATACGAAAGCAATACAAGTCACTGGTCAAGGATCTTCATCCAGATATGAATGGCGGCGACCGGTCCGACGAAGATCGCCTGGCCGAGGTTGTCTGGGCGTGGGAACAGGTCCGCGAAAGCCGGCATTTCCGCGAGTAGGCCGGATTGCGCCCCATGGGGGCCGGGGGCCAGCCCCCGGACCCC
>JAUNUO010000332.1 GCA_030538135.1 Paracoccus sp. (in: a-proteobacteria)
GCGCGCAGCCGCGCTGGACCCCGCCGCCGCCCGCGCCCGCGCGCAAGGAAATCATCGCGCTGGCCGGCACGCTTGTCGTTTACGGCGCAATCGCGGGGATCCACATCCTGCTGGGCTATAACCCGTTCGGAGCGTGACATGCCGACCATCTATCGCCTGCTGACCGAGGACGACACGTCCGCCTTTTGCCACAAGATCAGCCTTGCCTTGTCGAAAGGCTGGGCGCTGCACGGCGCGCCTTCCATCGCCTTTGACCCGGTGCGCGGCGTCATGCGCGCGGCGCAGGCGGTGACCAAGGACATCGACACCGATTATCACCCCGACATGAAACTGGGCGAACAATGACCAAGACAAATCCGGGCCGCTTTTTCGAGGATTACCGCATCGGGCAGGTGATCCGCCATGCCGTTCCCCGCACCGTGGCCGAGGGCGAACGGGCGCTTTATCACGCGCTGTATCCGGCGCGCCATGCGCTGTATTCCAGCGATGAATTCGCCGCCGATTGCGGGCTGGACGGCAGCCCGATGGACGATCTGATCGCGTTTCACATCGTGTTCGGCAAGACCGTTCCCGATGTCAGCCTGAACGCCGTGGCGAACCTCGGCTATGCGCAGGGGCGCTGGCTGGCGCCGGTCTGGCCGGGGGATACGCTGAGGTCGGAATCCGAGGTGATCGGGCTGAAGCAGAACAGCAACGGCAAGTCTGGCGTGGTCTATGTGCGCACGCGCGGGTTAAACCAGACCGGCGAGGTGGTACTGGAATATGTGCGCTGGGTCATGGTGCGCAAGCGCGACGAATCCGCCCCCGCGCCGGAAACCGTGGTGCCGGACCTGCCCGCCGTGGTCGATGCCGCTGATCTGATCGTCCCCGAGGGGCTGGATTTCACCGAATACGATTTCGATCTGGCCGGCGAGCCGCACCGCTGGGGCGATTACGGGATCGGCGAAAAGATCGACCATGTGGACGGCGTCACCATTGAGGAGGCCGAGCATATGCTGGCCACTCGCCTGTGGCAGAACACCGCCAAGGTGCATTTCGACGCCACCAACCGCGATGACGGGCGGCGGCTGATCTATGGTGGCCATGTCATCAGCATGGCCCGCGCGCTGTCCTTTAACGGGCTGGCCAATGCACAGATGATCGTGGCGCTGAACGGCGGCGCCCATGCCAACCCCTGTTTCTCGGGCGATACCGTGCGCGCGTGGTCCGAGGTGCTGGACAAGGCCGAAACCGATGCGCCCGGCGTCGGCGCGATCCGGCTGCGGCTGGTGGCGACCAAGGGCGACAGCGGCGCCTTTGCGCTGAAGGGGGCGGACGGCAAATATGCGCCCGAGGTTTTGCTGGATCTGGACTACTGGGCCTTGATGCCGCTGTAATCCCGCACGACAGGTTAAATTCATTGACGCCTGCGCCCACCCCGGCGCAGGCTTTTTCTTGACGCACGGGGGGCGGATGCGGCATAAGGCGGTTATCTGAACGGTTGTTCAATAAAGGGGGGATTCGAAATGTTCACGCAGGGGATGGAATTCGATCTGGGCGAGGATGTGAACGCGCTGCGCGACATGGTGCATCGCTGGGCGCAGGAT
>JAUNUO010000087.1:0-8503 GCA_030538135.1 Paracoccus sp. (in: a-proteobacteria)
CGGCGGGCCTTCATCATCGACCCGATCGACGGCACCCGCGCCTTCATCGACGGGCGCGAGGATTTTTCCCATTCCATCGCCATCGCGACCGGCGACCGGATTACCGCCGCCGTGGTGCATCTGCCGGTGCATGGGCTGACCTATACCGCCCATGCGGGCGGCCCGGCCCTGCTGAACGGACAACCCATCACGCCCTCGGACAGCGGGATCGAGGGCGCGCGCATCCTGACCTCGCGCCCGGCCGCATTGCCGGAAAACTGGCGTGACGGTCGGGTGCCGGGGTTCCGGCGCGAGTTCCGGCCATCCTTGGCCTATCGGCTGTGTCTGGCGGCGCAGGGGCGGTTCGATGCGGCGCTGTCGCTGCGCCCGGCGTGGGAATGGGACATCGCGGCGGGTGCGCTGATCGCCGAACGCGCGGGCTGTGTGGTGACAGACCGGCGCGGACGGCGGATGCGGTTCAATACCGTCGCTGCGGCGGTGGACGGACTGGTGATCGCCGGGCCGCGCCTGCACGGGCAGATTATGGACGCGCTGGCCTGATCCACGGTATAGCGGCCCAAAAGGGGAACAGCATGACCAAGACAATCCTGATCCTGAACGGGCCGAACCTGAACCGCCTGGGCAAGCGGCAGCCGGAAATCTATGGCGCCACCACCCTGCCCGAGGTCGAGGACATGTGCCGCGAGGCCGCCGCCCTTCTGGGGATGAAGGCCGATTGTTTCCAGACCAACCACGAAGGCCAGATGATCGACCGCATCCATGCCGCCTGCGACGGCGGCGCGGACGGTATCGCCATCAACCCCGGCGCGTGGACGCATACATCGGTGGCGATTCTGGATGCGCTGAACGGCTTTGACGGGCCGGTGATCGAGGTCCACATCAGCAATATCCACAAGCGCGAGCCGTTCCGGCATCATTCCTATGTCAGTCCCCGCGCTGATGCGGTGATCGCGGGCTGCGGGGTGCAGGGCTATCAGTTCGCGGTGGCCAGGCTGGCGGCGCTGCTGGCGGGCTGAGTGACGCGCAGGCTGGTGCGGCGGGTCTGGCCAGCGGCATCCGTCACCGACAGGTCCGACACCCCCGCCCCGATGGCGATCTGCGCGGTGGGATCCGGCGTCGCGATGGCCACGGGCGCGCCGTTCAGCAACCAGGTATAGGGCGGCACGCCGCCGCGCAGGCGCACCGGGATCGCACCCCCGCCGCCCAGTTCCAGCTCGGCCCCCTCGGGCGGGAACAGGATGGTCAGCGCATCCGGCGCGGGCTGTGTCGGCGCGGGGCGCAGCACGCCCGGCGGCGTAAAGCGGCGCAGCGTCACGGGCAGCGCGGGGTTGGGCAGGATCAGCGCATCGGGCGGCGGCGCAGGCAGGGGACGCCGACGCGGGCCAAGCGCGTCGAACAGATCGAACAACAGCGGCGCGGCGGCCTGCCCGCCGAATGCCCCCGGCACCGGCGTTCCATCCGCGCGGCCCAGCCAGACCCCGGCCACGAACCGCCCGTCCCACCCCAGCGACAGCGCGTCGCGGTGGCCATAGCTGGTGCCGGTCTTGTAGGCCACGCGCCCCGCCGCGCGGCCATCGGGCGGGGGCACCTGCGACAGGATCGCGCCGGTATACCATGCCGCAGCCGCGCCCGTGACACGAACCGGGGTGTGATTTCCTGGCGAAAAATCGTTCGGGCGGTCGCGCAGGGTGACTTTCATGCCGCCCTGCGCCAGCGCGGCATAGCCCGCCACCAGATCGTGCAGCGATACCCCGGCCCCGCCCAGAACCACGGCAAGGCCCGGCGCATCGCCTGTCAGCGTGACCTGCATCCCGGCGCGGCGCAGCCCGGCCATCACCCGCGCCGGGCCAAGCGCCGCCGCCACCCGCACCACCGGAATGTTCAGCGATTCGATCAGCGCACGGCGGATCGTCACCGTGCCGCGGAAATGTCGGTCGAAATTCTCGGGCTGCCAGCGGCCAAAGATGGCGGGCGTATCCTCGATCAGCGTTTCGGGATGGATCAGCCCGTCATCGAACCCCAGCGCATAGACAAAGGGTTTCAGCGCCGATCCCGGTGATCGTGGCGCGCGGGTCATGTCGATGAAGCCGGCCGAAGGCGTATCGCCAAAGGATGCGGTGCCGACCTCGGCCAGAACTTCGCCGGTCGTGTGATCGGCGATGATCGCGGCGGCCGATACGCTGTCGGGCTGTCTGGCGACGGCGCGGGCGGTCAGCGTTTCCGCCGCCCGTTGCAGCACCGGGTCGATGGTGGTGCGGATGCGCGCCGCACCCGGATCGGCCCGGCGCAGCCGCTCGGCCAGCAGGGCGGCATGGGCCGGAAACGCCTGCCGTGCCGTGGGCAGCGGCGTGGCGCGGGCGGTATCGGCCGCCTCGGCGTCCAGAAGGCCCGCCGCCTTTGCCCTGTCGATAACCCGGTCGCGCGCCGCCCGCGCCGCCGCGCGACGGGCAGGCAGATCGGGGCGGCGCGATTCCGGTGCCTGCGGCAGGGCCACCAGCAGCGCCGATTCCGCCGGGGTCAACCGCGTCGGTTCCTTGCCGAACCACATCAGCGATGCGGCGCGCACGCCTTCGGTATTGCCGCCATAGGGGGCAAGGCGCAGATACAGCGCCATGATCCCGTCCTTGCCGATCCGTCGTTCCAGCACCAGCGCCAGCCGCGCCTGCCGCAGCTTGCCCCGCCATTCGGCGGTCGGCCCGCGTTCCAGCAGGCGTGCGGTCTGCATCGACAGGGTGGATGCGCCCGACACGATGCGCCCATGCCAGACCGCCTGCGCCGCGGCCCGCGCCACGGCGCGCAGGTCGATGCCGGAATGATCGGCAAAGCGGCGATCTTCCCACAGGGTCAGCATCGCAAGAAAGCGCGGATCGACGCCGGCCTCGGGCGGGGCCAGCCGCCAGATGCCGTCGCCCACCTGAAAGGCGCGCAGCAGGCTGCCGTCGCGGGCCAGAACCTCGGTTCCGGTGGCGATGGCCAGATCGGGGATCGGCGTGGCGTCGATCCAGCGATCCAGCGCCGCGCGCCCTGCGTCCAGCGTCCCCGCCATCAGCCACAGCCCAGCCGCCAGCCCGATCAGTCGACGCCCGTTGCGACGAGCGCGGTCAGGGGGTAATCGTCGCGGTGCCACTATCGGTCCAGCCCCGGCGCTCGGGCCGGTAGAAATCGGCGACGGTCGCCGCCGGGTGGTGGAACCGCCCCGCCGTCACCGCCCGCAGCCGATAGGCCAGCCGCACGGTATCGGTGCCCGTCACCACAAGCGAGGCGGCGAAACGGTCGGCGCGGAATTCGGCCATATCGGTCGGCGTGGCATCGCCCAGCCAATCCATCCCCGACACATCCGCGGCGGACAGCAGATTCGGGTTGTCGATCTCGAACCCGGCGGGCAGGGGGTCGTTGACAATCAGCCGCCCGCCCGCCGTGTCAAAGGGCGTCACCTCGATCACCGCCACCAGCCGCGTGCCCTGCGCCACCTGCGCCGGATCGGCGGGGGCACCCTCGGGCGTGTAATAGCTGCGGTTGATGCGATAGGCGGTGCCGCCCGCGCGGATGTCGCCCAAGGGAACGGCGGTCGCGGACAGGGTGACATCGACCGGCGTATTCCCGGCATTCCCCAAAGGCAGCGACAGGGGTGCCGCCGCATCACCCAGATCGGCGACCGGACCGGGCAGCGGCGCCCCGGCCAGCGTCACTCCGTCGCCCGTATCCGGTGCGGTCAACGCGTGGCCGGCCAGCACGGTCCAGACCGCCTCTTGCGTGGACAGGGATGCGCCCTCGGCGCTGCGTGCGGCGATGCCATCGGCGATCTGCCGGGCCAGCGCCGGACGGTCGATGACCTGCGTTCCCGCCTCGGCCGCCAGCGCCAGCACACCGGCCCGGTCGCGCAGCAAGGTGCCGTAATCGCCCCGGAACCCCGACGGATCGCGCCCTTCGGTCAAAAGGTCGCGCGCGCGGGCGAACATGCGGTCGGCGCGCGCCTGATCGCCAAGGCTGGCCAGCGCCGCGCCCAGTTGCGCGGCGGCCAGTGGCGTGGCGAAACCCTGCGCCCCGGTATCGGCGTAATAGCGCAGATCGCTGATGACCGCCGCCCCTTCCCGCGCCAGAACCAGCGCGGCATAGGCCATCGCCGCGGTTTCATCGCCCGAGGCATATTGCGGGTCCGCCGCCGCGTTCAGCCGGTTCTGCAAATTGACCAGCGCCCGGCGGAAGGCGGCATCGGGCACCGCATGGCCCGCAGCACGGGCGCGCGACAGGAAATCGGTGACATAGGCATCCAGCCAGGGATCGCTGTAATCGGCATCCCACAGCCCGAACCCGCCCTGCGCCGTCTGCCGGGTCAGGATCTGCGCGATGGCCTGCCCGATATCGCGCGGCGTGGCACCGGGGACGACAGGCGCGCCTTCGGGCATCAGACCCGCGAGATACAGGCGCGGCATTGCCGACGAGGCGATCTGTTCGGTGCAGCCATAGGGATAATCGGTCAAAAGCGTGATCGCCGCCGGCACGTCCAGCAGCGCATAAGCGCCCGAGGCCAGCGTGATCCGCCCGCTGCCCGGCGCAAAGCCGCCAAGACCCGACAGGTCGGGCGTCACGCTGTCGCCGGGGGCCAGCGTCAGCCGCATCGCCCGCGTGACCGGCTGATCGGCGCGGATCACCGGAATCGCCAGATCCTTGGTGACGCTGCGCCCATCGGGCAGGCTGGCCGTCAGCCGCAGTTCCGCCGGGCCTTGCGTGTCGGGCGCGGTCAGAGCCAGTGTCAGGGGCAGCCGCGCACCGGGTTCAATCTGCACGGTGTCGGGCAGGCCGGCGGCCTCGATCCCCACCGAACCCTCGCCGCGTTCCACCGAAAGCCCCACGGTGCCGGATGGGCCGGATACATGGGTCAGCACCACCTGCGCCTGCGCGCTGTCGCCGGGTGCAAGAAAGGCGGGGGCGGTCACGGTCATCACCACCGGATCGCGCACCAGCATCGTGGCATCGGCCTGTCCGACCGCGGTGCCGGTCCAGGCCAGCGCCATCAGCCGCACCTCGCCGTTGAAATCGGGCAGGGGCACCGGCACGCTAACGCGGCCGTCGCCATCCAGCACCAGCGGGCCGGAAAACCACGCCATCAGCTTTTCCGTCGGGGGCGGGGCCTGCGTCTGTATCGACCCCGCGTCGCCGCCCGTCCGGATCGCCCCATCCGCCGCGCCCGAGGCCATGATGAGCCGCCCATAAAGATCGCGCAGCCCCACGCCCAGACGACGCTGACCGAAGTAATGATCGCTGGCCGAGGGCGGGGCATAGCCGGTCAGGTTCAGGATGCCCTGATCCACGGCCCAGATCGTCGCGTGCACCGTCTGGCCGGGTTCGGCGCCGGTGACGGCCAGCGTCACGGGCACGTCCTGACGCGGATCGGCTTCGGCCGGGGCCTCGATCGTCGCGCCCAACCGCCGCGTGCCGGGATCGACGGCGGCGGGGGCAAGGCCAAGGCCGCGCACCGGCGCATGGCCCGCATCCGCGCCAACGGGCCGGATCGCGCTGACCGCGACATAGACCCCCGCGCCCCAGTCATCCGTCACAGGCAGGTCAACAGTGTTCATGCCCGCCGTCACCGTCGCGGTCTGCAAGGACACCAGCCGGTTCGACATGATCGAAATCAGCGCCGCGCCATCTGCCGGGGCTTCGAAGGAAACGCGGGCGGTATCGCCGGGCCGATAGGCGGGCCGGTCCAGCGTGACCCGCAGCCGGTCGGGCGTGTCCTGCACCCCGCTGGCCACGCCCCATCCGGCATAGAACAGGACCGAGCTTTCCGCCCCCTCCGCACCGCGCAGGACCAGTTCATACTGGCCCCAATCCACCGGCACCGACAGCGCGGCGGGGCCGCCCGCCAGCGTCACCTTGCCCGACCCGGCCGGGGTGCGGCGGGTGATCGGTTCCCACTGCCAGTTGCCGTCGATGGCATACCATTGATAATCCGTCTCGACCCGGTTCAGCGACCAGTCGTAATCGCCTGAAACCGGCGTCAGGTCGGGTCCAAGCGCCACCACGGTGAAACCGGCGTCGCTGCCTTCGGCCACCATCTCGTCGGGGAAATCGGGCCGGATGCCCAAGGCGACCTGCGACGGCAGGACCAGCGCCGTCGCCCGCCGTTCGACCGGGCGTCCCGCACCTTCCAGCACGGTCAGGCGCAACTGTGCCGTCCACGGGCGCGCGGTCGTGGCCAGCGCAGGCGGCATTGCGATCACCGCGTCGAACCCGCCCTGCGCATCGGTCTGGCCCGCGACCATCTGCGCCGATTGCGGCTGGCTGTCGTCATGGCGGCCGAACCGATAGCCGTTCCAGCGCGGCCAGCTGCGGGCCGGGATCAGGTTCAGTTCACCCTCGACCGGCAGGTCGGCGGCGGGCGCGCCGAACAGCCAGCGCGCGTCGATATGCGCGCGCAGATCGCCCGCGGGGGGCAGGGGCGTGTCGGGCAGGCTCAGGTCAAAGGCGATGCGTTCGGGCAGGAAATCCTCGACCAGCATCCGGGCCGAGGCCAGCGCCGGGCCGTCCTGTTCCACCCGCAGGTCGATGCGCCACGCCCCGCGCGGCGCAGTGGCGGGGATCGGCACGTCCAGCGTAAAGCCGCCCTCGCCCGCGGGGGCGGGCATCAGCCGGGCCTGTTCGGTGCCGTCGGGCCGCACGACCGCCGCTGTCAGCGGCAGCCCGTCGATGGCCGCCGCCTGCCCGTCGCGGGTCAGGATGGTGGCATGGGCGGTTTCGCCGGCGCGATAGGCGCCGCGATCCAGCGCCATGAACACATCCACCGGCGGGGCGGGCGGGTTGCCCTCGACCCCGCGGTCGGACAGGTCGAATTCGGGATCGGTCAGCGACAGGAAGGACAGGTCGGTGATGCGGCCGCCGTCCGCCTGCGTCGCCGTCACCAATGCGGGCGCCGCCCCGTCGCGGCCCCGCACCAGCCCGGCGTCAAAGCGGGCGATGCCCTGATCGTCGGTCACGGCCGTGCCCAGAACCGCATTCCCGCGCGACACCAGCGCCACCTGCACCCCGGCCCGCGCCGCCGCGTCAGACAGCGCGCGCACCGCCACGGTCAGCCCGTCGGTGCCGGAAAACGAGCTCAGCCCCAAATCCGAGACCATGAACCACTGCGTTGCCTCGGGCGTGATGTCGGGGTTCGCGCCGGGGACCGAGGCGACCAGCGCATAGACGCCGGGGTTCAGTGCGCCGGTCTGCGCCCGCAGGTCCAGCCGGGTGGCGACCTCGGCATTCATGGGCCAGTTACCGCCGTCGGGCGCGGGGGTGGCATCGGCCTGACCAGTCCAGACCTGCTGGCCGATGGTGCGGCCGAACTGATCCAGCCGCCAGTTCTGCAACTGCCCGCCGAACACCCCCTCGCGCAGGGCCTGCGCCAGATTGCGGTCGGACATGCGATACAGCACCAGATCGACGGTGGCCGCGTTGATCGTGGTCATCGTCAGCCCCTGGTCGCCGCTGGCTGGCAGCACATAGGCCCGCCCGCCGAACCGCACCATCGGGTTGCGGTCGCGGACATAGGCCGTCACCGGCACGTCGCGCGGCAGAACCTCGCCCGAGGCGGCGGGCAGGCCCGCGCGCATCGTCACCGTGGTTTCGGCCCCGCGCGTCAGACCGGTGATGCAGATCTCGGCCCCCTGCGATTCGACCGCCATCGCCGGATCGGGCAGGCCGACGAAGGGACGCAGATCGGTATTCTGCGCCACTTCGTCGGAAAAATTGATGCACAGCCGCGGATCGGCGGCATCGGATTCCACCCGGTTGTCCTGCACGCTGAAACCATGGCGCCCCTCGAATTCGGTCAGTGCCTCGGCCACACCCGGCGCACCGGCGGGCAGGCTGCGCAGCGCCGCCAGACCATCGCGGCCCCGGCCCAGAGGTTCGGATGCGCGCGCCCAACGAATCAGCGCCGCCGCACCGTCGCCCGGATCGCGCAACCAGGCGTTCGTCGCGGCTGCCAGCGCCTGTTGCCGCAGATCGCCGCCCTCGCCGTTGTTGGCGGCATGGGTCAGTTCCTGTGACAGGGCCAGCCAGTTACCCGCCAGATCGGTCCCAGCGGTAATTTCCTGATTCGATTGGATCACGGCATTCGCACCGCGCAGATGCGCCTGCCCCAGATCCTCGGCCTGCCGCAGGGCCTGCGCGCGGTCGCCGGTGGTCAGCCATTTGCCCGCCGCGACCAGCCGCGCTTGCGCACGGGCGATCAGCGCAGGATCGGTCTGCACCACATGGCCAGATTGCGCCCCCGCGAAATAGGCGGCTGACAGCGTTCCGGCCTTGGGGAAACAGGCGCGAGCATTGGCGTTATAGGTCAGCGCCGTGCAGGCGTCATCGGCCAGACAGACCTGAACGCAGGCCGCCTGCGAGGTGTTGAACACCGGGCCAAGATCGCCGCCGGGCAGATCGGTATCCGCTTGCAGCACGACGCGCTTTGCCGGGATCGCCGTTTCCGCCGCCACCGGCCCCGCCCCAAGGGTCAGCGCCAGCCCGA
>JAUNUO010000087.1:8603-10127 GCA_030538135.1 Paracoccus sp. (in: a-proteobacteria)
CGTCGTCGGGGGCGACGATCACCAGAAAAGGGTTTTCCGTCATCGGCAGGAACGCCTGACTGCCAAGCGGATGCCGTTCGACCAGAGAAAAGCTGTAAGGCAGGCTGATCGTATCCGAATGGAACAGCGAAATCCCGGCGCGTCCGGCCATATCCAGACGCGCGCGATCATGAAACCGGCCGCAGCGCCCCTCGTTTATCAGCCGGTCGGGCGTGCCGCGCGCCTCTATCACGTCGCCGAAGGGCGCGAAATCGGATACGGAAAGCGGGCGGGCAGTCAGGGTGCGGGACATCGGACCTCCGGTGAAATGTGGCGGGAACAGGGCAAGCCTAGCAGATTTTCTTGCCAATATTTTTTCGCAAAACCATAAACTGAATGTGCAACCACAACAGTTCGCGCACCCCTCGACCGGTGTAGAAAGGATCATTCCCGGATGTCCTGGAGGAAGGAGACAACATGCCCGGCTATCTGACGACACATGTTCTGGATACGGCGCGGGGTCGCCCCGCTGAAGGGATGGAGGTGGTGCTGTTTCGGCTGGACGGCGGCGCGCGCCGCGAACTGGCCCGGCTGCGCACCAATGCCGACGGGCGCACCGACCGGCAGATCCTGCCCGAGGCCGATTTCGCCACCGGCACCTATGAGCTGGAATTCCATGCGGGCGCGTGGATGGATGCCACCGGCATCGCGCCCGAAAGCCCGCGCTTTCTGGATGTGATCCCGATCCGCTTTGGCATGTCGCAGGACGATCACTATCACGTCCCGCTGCTGGTGTCGCCCTTCGGCTATTCGACCTATCGGGGAAGCTGAGATGATCCCTGAAAGCGTCATCATCTGGGAATGGCTGGCTTTCGCCATCCGCTGGACCCATGTCATCACCGCGATCGCGTGGATCGGATCGTCCTTCTATTTCATCGCGCTGGATCTGGCGCTGCAAAAGGCGCCGCATCTGCCCAAGGGTGCCCATGGCGAGGAATGGCAGGTTCACGGCGGCGGGTTCTATCATATCCAGAAATATCTGGTCGCCCCGGAACGGATGCCGGAACATCTGACCTGGTTTAAATGGGAAAGCTATTCCACATGGCTGTCGGGCTTTGCCCTGCTGGCGGTGGTTTACTGGACGGGGGCGAATCTTTACCTGATCGATCCGGCCAAGATGGACCTTTCCGTCTGGCAGGCGGTGCTGATTTCCGCCGGCTCGCTGGCGGTGGGCTGGCTGATCTATGACCGGCTGTGCAAATCCCCCTTGGGCGAACGTCCCACCGTTCTGATGCTGTTGCTGTTCGCCGCGCTGGTGGTGATGGGATGGGCCTACGATCAGGTGTTCACGGGCCGCGCCGCATTGCTGCATCTGGGGGCGTTCACGGCGACGATCATGACCGCCAACGTGTTCCTCATCATCATGCCGAACCAGCGGATCGTAGTCGCCGACCTCAAGGCCGGGCGCGCGCCCGATCCGAAATACGGCAAGATCGCCAAGCTGCGGTCCACCCATAACAACTATCTGACGCTGCCGGTCATTTT
>JAUNUO010000087.1:10227-11871 GCA_030538135.1 Paracoccus sp. (in: a-proteobacteria)
ATCCATCACGCGCCCAAGGGTGTGTTTCTGGAAACACCCGCCGATATCGCCCGCCACGCGCGCGAGATCTATATCCAGTCCGGCGTGACCGATGCGATGCCGCCCGCCAACGTCAGCTTCATGGAGGATGCCGAACGCGACGCCATCATCCGTTGGTATCGGGCGGCGGTCAGCGGCTGATCCCGCCGCAACCAAGGGTCAAAAAGGGGCGCCGCCGGGCGCCCCTTTTTTCATGGCTAGACCGCACCCTTCAACTGTCGGGCGGCGAATTCGACGAACAGGCGGACCTTGGGGTCCTGCAACTGCCGGTGCGGCATCAGACAGCCGAACTGCGCGGCGACGGGCGGTGTATCGGGCAACAGTTCGATCAGCCGGCCTGAGGCAAGATGGTCGGCCACCTCATAGCGGGGGCGGTTGGCGATGCCCGCACCCGTCAGCGCCCATCCGGTCAGCACGTCGCCGTCATCGGCATCGAACCTGCCCTTGACCGTCAGCTTTTGCCGGCCCTGCGGCGTTTCCAGCATCCAGAAATATTCGGGCGATCGGGGAAAGCGCAGCAGCAGGCAATTGTGATCCAGCAGGTCGGCGGGAACCTGCGGCGTGCCGCGTTCGGCCAGATAGGCGGGTGCCGCCACCAGAACGCGGGCGCAATCCGCGATCTTGCGCAGGGACAGGGTCGAATCCTCGGGGTGGCCAAGGAAAAAAGCCAGGTCGATGCCGTCCTCGACGATATTGATGTTGCGATCCGACAGACGCAGGCGGATGTCGATTTCGCGGTTCTCGGCGCAGAACTGTGGAATCAGCGGCGCGATCAGCCGCCGCCCCAGCCCCAGCGGCGCCACCACCCGCAGCGTGCCGTGCGGCGTCCCGGAATAGCTGCCGACGACGGCCTCGGTATCCTCAAGCGCGGAAATGACCCGGCGGGCGTTTTCATACAGCACCTGCCCTACCTCGGTGGTGGTCAGGGTCCGGGTCGTGCGGTTCAGCAACCGAACGCCAAAGCGGTTCTCAAGATCCCTGATCCGGTTCGACGCCGCCGCCGGCGAAATCCGCAGATCGCGCCCGCCCGCCGTGATCGAGCCAAGTTCGACCACGCGAACGAACACCCGCAGACTGTCGAGATAGGACATGGCGCGCTCCGCTTTTTCATCGAATGATATAAACTGTTCCTTATACGGCGTGCTTTATGCAAGGCGAAATCTCGGCCATTCTGGGTGACAACCTGGAGGATTGGACGATGACCGCGCTCCGCTTTTTTCTGAACGACACCGAGATCGCCGTGACCGAGGCGGGGCCGGGCGACACGCTTTTGGATTTCATCCGGCTGGACCGGCGTCTGATGGGCACCAAGGAAGGTTGCGCCGAAGGCGATTGCGGCGCCTGCACGGTGCTGGTCGGGCGGCTGCATGACGGCGCCCTGCGATACGAGCCGGTGAATGCCTGCATCCGCTTTCTGGCGGCCTGCCACGGCTGTCATATCGTCACGATCGAGCATCTGAGGGGCCGGGACGGCGCGCTGCACCCGGTTCAGCAGGCGATGGTCGATCACCACGGCAGCCAATGCGGTTTCTGCACGCCGGGTTTCGTGATGGCGCTTTACGGCCTGTGGATGACCAACCCGGACCCGAGCGTGATCCAGATCGA
>JAUNUO010000333.1 GCA_030538135.1 Paracoccus sp. (in: a-proteobacteria)
CGCACGCTGGTTGCGGATGGGGGTTCCGGGGCGCGGCGAGTGGGATCGCGTCATTGCGGCCTTTGCGCGGGTCTGATCGGCGGCGCCCGAAGATGCGTATTTGAGCAAACAGGAAGTCAGGGGCGCGTCAAGGCGAAGATCGCATCGGTGTTCAGGTGTTGATCAAGGTGATCGGCCAGTGCGTCGAGGGCATCCTCGACCCCGGTATCGAACCGGGCGGTTGAGGTGGTGCCGAGGCGGGCGAGGAAGGTTTTGCGGAAGGCGTCATCCGCGAATGCGCCATGCAGATAGGTGCCCATGACGCGACCATCGGGGCTGATCGCGCCGTCGGGTTCGGGGATATGGGCAAAGGGGCAGGCGCAGTCGGGGCCTTGGCTGCGGCCCATGTGGATCTCGTAGCCGGTGACGGACTGACCCAATGCGGTGCCTGTGACGCGGATCAGGCGTTTTTCGGCCGCCATCCCGGTCGTGATGTCCAGCAGGCCAAGGCCTGCGCTGTCGCCCGGCGTGCCGTCGTGGCCGTCGGGATCGCTGATGATGCGGCCCAGCATCTGATAGCCGCCGCAGATGCCCAGCACATGCCCGCCCCTACGGTGATGGGCGATCAGGTCCACGTCCCAGCCCTGTTCGCGCACAAAGGCCAGATCGCCGCGCGTCGATTTGGTGCCGGGGATAATGACCAGCGCCGCATCCGCCGGGATCGGCTGGCCGGGGGGCAGCATGGTCAGGCGGATGCCGGGTTCGGCGGCCAGAGGGTCGAGATCGTCGAAATTTGCGATCCGAGACAGCGTGAGACAGACGATATGGGTTTCGCCGGTGCCGGGCAGGGGGCGGATGTCGGCCGCGTCCTCGGCGGGCAGGCGGGCGGCGGCGGGCAGCCAAGGGATCAGGCCCATGCCGGGCCAGCCGGTGCGGGTCTCGATCATCCTGTATCCATCCGCGAACAGGGCCGGGTCGCCGCGGAACTTGTTGATGATGAAGCCCCGGATCATCGCGGCATCGGCCGGGTCCAGCACCGCCTGCGTGCCGACCAGTTGCGCGATCACCCCGCCCCGGTCGATGTCGCCCGCCAGCACCACCGGCACATCGGCGGCACGGGCAAAGCCCATGTTGGCGATGTCGCGCGGCCGCAGGTTGATTTCGGCCGGGCTGCCGGCGCCCTCGACGATGACCAGATCATGCGCGGCGCGCAGGCGGTGAAAGCTGTCCAGCACCGCACCCATCAGGCGGGGTTTCAGCGCGGCATAGTCGCGCGCCTGCGCCCGCGCGATGGCGCGGCCCTGCACCACCACCTGCGCGCCGGTATCGGTTTCGGGTTTCAGCAGCACGGGGTTCATGTCGGTGATGGGTTCGATCCCCGCCGCGCGTGCCTGCATGGCCTGCGCGCGGCCGATCTCGCCCCCGTCGGCGGTCACGGCGGCGTTGTTGGACATGTTCTGCGGCTTGAACGGGGCGACCGACAGGCCGCGCCGCCGGGCGATGCGGCACAGCCCGGCCACCAGCAGCGATTTCCCGACATTCGAGCCGGTTCCCTGAATCATCACCGCGCCGCCCATGGCCGTCCCCAGACTTG
>JAUNUO010000088.1:0-3569 GCA_030538135.1 Paracoccus sp. (in: a-proteobacteria)
TCGTGCTGATGGATTACGGCACCGGCGCGATCTTCGGCAGCCCCGCCCATGACGAACGCGACCACGAATTCGCGACGAAATACGGGTTGCCGATACGCGCGACCTTTAAACCTGTTGGTGTGCCACTTGTAGATAGCGAGGCCGAAAAGTCTGACCTGTTCTGGTCAGATGGAATGGGTGTAGCAGTCGATCCCACTACCAATGTCGAGCGACTCGAAGCTGTCTGCGTTATTTCAGCACCATACATCCCGATGAAGGCAGAAACGGTCGAATATCTTCCCAATCCATTCGGAATTGGAGAGACTACAGACTGGCCCGACGGGAAGCCGCTGGAGGTGAGTGGTTTCATGCCGTCAACGGGAGAGGCCGCCGTCAATGCTGCTATAAATTACGCCGAACAGCAGGGTTGGGGCGAGGGCGTGACGAAATTCCGTCTGCGCGACTGGGGCATCTCGCGGCAGCGTTACTGGGGCTGCCCGATCCCGGTGGTGCATTGCGACACCTGCGGCACGGTGCCCGAATCGCGCGACAAGCTGCCGGTGCTGCTGCCGCAGGATGTCAGTTTCGACGTGCCCGGCAACCCGCTGGACCGCCATCCGACATGGCGCGATGCGACCTGCCCGACATGCGGCGGCGCGGCGCGGCGGGAAACCGACACGATGGACACATTCGTCGATTCGTCCTGGTATTACGCGCGGTTCACGTCCCCCCATGCCGACACGCCGACCGACCGCGCCGATGCGGATTATTGGATGAATGTGGACCAATATATCGGCGGCATCGAACATGCGATCCTGCACCTGCTGTATTCGCGGTTCTTCGCCCGCGCGATGGTCAAGACCGGCCACCTGCCCGACAGCGCGAAGGAACCCTTCGACGCGCTGTTCACGCAAGGCATGGTCACGCACGAGATCTACATGACCCGCGACGCCCAGGGTCGCCCCGTCTATCACCTGCCCGAAGATGTGAGTGACGGAAAATTGGCCGATGGCACGGCGGTCACGGTCATCCCATCCGCCAAGATGTCGAAATCCAAGAAAAATGTCGTCGATCCGGTAAACATCGTCACCAGCTTTGGCGCCGATACCGCGCGCTGGTTCATGCTGTCGGACAGCCCGCCCGAGCGTGACGTGGAATGGACCGCTGCCGGGGCCGAGGCAGCGCACAAGTTCCTGTCGCGCGTCTGGCGTCTGGCGGACGAGGCGCCCGAGGGCGGCGACGATCCCGATCTGGCCCGCGCGGCGCATCGCGCCATCGACGAGGTGACGAAATCCATCGACGGATTCGCCTTCAACAAGGCGGTGGCGGCGCTGTATTCTTTGGCCAACGCCATCGGCAAATCTTCCGCGGGCGGCGAATCGCGTCGGGCGGCGCTGCGGATTTTTGCACAGCTTGCCGCGCCGATGGTGCCGCATCTGTCCGAGGAAATCTGGGCGAAGTCCGACGGCATCGGCATGGTCGTGGATGCGGCTTGGCCCAAGGCGGACCCGGCACTGCTGGTCGATGACACCGTCACCCTGCCGATCCAGATCAACGGCAAACGGCGGGCGGAAATCAGCGTTCCCAAGGATATGCCTAAAGAGGATATCGAACAATTGGTGCTGGCCGATGACACCGTGCTGCGGTTCCTGAACGGCGCCGCGCCGAAAAAGCTGATCGTGGTGCCGGGGCGGATCGTCAATGTGGTCGCCTGACCGCCGCACGCTGCTGGCGGCGCTGCTGGCGCTGGCTGGCTGCGGGCTGACCCCGGTTCATGGGCCGGACAGCCCGGCGAATGCCCTGTTCGGTCAGGTGCGCCCGTCCGAGGCGCGGACGTTTGACGATTTCGCCTTCAACCGCCGCATCGGTGAACGGCTTGGCCCGCCGGGCGGCAATTATGATCTGACCTATACTCTGCGTTTCGGCGCGGTCGCGCAGGGCATCACCCCGGACGAGGTGACGACCCGCTATTCCCTGAACGGCACTGCCGCCTTTACCCTGACCGATGGAGCCGGAACGGTGGTGACGCAGGGGCAAGTCAGCAACTTTACCTCGTTCTCGACCACCGGGACCACGGTTGCCTCGCTGATGGCGGATATGGACGCGCGCGAACGGCTGGCGCGGATGCTGGCCGATCAGGTGGTGACGCGGCTTCTGGCCGCGACGGCTGCGCCGTGAACTTGAAAGGGGGCGAGATCGCGCGCTATCTGGCGCGACCCGATCCGGCCCGGCCCGCCCTGCTGATCTGGGGCGGTGACGCCATGCGCGTGGCGCTCAAACGGGCCGAGGCGGTGGCGTCGCTGACCGGACCGGATGCGGAACAGGAAATGCGCCTGACCCGTATCGCGGGGGCCGATCTGCGCAAGGATCCGGCCGCGCTGATGGATGCGATCAAGGAGGTCGGTTTTTTCCCCGGCCCGCGGGTGGTGCTGGTCGAGGATACTCCGGACACGGTGGCCGAGACCGTGGCCGCCGCGCTGTCGGAGTGGCGCGCCGGCGATGCGGTGATGGTGGTGACGGCGGGGGCCTTGGGCAAATCCTCGGCGCTGCGCAAGCTGTTCGAGGGCCACCGCGAGGCCGTCGCCGCCGCCATCTATGACGAACCGCCCGGCGAAGACGAAATCATCCGCTGGCTGACGGATGCGGGTGTACGCGAGGTGCCGCGCGATGCGATGCGTGATCTGGCCGCTCTGGCCCGCGCGCTGGACCCCGGCGACCTGCGGCAGGTGATCGAAAAGATCGGTCTTTACAAATACGGCGATCCCTCGCCGCTGACGCCCGAAGAGGTCGCGCTGATGGCCCCCGCCACCATCGAGGCCGATCTGGACGCCGCCATTCACGCGGCAGCCGAGGGAAAGACCGCCGATCTGGGCCTGCTGATGCGCCGGATCGAAGGACAGGGCATCAATCCGGTCACGCTGTGCATCGCGGCGCAGCGCCATTTCCGCGCGCTGCACGCCGCCGCCTCCGATCCGGGCGGGCCGGTTGCGGGGCTGATGCGGCAGCGCCCGCCTGTGTTCGGCCCGCGCCGCGACCGCATGGCGCGGCAGGCGCAGGGCTGGGGCGCGATGAAGCTGGAAGAGGCGCTGCACCACCTGATCGACACCGACCTGTCGCTGCGATCATCTTCGCGCGCACCGCAGATGGCGCTGATGGAACGGGCGCTGATCCGGCTGTCGCACATGCCGGGGCGGGGGCGGTGACACCGCAGGCTTTGGTCATCGGGGCGGGGCCCGCCGGGTTGATGGCGGCCGAGGTTCTGGCGACGGGCGGGGCGCAGGTGGTTCTGGCCGAAGCCATGCCGACCCCGGCGCGCAAGTTCCTGATGGCCGGGAAATCGGGGCTGAACCTGACGAAGGACGAGCCTTTCCCCGAATTTGCGGCGCAGATTGCCCTGGGCGGCGTTGCGGATGCGTGTTTGAACAAACAGCAAGCCATCCTGTCGGGTTTTGGTCCGGCCGAGGTGCAGGACTGGGCGCGAAGTTTGGGGGTGGATCTGTTCACCGGGTCCACCGGGTGGGTCTTTCCCCGCGAGATGAAGGGATCGCCGCTGTTGCGGGCGTGGCTGGCACGGTTGCGGGACGCAGGGG
>JAUNUO010000088.1:3669-9257 GCA_030538135.1 Paracoccus sp. (in: a-proteobacteria)
ATGAAGGGATCGCCGCTGTTGCGGGCGTGGCTGGCACGGTTGCGGGACGCAGGGGTCGAGATACGCACCCGCTGGCGCTGGACCGGGTTCGCGGGCGAAGGGTTCGCCTTTGACACGCCGGATGGGCGACAGGTTCTGCACCCGGCGGTCTGCGTGCTGGCGCTTGGCGGGGCAAGCTGGCCGCGGCTGGGGTCGGATGCGGCATGGGTGCCCTGGCTGGCTGCGCGCGGGGTGCCGGTTGCGCCCTTCCGGCCCGCAAATATGGGTTTTCTGGTCGATTGGTCACCCCCGATGGCCCGGCATTTCGGGGCGGCGGTCAAGGGCGTGGCGATCCGCGCCGGCAGGCAGATCAGCCGGGGCGAATGGGTGATTACGCGTCACGGGTTCGAGGGCGGCGGGGTCTATGCCATCGCCGCCCGGATGCGCGAGGGGGCAGAGGCTGTCGTCGATCTGGCGCCCGATACGGCGGCCGATGCGCTGACAGAAAAGTTTTCCAGACCGCGCGGCAAGCTGTCGGTCGGCAACTGGCTGCGACGGGTTCTGGGCGATCCGGTGCGGGCGGCGCTGATGCTCGAATGGGGGCGACCCCTGCCTGCCGATCACGCCGCGCTGGCCGCGTTGGCCAAGTCGCTGCCCCTGCGCCACCGGGGGCCGGCGGGGCTGACGCGGGCGATTTCCAGTGCGGGCGGCATCCGCTGGGACGGGCTGAGCGAAATCCTTGAGCTCACGGCGATACCCGGCTGTTTCGCGGCAGGAGAGATGCTGGATTGGGAAGCGCCGACGGGCGGTTATCTGCTGACCTTTTCCATGGCCAGCGGACGGGTCGCCGCGCGCGGTGCCTTGGCGCGGCTGCGCGGTCAGGACGATCGGCAGCGATAAGGACCAGCGCGTCGGGCAGGATTTATGCCGGCAACGCCCAAGCGGATCGCCGCGTATCGGCGCGGCTTGGGGCGCCCGCTGACGGGGGTGCCCCTGATCGCGTCACGTTTGGGCGATCATGAAACCCGCGAAAAAGGTCTTTAGTTCGTCCTGCGCGTTCAAGGGTGGGACCGCCGCCGCCAACTGATCGGGGCGGATCACCAACAGCGCGCCTTGCGCGCGGTCGATGCCGCGCAGGTCATAGATGTCACGCGCCCCGTTCAGTGGCGCGTTAAGAACACCTTTTCATAGTCGATCAGACCATAACGGCCTTTGCGCGGTTGCAGGATCGCGGGCAGGTCGGCGGGGTCCATCTCGCGATGCGGGATCTGGAACACGGGCCGGAGGTCGATCACGCTGTCGATTTCCCCGTCTGCGGGGGATATGGCGGCGGATCGGGCTGGTGGCGGCATCGGTCAGATAGGCGCAAAGATCCGCAAAGGCCAGCAGTCGCCAGCCACCAGCGGCCATCGGCCATCGGCCTTGAAGGCATGGCCCAGTTCGACCCGGCGGGCGTCGCCAAAGCGAATCACCGGCGCGGAGTGAAAGCGCTTCCCGACCAGTTGACCCTTGGCCAGACCCTGATGCGTCCCGTCCCCGACGATGCCCGAGGCGTCATAGCGGGTCTCGACCCTGGCGGTATAGCGGGCATGGGTCTTGAAATACTGCTGGAACAGGTCGGCCTCGGTCAGGGTTCTGGGCTTGGCGCTGAACAGGCGCGCCATGTCGCGGTCAAAGTCGATCAGTTCCTTGGCATTGGCGCCGCGTTCAGCGGAATAGGTGTGCAGCAGTTCGGGCCGCGCCTGCCCCCGCAGCACCGCCGCCAGTTTCCAGCCCAGATTGAACGTTTCGGCCATCGACACATTCATCCCCTGCCCGGCCTTGGGGCTGTGGGTGTGGCAGGCGTCGCCCGCGATGAAAAGACGCGGCAACCGGCTGTCGCGCGCATCATCGGGCACATCGTCAAAGGCGTCGCAGACGTGCTGGCCGATCTCGTAGGCCGACCACAACGCTACCTCGCGCACGTCAACGCTGAAGGGGGGACAGGATCGCGCGGGCCTTTTCGATCAGCATGACGGCGCTCAGGTTGCGGTCGGCGGCGCGTTCATCGCCATGCAGTTCGTCCAGTTCGATATACATGCGCAGCATAGAGCCGCCCGCGCGCGGGATGATCAGGATGCTGCCCGCATCAGCCGACTGGATCGCGGCTTTCAGGCGGATGTGGGGGAAATTGGTGACGGCCAGAACGTCCATCACGCCCCAAAGCTGACGCGAGGCCTCGCCCTTGAACACATGCCCCATATGTTTGCGGATGGTGCTGCGCGCGCCGTCGCAGCCGACGACCTAGCGGGCCTTGACCGTAAAATCTTCGCCATCCTCGCGGCGCAGTTTCAGGGCATTGGGGTAATCCGCATCGCCTGTCGGCTGCACACAGGTCACCTCGCAGCCATAATCGGGGTGCAGCCGACGCGGGGATTTCGCCATGATATCAAGATAGAAATCATGCACCCGCGCCTGACTGAGGATGACATGCGGCATTTCGGACAGATCATCCTCGATATCCTGAATCCGGCTGCGGCGGGTCAGGGCCTGCCCCCGCGCCATCGGGGCGCCAGAATGCCCCCTCGTTCACCCAATAAGCCTCTTTCAGCACCTTTTCGGCGAACCCAAAGGCCTCGAACATCTCGACAGATCGGCAGGCGATGCCGTCGGCCTGTCCGAATTCCAACGGCCCCGATTTGCGTTCGAAGATGCGAACCGAGATGTCGGGAAAGGCCGAAAGCTGTGCCGCCAGCGTCAGACCCGCCGGACCGCAGCCGACGATGGCCACGTCAACGGATGATTGCGGCGTGGCGTCCCTGCATTCCGGAAAAACCGTCGGATCGCCGCTTTTGAACCCGTCGAGATGATATTGCATCGACCCCTCCTGCCCCGATATGGGTAAGCATGCATATCATCTCTGGTACAGACGCGGATTTGCCGTCAATATAGTAAGTGTGCTTATCAAATCGGACCCGGCCGCGCCCTCTGCCCCCGACGCCCCCCTGACCCGCCCGGATGATCTGCGCCGGATGCCGGGACATATGATCCGGCGGCTGAACCAACTGTCCCATGCGATCTTTACCGAACAGATGCGGCGGGGCGCGCTGGACCTGACTTCGGTTCAATATGCGGCCATGATCGTCCTGAACCATCATCCGGGCATAGATCAGGCGAATCTTGCGGAGATGATCGCCTTTGACCGCGCGACCATCGGCGGCGTGGTGCGGCGGCTGGAGAAAAAGGGCCTGATCGAGCGGCAACTGGACGAAAACGACCGCCGCGCCCGTCAGTTGCACCTGACCGAAGCGGGCCGGGCCATGCTGGTGCAGATGGACCCAAGGGTTCGGCTGGTGCAGGATAATATACTAGAAAGGCTGGACGAAACCGAACACCGCCTGTTCCTGGGCCTGATGCGCAAGATGATCGGACCCGACGGCTAAGGCGCCGCGCAGGTCGTTGTTCACGGGGCCGGATCGCCGATCAGAAAGGCATCGCCGCCGTCCTCGATCACCCGCATCACCGCCTGCCGGAACAGCAGTTGCGCGGGGGTTTCGGGCAGGCTGGCGCGGGTCATCAGCCCGACCGGGCCTTCGGTCAAGCCGGTGCTGACCGGCAGGCGGACCAGCCGCCCGTCGCCGACCTCGCGCGCGACCACCCCGGCGGAAATGAACCAGACCGCATCGCTTTTCCGCGTGAACACCCGTCCGAATGCGCCCGAAACCGTCTCGATCCGGCGCGGCGGACGCAGGATGCCGTGGGCGATCAGCAGCCGTTCGACAAAGGGATGGATCGCGGCTTCCTCGGTGGGGTAGATCACCGGATATTCGCCGATCCGCCGCAGGTCGGGATCAGCGAGGATCGGATGGCCGGGTCGCACGACGACCGCCACATCCTCAAGATAAAGCTGGGTAAAGCTTAGGCCCTGCATGGTTTCGGGCGCGCCGAGGCGCCCGATCACCACGTCCAGATCGCCCGACCGCAGCAGCGCCGTCAGATGGCCATGCGCACCATCGGCGATTCGCAGGCTCAGATGCGGCGCGGCGCATTGGATTTCCGCCACCACATCGGGCATCAGCCGCGCCGCGACCGAGGGCAGCGCCCCGATTCGCAGCGCCAGACCGCCGCCCTCCCCTTCTGCCCCGATCCCGGCCAGACCCTGCGCCAGTTCAGACAGCCCGTTCAGCGCATAACCGTGCAGGAATTCGCCCTGCGGGGTCAGCGACACCCCCTGCCGCCCCCGGTTCATCAGCCGCGCCCCCACGATATCCTCAAGTTCGGCAATAGTGCGCGAGATGGCCGGCTGCGTCAGATACAGCACCTCGGCCGCGCGTTTCAGGCTGCCCTGCCGCACGATTTCGACAAAGGCCTGCACATGGCGCAGCCGGATGCGTCGATCCAATACTTGTCTGTTTTGATAATTATCATGCTGCATAATTCATTTTACTTGCCAACCGCCCCCGGTCAAGGATGGGCGCAGGAGGAGATCTCATGCGCACACAAGTCGTCATCATCGGAGGCGGCCCCTCGGGCCTGTTGTTGGGCCAGCTCTTGCATCGCAAAGGGATCGAGGCCGTGGTGCTGGAACGCAAGACCCGCGACTATGTGCTGGGCCGCATCCGCGCCGGCGTTCTGGAAACCGGTCTCGTCCGACTGATGGAACAGGCGGGCGTGGCCGAACGCCTGCACCGCGAAGGCTATGTCCATGACGGCACGCAGATCGCCTGGGACGGCGGGATGTTCCACATCGACTTTCAAAAGCTGACCGGCACCCCGGTCATCGTCTATGGCCAGACCGAGGTGACGCGCGATCTGTATGACGCGCGCGAGGCCGCCGGCGCGCAGACCATCTTCGAGGTGGACGACGTGGTGATCCACGATGCCGACACCGAAAAGCCCTATGTCACCTATACCCGCGCCGGGCAGAGCCATCGCATCAACTGTGATTTCATCGCCGGTTGCGACGGGTTCCACGGCGTCAGCCGCCAGACCATTCCGCTGGACGTGCGGCGCGAATATGAAAAGACCTATCCCTTTGGCTGGCTGGGCATCCTGTCGGAAACCCCGCCCGTCCATGAGGAACTGATCTATGCCAATTCCGAACGCGGCTTTGCCCTGTGTTCGATGCGCAACGCCAACCTGTCGCGCTATTACATCCAATGCGCGCTGTCCGACCATACCAGCGACTGGACCGACACCGCCTTCTGGGAAGAACTGAAACGCCGCCTGCCCGCCGATGTGGCTGACCGTCTTGTGACCGGCCCCTCGATCGAGAAATCCATCGCGCCGCTGAGGTCTTTCGTGACCGAGCCGATGCGCTGGGGCCGGCTGTTCCTGTGCGGCGATGCAGCCCATATCGTGCCACCGACCGGCGCCAAGGGGCTGAACACCGCCGCCAGCGACGTGCAGTATCTGTATAACGGGCTGGTCCAGTATTATCAGGACAAGGACAGCGAAGGCATCGACCGCTATTCCGAAAAGGCGCTGCTGCGCATCTGGAAAGCGGAACGGTTCAGCTGGTGGTTCAGCGGCCTTCTGCACCGCTATCCGCATATGTCGCCCTTCGATCTGAAGATGCAGCAGGCGGATATTTCCTTCCTGCGCGACAATGAATCGCAACAGCGGGCCTT
>JAUNUO010000088.1:9357-11764 GCA_030538135.1 Paracoccus sp. (in: a-proteobacteria)
TGCTGCGCGGGCTGGTCATTTCCAATTCGGCCGCGAAGATCGGCGATGCGGATATGTGGAACGCCCGGGTTCAGACGATCCGCGACGGCGGCATCGGCGCGATTGCCGCCCCGACGATGGAACGCTGGTTCTCGCCCGCGTTCCGCGCCACGGCTGAACTGGGCCTGTGGCAACGGATGCTGGAACGTCAGCCGGTCGAAGGCTACATCGCCTGCTGTCAGGCCATCGCAACAGCGGATTACCGCGACCGCATCGGCGCGCTGAGCCTGCCGGTGCAGGTCATCGGCGGGACACTGGACGGATCGACGCCGCCCGATCTGGTGCGCGCCACCGCGGCCCTGATCCCCGGCGCGCATTACGACGAGATCGAGGGCGCGGCGCATCTGCCCTGCGTGGAAGACCCTGCCCGCTATGGCGCTATTCTGAACGCATTTCTGAAAAGGATCGGCCATGTCTGATTGCTATGACACCGGCATGAAAACCCGCCGTCAGGTTCTGGGCGACGCCCATGTGGCCCGCGCCGAGGCCGCCAAGACCGATTTCGACACCCCCTTCCAGAACCTGATCACCAATGCCGCCTGGGGCACTGTCTGGGCCTCGGACGGGATCACCCGGCGCGAAAGGTCGATGCTGACGCTGGCGCTGCTGGCGGCAGCGGGGAACTGGGATGAAATCCCCATGCATATCCGCGCCACCACCCGCACCGGCGCGACGAAACAGGACGTGCAGGAGGTGTTTCAGCACGTCGCCATCTATTGCGGCGTTCCCAAGGCCAATCACGCGCTGAAGATCGCCAAGCAGACCTATGCCGAAATGGAGGAGGCCGAATGACACCCGCCGAATATTACCAGCGCGACCGGCGCATCCATCCGCCCGCACTGACGCCCGATTACAAGACCAGCGTGGCGCGCAGCCCCCGCTTCAGCCTCATCAGCCTGCAAGGCTCGGTTTCGGAAACCACCGGGCCGGTGTTCGGGCATGGCGACATCAGCCCGATCGACAACGACCTGATCAAGAACTATGCCAAGGACGGCGATCCTGTGGGGGAACGGATCATCGTGCATGGCCGCGTTCTGGACGAAAACGCGCGCCCGGTTCCGAACACGCTGGTCGAGGCATGGCAGGCGAACGCCGGCGGCCGCTATCGCCACAAGAAAGACAGCTATCTGGCCCCCATCGACCCGAATTTCGGCGGCTGCGGACGGACGCTGACGGACGAGAACGGCTATTACTTCTTTCGCACCGTCAAGCCCGGCGCCTATCCGTGGCGCAACTGGGTGAACAACTGGCGGCCCGCGCATATCCACCTGTCGGTCTTCGGCAACGCGTTCTGTCAGCGGCTTATCACCCAACTGTATTTCGAAGGCGATCCGCTGATCCCGCTGTGCCCTATCGTGCAGACGATCCCTGATGCGGAGGCCATCGAACGGCTGGTCGCGAAACTGGACATGAACGCGGGCGTGCCGCTTGACTGCCTTGCCTATCGCTTTGACATCGTTCTGCGCGGGCGGCGGTCCACCCTGTTTGAAAACCGGCTGGAGGGCAACTGATGAGCATCGTGGACGCCAAGGCGAATGCGCCGCACTATCTGAAGGAAACACCCTCGCAGACGGCTGGCCCCTATGTGCATATCGGCCTTGCCCCCGGCGCGGCGGGGTTTCAGATCTTTGACAAGGAACTGGGCTGGGACATCGCCGGGCCGAACGCCAAGGGTGAACGTATCCGGGTCGAGGGCGTGGTGATCGACGGCACCGGCAGCCCGGTCAAGGATGTGCTGATCGAAATCTGGCAGGCCAACAGTGACGGCATCCATGCCCATCCTGAAAGCGCCGGCGAGGTCGAGGACGGCTTTCGCGGCTGGGGCCGGGTCATCACCGATTTCGAGAGCGGCGAATGGGGCTTTGATACCGTCAAGCCCGGCCCGGTCAAGGCGCGGCGCAAGCTGCAATCGGGCGTGGCCGATCAAGTGCGCGACACGCATCCCGACTGGCAGGGCCGGGCCGATGAATCCCATGCCCCGATGGCGCCGCATCTGAACCTGTGGATCGTCGCGCGCGGCATCAATATCGGGCTGAATACCCGCATGTATTTCGATGATGAGGCAGAGGCCAACGCCGCCGACCCCGTTCTGAACCTGATCGAATGGGAAAACCGCCGCGCCACCCTCATCGCCAGACGCGGCGAGCGGGACGGCAAGCCGGTCTATCGCTTTGACATCCGGCTTCAGGGCGAAAACGAAACGGTGTTCTTCGATGTCTGATGTTACCGGAAAACCCTGCATCATCTGCGTGGCCATCACCGGGTCGCTGCCGACCAAGGAAAACAACCCGGCGGTGCCGATTACCGTCGCAGAACAGATCGAATCCACGCAAGAGGCGTTCGAGGCCGGCGCCACCATCGCCCATTG
>JAUNUO010000089.1:0-8969 GCA_030538135.1 Paracoccus sp. (in: a-proteobacteria)
GGTGTGCGCATCGCGGTGACGGGGCGCCCCGAAGGAATGTTCGATCTGGTGGTCGCGGATGTGCCTTGTTCGGGGTCGGGCACGTGGCGGCGCACGCCAGATCAGAAATGGCGGCTGACGCAGGGCGAGTTGTCGCGGCTGACCACGCTTCAGGCGCAGATATTGGCGCAGGCGGCCCGACACGTCGGAAAAGGCGGGCACTTGGCCTATATGACCTGTTCCTTGCTAAAGGTCGAAAATCAGGCGCAGGCGTCCGGATTTTTATCGCAAAATACTGATTTTATAGAAATCATGTCGCAGAAATATACGCCGGTCAGCGAAAGTGACGGCTTTTTCCTGTCCATTTTAGCGCGGTCCCCGTAATGGACGCGCCGGATTTTTCGTGTCGCGTTAACCAGAGATTAACCCGTGCGCGTGCAGTCTGGGCGGATACGATTCGAAAGGGTGCGTCGTTCATGGCTCATTGGGACGAACAGATCGGTCTGCCGCGCGGCGCGATTGCTTTCCTGCCGGTGCTGATGGCGCCGATGGCTTTCGGCGCGCTGGTCCTGCTGGTGGTGCCGGGGCATGTGGCCGGGGTGACGGCCGTTGTTTTCTCGACCGTCGCGGTGGCGTGGTATCTGCTGGGGGGCGCGGTTTCCGCGGCGCATCTGTTACGCGGGATCGCCGCCCGTCGCAGTCTGACGCGCATTCGCGCCGAAGTTCTGGCCAGCCCCGAGGCGGTCTGGATCTGCGACCCGAATGGCGTCGTGCAATTGCAGAACCACGCCGCGACCGGGGGCTTTGGCGATCTGACCGGCCGGAGGATACCGGCGCTGATCGCCACCAGTCGCGCCGATGCCGAAGGCGTGATCTCTGACCTGACGGCGCGGGCGTGGCGGCTTGGTCTTGCCGAGATGTCGTTGAACGACGATCAGATCCTTTCGGTCGCGATGGGCAAGGACGCGCCCTTGCAGATCTGGACGGTCAGCCGCAAGCCGCCGCAGATGGCTGCGCCGGCGTCCGGAGTGACGGTGACGCCGGATGATCCGCATTTCGACAGCTTGCCGGTCGCGCTGCTGAAACTGGATCGGGACGGTCATGTGCGACGGGCCAACCGCGCGGCACGTCGGCTGATTCCGGGATTGCATCAGCAACCGTTGCTGGGCAGTCTGATGGACGGACCGGGGCGGCCGATCGGGGATTGGGTCGCCGATGTCTGCGATGGCCGCGCCGGGGGCAAGGCCGAGATGTTGCGCCTGCGAGACGGGGTGGAACAGTATTTCCAAGTCGCGCTGGCCCCGGATGCGTCGGACCCGGCGGCCGTCGTCGCCGTTCTGCACGACGCCAGCGCGCTGAAAACGCTTGAGGCGCAGTTTGTTCAAAGCCAGAAGATGCAGGCCATCGGTCAGCTTGCGGGTGGGGTGGCGCATGACTTCAACAACCTCCTGACAGCGATCACGGGCCACTGCGATCTGCTGATGCTGCGCCATGACAAGGCCGACCCGGATTTTGCCGATCTCGACCAGATCAGCCAGAACGCGAACCGCGCTGCGGCGCTGGTCGGTCAACTGCTGGCGTTTTCGCGCAAGCAGACTCTCAAGCCCCAGGTGATCGACCTGCGCGACGCCCTGTCGGATCTGCGCCACCTGCTGAACCGTCTGGTTGACGAGCGGATCGTGCTGAGCATCTATCACGCGCCGCGCCTGCGCGCGATCCGTGCCGACCGGCGCCAGCTTGAGCAGGTCATCATGAATCTGGTCGTAAATGCGCGCGACGCCATGCCCGACGGCGGTGATATTCAGGTTCGCACCCGCAATCTGCATTTCGCGGAAAATCATGTCTGGGGCCGTGCTTCCGTGCCTGCCGGACACTATGTCGAGGTTCAGGTGCAGGACGAAGGAACCGGTATGCCGCCCGAGATCGCCGAAAAGATCTTTGAGCCGTTCTTCACCACCAAGCGCACCGGCGAGGGAACCGGGCTGGGCCTTTCGACGGCTTACGGGATCGTCAAGCAGACGGGCGGATATATCTTTTGCGACAGCACGCCCGGCGAGGGGACGTGTTTCACGCTGTTGTTCCCGGCCCATGACCACGAGCATAAGGACATACAGCAAACGGTCGAATCATCGCGTCCATCCGTCGTGCCTCCGCCCGCGCGGAATGCCACCGTTCTTCTGGTCGAGGATGAGGCGGCGGTCCGCGCCTTTGCCGTTCGCGCATTGAAACTGAAGGGTTACGACGTGCTTGAGGCCGCAAGCGCCGAGACCGCGCTTGAGATCTTGTCCGATGATCGCCTGTCTGTGGACGTATTCGTGACCGATGTGGTGATGCCGGGCATGGACGGGCCAAGCTGGGTGCGCACCGCGCTGATCGACCGGCCGCAGACTCGGGTGGTGTTCATGTCGGGCTATACCGAGGACATTTTCGGAGAGGGCCACGCACCCGTGCCGAATTCGGTTTTCCTTGCCAAGCCGTTCACGCTGGCTGAACTGACGGAAACCGTCGCCCGGCATCTGGCCGGTGAATCGGAACCCACCCTGCACTGAGCGATCAAAGACTGTCGTAAAGTCTCAGGTCCTGGGCCATGGCGGCGCGGAGGGTCGCTTCCTCGGCTGCTGTCAGGTCCACATCGACGGCCGGGGGGACGTTGACGCGCGGTAGTTCGATCACGCAATCAAGCCGGTCTTCGAGATAGCTGATAAAGGCCGGCATATCCTCGTAACGGAAGATGCGGTCGGGCCGGGCATCGCCATCGGTCAGGAATTCCGACTGAGAACGGGTGTCGCGGCGCACCGGGCTGTCGGGATCGGTATAGGCGCGGGCGAATTCCGCAAAGCTGACGCCGTGCATCGCATGGGCCGGGTCGTCCAGATCGTCCCGCAGACGGAACCGATACCAGCTTCGCAACCAGTCCACCGGCTCGCGCATCAGGGCGACGGTGGTGAACGGCCCGCCGGCGGCCTCGGCCAGCCAGGGGCCGACATGGGCGCGCCATCGGGTCAGGTCGGTGTGCTTGAGTTTGGCGGGGCGCATCATGGCGGCACAGGAGAGCGGCTCCAGCGCCGCTTCGACGGCGAATGAACCGGCTTTCGGGGTGGCCAGGAATGCCAGCCGCGGGTTCCAGAATATGAGCATCGCCACCCTGTCAGTCGAAAAAAGGCTGAATATCGACAGGACGTGGGGCTGTAAACCGTTTGTTAACCGCTTTGTCTGAAATATGGCTGCGGCGAATCGATGCAGCGTGCAAAGCGCTTGCAAAGGTGATCGAAATCGCGCACGAAGATGAGAACAAGTGAAGAACATTCCTTGGGCTGGGCAGATTGCCCCCGACATGGGGCTGTGAAATAACAGGTAGAACAGAATGGCTACGGCGAGTCTCTTTGACATGAACGACAAACGGTCCGCGGATAAACAAAAGGCGCTGGACAGCGCGCTGGCTCAGATCGAACGGCAGTTCGGCAAAGGGTCGATCATGCGGCTGGGGGTGGACAGTCCCGTGGCCGAAATCGAGGCGACCTCGACCGGGTCTCTGGGGTTGGATATTGCCCTGGGTATCGGCGGGTTGCCAAAGGGACGGATCGTCGAAATCTATGGCCCGGAAAGCTCGGGCAAGACCACGCTGACGCTGCATTGCGTGGCCGAGGAGCAGAAAAAAGGCGGTGTCTGCGCCTTTGTGGACGCTGAACATGCGCTGGACCCGCAATATGCGAAAAAGCTGGGCGTCAATCTGGATGAACTGCTGATCTCTCAGCCCGACACCGGTGAACAGGCGCTGGAAATCGTCGATACGCTGGTCCGCTCCGGTGCGGTCAGCATGGTGGTGGTCGATTCCGTCGCCGCGCTGACGCCGAAATCGGAAATCGAGGGCGATATGGGTGACGCGCAGGTCGGCGCGCAGGCCCGTTTGATGAGCCAGGCGATGCGCAAGCTGACCGCCAGCATTGGCCGCAGCAACTGCATGGTGATCTTCATCAACCAGATCCGCATGAAGATCGGGGTGATGTTCGGCAACCCGGAAACCACCTCGGGCGGGAACGCGCTGAAATTCTATGCCTCGGTGCGTCTGGACATCCGCCGCACCGGCTCGATCAAGGACCGGGACGAGGTGATCGGCAACACCACCCGCGTCAAGGTGGTCAAGAACAAGGTCGCCCCGCCATTCCGGCAGGTGGAATTCGACATCATGTATGGCGAGGGCATCAGCAAGGTAGGCGAGTTGGTCGATCTGGGCGTCAAGGCGGGCGTGGTGGAAAAATCCGGCGCCTGGTATTCCTATGGCGATGAGCGCATCGGGCAGGGCCGCGAAAACGCCAAACAGTTCCTGCGCGACCGCCCGGATGTCGCTTATGCGATCGAGGACAAGATCCGCGCCAGCCACGGGCTTGATTTCGGCGTCAGCCCCGAGGCAGATGACGATCTGACCGAGGACTGATCGTAAGCGGCGGCGCCGGGCAGACCGGCGCCGGACCACGTTTGTTACTCAGGATGGTGCCCTTCGCTGGACAGGCGCGCCCGGCGGTTATAGATCATCGGCCTGACATGGCCGCTGCGGCCATCCCACCCGATCCAAAGGCCCCATATGCCCAGCCTGAACGATATCCGCTCGACCTTTCTTGGTTACTTCGACAAAAACGGCCATCGCGTCGTCGAGTCCAGCCCGTTGGTGCCGCGCAACGACCCGACGCTGATGTTCGCCAACTCGGGGATGGTGCAGTTCAAGAACCTGTTTACCGGGGTCGAGACGCGCGATTACAAGCGTGCCACGACCGCGCAGAAATGTGTGCGTGCGGGCGGTAAGCACAACGATCTGGACAACGTGGGCTATACTGCGCGGCACCACACCTTCTTTGAAATGCTGGGCAATTTCAGCTTTGGCGATTATTTCAAATCCGAGGCAATTCCCTTTGCCTGGGAACTGCTGACGCGCGAATTTGCCATTCCCAAGGACAGATTACTGGTCACGGTTTATCACACCGATGACGAGGCCGCCGAAATCTGGAAAAAGGTGGCCGGGTTCAGCGACGACCGGATCATCCGCATCCCCACGAATGACAACTTCTGGATGATGGGGCCGACCGGTCCCTGCGGTCCCTGCACCGAAATTTTCTTCGATCACGGCGATCACATCTGGGGTGGCCCGCCCGGCAGCGCGGAAGAGGACGGCGACCGGTTCATCGAAATCTGGAACCTCGTGTTCATGCAGTTCGAGCAGTTCGAGGACGGTAGCCGGAAAGACCTGCCCAACCCCTCGATCGACACCGGCATGGGGCTGGAACGGATAGGCGCCTTGTTGCAGGGCAAGCATGACAACTATGACACCGATCTGATGCGGTCGCTGATCGAGGCGTCGGCCAACGTCACCAGCAGCGACCCGGACGGCCCCGGCAAGGTGCATCACCGCGTCATCGCCGACCATCTGCGGTCCACCTCCTTCCTGATTGCCGACGGGGTCATGCCCAGCAACGAAGGTCGCGGCTATGTGCTGCGGCGGATCATGCGGCGGGCGATGCGGCACGCGCATATGCTGGGCGCGACGGACCCCGTCATGCACCGACTGGTGCCTGCGCTGGTGCGCCAGATGGGCGCCGCCTACCCCGAATTGACGCGGGCGCAGGCCCTGATCGAGGAAACGCTACGGTCCGAGGAAACGCGCTTTAGCCAGACCTTGGATCGCGGCCTGCGTTTGTTGGACGATGAACTGGCCCGTCTGCCCGATGGCGCCGATCTGCCCGGCGCGGCGGCATTCAAGCTGTATGATACCTATGGGTTCCCTCTCGATCTGACGCAGGACGCGCTGCGTGAACAGGGGCGTGGCGTGGATACCGCCGGTTTCGACAGTGCCATGGCCGAACAGAAGGCCAAGGCGCGGGCCGCCTGGGCCGGTTCGGGCGAAACCAGGGATGCCGCGATCTGGTTCGATCTTGCCGAACAGCATGGCGCGACGGAGTTCCTGGGCTATGATACTGAGGAGGCCGAGGGCCAGATCGTTGCCCTTGTCCGCGACGGCGCGCCGATTGATACGGCGGGCGAGGGCGAAACGGTTCAGATCGTCGTGAACCAGTCGCCCTTCTATGCCGAAAGCGGCGGTCAGGTGGGCGATGCCGGGTTGGTGAAAACCGAAACCGGCGCGGCCCGTGTGACCGATACGAAAAAGGTCGCCGGGGTGTTCGTTCATGTTGCCGAGGTTACGATGGGCCGGATCGAGCGGGGGCAGGGCGCAATCCTGACCGTCGATCACGACCGTCGGGGTGCGATCCGCTCCAACCATTCGGCGACACATCTGCTGCACGAGGCGCTGCGCAGGTCGCTTGGCGCCCATGTCGCGCAGCGCGGCAGCCTTAACGCCCCCGACCGGCTGCGGTTCGATTTCAGCCATAATCAGGCGGTTACGGCGGGTGAACTTTCTGCGGTCGAGGCCGAGATCAACGATTTCATCCGTCAGAACAGCACGGTGGAAACTCGGTTGATGACGCCCGACGATGCGCGGGCGATCGGCGCGCAGGCGCTGTTTGGCGAAAAATATGGCGACGAGGTGCGGGTGGTGTCGATGGGCAGCCTGGCCGGATCGGGCAAGGGGCAATCGGGCCAGACCTATTCCATCGAATTGTGCGGTGGCACCCATGTCGCGCGGACCGGTGATATCGGCGCCTGCGTCATTCTGGGTGACAGCGCGTCTTCGGCAGGTGTACGACGGATCGAGGCGCTGACTGGGCAGGCGGCGCTGGATCATCTGCGCGCTTCGGATACGCAGCTGGCTGAAATTGGCGGCATTCTCAGGGCGCAGGCCGGGGATGTGGTGGCGCGTGTGCGGGCGCTGGCGGATGAACGCAAGGCGCTGGCCAACGAAGTCGCGCAGTTGAAGCGTCAGCTTGCCATGGGCGGTGGTGGCGGCACCGATGCCAAGGAAATCGGCGGCATCAAGTTCATCGGTCGCCGGGTCGAAGGTGTGACCGGCAAGGAACTGGGCGCGCTGGTCGATGAGATGAAGGCGCAACTGGGCAGCGGCGCCGTTCTGGTTCTGGCCGAGGCGGATGGCAAGGCGACGGTTGCGGCGGGGGTGACGCCCGATCTGACCGCGCGTTTGTCGGCGGTGGATCTTGTGCAGGCGGCGACGGCGGCGCTTGGGGGCAAGGGCGGCGGCGGTCGTCCTGACCGCGCGCAGGGCGGTGCGCCGGGGCTGGCGGCGGCGGATGACGCCATCGCCGCAGCAGAAGCCGTGATCGGAGGTGCGGCATGAGCGCGTTATGGATTGCCCATGTCAAGGTTCTGGATGCCGAAGCCTATGGCACATATGCCAAGCTGGCCGGGCCGGCGATCGCCGCGCATGGCGGGGTGTTTCTGGCGCGGGGCGGGCGTTACGTGCAGCTTGAGGGGAGTGATCGCGCGCGCAATGTCGTCGCCCGATTTCCCAGCGTCGAGGCCGCTGAAGCCTGCTATCGCAGCGCGGAATATCAGGCGGCGCTGTCTCATGCCATCGGCGCGTCCGAGCGCGATCTTGTGATCGTCGAGGAAACTCCGGCCGGGTCTTGATGCGTGAAATCTTGCCTCTTTCGTGCTAGACGCCGAGAAAGAGGCAAAAAGCACAAAAGGGGCAGGGCATGTGTCGCTGGGCCGCGTATATCGGTCAGCCGATCTTTCTTGAGGATATCATCAGCCGTCCGGGGCATTCGCTGATCCAGCAAAGCCACTGCGCGCGGCGCGGCCACACGGCGGTGAATGCGGATGGGTTCGGTCTGGCCTGGTATGGCGAACGCCCGGAACCCGGCCTGTATCGTGACGTCCTTCCCGCCTGGAGCGATCCGAACCTGCGCAGCCTCACCGCGACGGTGAAATCGGGTCTGTTCATGGCGCATGTGCGCGCCTCGACCGGCACGGCAACCAGCCGGAACAACTGCCATCCCTTCGCCGTCGGACGGTGGAGCTTTATGCACAATGGTCAGTTCGGCGGCTTTGACAGCTATCGTCGGCACGCCGACCTGCTGATTCCCGAAGATTCGTATTCCTCGCGCAAAGGGGCAACCGACAGCGAGGCGCTGTTTCTGATCGCGCTTGGTCAGGGGCTTGAAGCCGATCCGCAGGGCGCGATGGAACGCGCGACGGCGCAGCTGGAATCGCTGGCACGCAGCCGGGGCGTGGCGCCTTATGTGCGGCTGACGGTGGCGTTTTCAGATGGGCAGCGGCTTTACGCGCTGCGCTATGCCAGCGACGATCAGGCGCCGACGTTGTTTCATCGCTGGTCCGAAACCCGTCAGGGCCACGCCGTTGTGTCTGAACCGCTGGAGGCTGATGAACTGGACTGGCACGAGGTGCCGCCCGGCAGTTTCTGCATTTTTGATCAGACCGGCGTGACGATACGCCCTTTTATCCCCGAGCCGGGCATGGCGGCGGCCTGACCCGAACCGATGTCATTTCTTGCCCCGTTCGCGCGGCGATGGCGGCGCGGCGGGCTGGTCGTCGGCGGGACGATTGATCCCCGACGCCTGAGGGTGGCTGCTGGGTTGCGGGGCGGCGGCATCGGGCAAAGCTGGGACGGGTTCGGGTTGCGCTGGCGGCGTCGCGGCCACGGGATATTCGGGCTGAGGTGCCATGTCAGGCCGCGCCGATGCGGGACTGGCCAACTGCGCAACGGCACGGCGGAACACCAGCAGGTTCAGATATACCGTCTGCCGCCCGGTCAGCCCGCTGCGTTCTTCGCTGGGCAGCGTTTCAACCCGCAGATATTCCCACCCGTCGGCGGCCATGCGGTTGATTTCCCCCGACAGGGAATGCGCATAGCGTTCACCCGGCGTTTTCAGACCCTTGATCCGCTCGCCGCGTTCGGGCGCCGGAATGACGGTGTATTCGTAGTTCTTCATACGGACCTCGATCCTGTTGCGTAACGTTAGACCAAGGCCCGACAGAGTGCCAAGCGCGTGACCGCCTTACAGCGATAGCTTTTTAGCAACCAGCTCATTCACCGCCGCCGGGTTGGCCTTGCCGCCGGTGGC
>JAUNUO010000089.1:9069-11710 GCA_030538135.1 Paracoccus sp. (in: a-proteobacteria)
GCTTTTTAGCAACCAGCTCATTCACCGCCGCCGGGTTGGCCTTGCCGCCGGTGGCCTTCAGCACCTGACCGACGAACCACCCCGCCAGTTTCGGGTTGGCCTTCGCCTTTTCGACCTGCGCGGGGTTGGCGGCGATGATCTCGTCCACAGCGGCCTCGATGGCGCCGAGGTCCGTCACCTGCTTCATGCCCCGCGCGGCGGCGATTTCGGCGGGATCGCCGCCCTCGGTCCAGAGGATCTCGAACAGATCCTTGGCCATCTTGCCGGAAATCTCGCCCGCGCCGATAAGGTCGATTACCCCGCCCAGCTGCGCGGCGGAAACGGGCGAGGAATCGACCGACAGCCCTTCCTTGTTCAGCCGCCCGAACAGTTCGTTGATGACCCAGTTCGCGGCCTGCTTGCCATCGCGGCCCTGTGCCACCGCCTCGAAGAAATCGGCGCTCTCGACCTCGGCGGTCAGCACGCCGGCGTCATATTCCGACAGGCCCATGCCTTTGACAAAGCGGGCCTTTTTCGCGTCGGGCAGTTCCGGCATGGCATCGGCGATGCCATCCACCCAAGCCTGTTCGATCTCAAGCGGCAGCAGGTCGGGGCAGGGGAAATAACGGTAATCGTGGGCCTCTTCCTTGGACCGCATCGACCGGGTTTCGCCCTTGTCGGGATCGTAAAGGCGGGTTTCCTGCACCACCGTGCCGCCGTCCTCGATGATGGCGATCTGGCGGCGGGCCTCGTATTCGATGGCCTGCTGAATGAACCGCAGCGAGTTCATGTTCTTGATTTCGCAGCGAGTTCCCAGATGGCTGAAATCGCCGGTTTCCTGATAACGCTCATACGCGCCGGGCTTGCAGACCGAGACGTTCACATCGGCGCGCAGGTTGCCGTTCTGCATGTTGCCGTCGCAGGTGCCCAGATAGCGCATGATCTGGCGCAGTTTCGACACATAGGCGGCGGCTTCCTCGGGGCCGCGGATGTCGGGGCGGCTGACGATTTCCATCAGCGCGACGCCAGTGCGGTTGAAATCGACAAAGGACATGTTCGGGTCCATGTCGTGGATCGACTTGCCCGCATCCTGTTCCAGATGGATGCGTTCGATCCGCACGCGGCGGGCAACGCCGGGGGCCATGTCCACGATCACCTCGCCCTCGCCCACGATGGGGAGGTAAAGCTGGCTGATCTGATAGCCCTGGGGCAGATCGGGGTAAAAATAGTTCTTGCGGTCAAAGGCGCTGCGCAGATTGATCGCGGCCTTGATCCCCAGGCCGGTGCGGACCGCCTGTTCGACGCAGAATTCGTTGATGACCGGCAGCATTCCCGGCATGGCGGCGTCGACAAAGGCCACATTGCTGTTGGGTTCAGCCCCGAAGGCGGTCGAGGCGCCGGAAAACAGCTTGGCGTTGGATGCGACCTGTGCGTGAACCTCCAGCCCGATGACCAGTTCCCAATCGCCTTTGGCGCCCGCGATGACCTTGGGTTCGGGGGCAGTGTAGGAAAGATGGTCAAGCATTGCGGGCCTCATCAGCGGTTTGTCGCGTTTTAGGGCAGGGGGCGCGGTCCGGCAAGGGCGGTGAAGCGGCGGAAAGCCGCCCAAACACCGGGGCAGACGGCGGCGGGAAGTCGCCGATCCCCGTGCCGCTCACGCATCTGGTAATTGTCTTTTAACCCGGCGGGTTTAGCACGGCGGACAGCGAAACAAACCGTGGTCCGATCATGCGCCCTGTCCTGTCCTGCCTTTCCGCCTTGGCTGCCGTTGCCGTTTTGTCGGCCTGTGACAGCGGCACAGGGGGTAGGCAGATGAACCTGCGCGCGGAACCGGCGACTCAGGCGGTGGCGGAACAGGTCGATGTCTCGATGCGCTGGTCGCATCGTGCAGGTTCGGACGCATGGACCAAGGCGACGCTGGCCGCGCTGGATCAGCATGGGGTCACCATTATGTCGCGCGTGCCATCTGATGTGACCGCCTATTGTCCCGCCTATGCCGACCAAAGCCCAGAGGGGCGGCGCGCGTTCTGGGCCGGATTCATGTCGGCGCTGGCCAAGCATGAAAGCACCTATAACCCCGGTGCCAAGGGCGGCGGTGGCAAATGGCTGGGCCTGATGCAGATCTCGCCCGCGACTTGGCGGCATTACGGCTGCGACGGCAAGATGCTGGACGGGGCCGACAACATGGCCTGCGCGGTCAAGATCATGACGACGCAGGTCGGGCGCGATAATGCGGTGGTGGGCGGATCGGGCGCATGGCGCGGCGTGGCCCGTGACTGGGCACCGCTGCGCAACGCGGTCAAGCGCGCCGACATTGCCAACTGGACCAGCCAGCAAAGCTATTGCGCCAAGGGTTAACCTTGCCGCAATGCGGCCAGCGCTTCGGCCAGATCAATCGCGCCATCATACAGCGCCCGACCCGATATTGCCCCGGCGATCACCCCGGTGTCGCGCAAGGCGGTCAGATCGGCCATGCTGGCGACGCCGCCAGAGGCGATGACCGGGATCGTGACGGCGCGGGCCAAAGCCTCGGTCGCGGCGACGTTCGGCCCCTGCATCGCGCCATCGCGGTCGATGTCTGTATAGATGATCGCGGCCACCCCCGCGTCCTGAAACCGGCGCGCCAGATCGGTGGCAAGAACGTCGGTTTCCTCGGCCCAGC
>JAUNUO010000334.1 GCA_030538135.1 Paracoccus sp. (in: a-proteobacteria)
TGATGCCGCGCGACATGATCGACAACGAACGCGCCACCGCCATCCACCCCGGCGAAGCGGTCGAGGAAAAGGTTTCCCTGTCCGACCGGTTCGGGCTGTGGCTGGGCTTCCACCCCTGTTCGCAGGATGAATATCTGGCGATGATTCAGGGCTATTGCACCGCCGCCGGGCTGACCGTGCCGCCCGAAACCCTGCGCGCCGAAGCGATCGAATGGCAGGCCACCCGAGGCGCGCGTTCTGGCCGCGTCGCATGGCAGTTCTTCACCGATCTGGCCGGTCGGCACGGAATCGCGGTATAACGATCTTTCGCCACAGGATCGCTCTCAGCTCCACCCCCGGTCACTGCCCTCGACCATCCGCATCAGCGTAATCCGCGCCGGGCAATTGCCGAACACCTGCTGCACCGTCACCTGCGCGCGCGGCCATGACAAAGACAACCCGTCCCGCCCTGATCGCGCTGGCCCGCGACCTGCTGACCGGCATCGCAACGCACCTGACTACGGGACGGCGCTGCATCGGGCTGCATCTGCTCTATGGCGCGGTGCGGTCGCCCGTGGCCGATGCCAAGCACCGCTTCTTTCAGGTATTAAGCGGTATCGATTCCAGAGATATTCGTCATTTTTGCAAAGGCAAGTGGCCTTTGGCCGAAGCAGCCGTCTGCGGACTCCGCAGCGATCGGCCGCTATGAGCCCTTAGCGGACAGTCGGCTGCGTAGCCTCGTGCAGCCTTTCTAACTCGGGATGTTCCAGAAGATAGGCAGTCAGCCTGACGTCTTCGGCATACCGCTCCTGTTGATCGAGGATGTCATAATCCTCCCCAATTTCCTGACGCAAATTCAGGATCAGGCTATCTACATCAGCGTTGAAACGGTCACAAAGTGACTGGGACCAAAGGCTTGGATCAGGGGGATACAGAGGGTTGAGATAGCAGGCATGCGCAGAAAGTATGCGATCTGTTTGCTCACGCACCGGCACCGAGAGAGGTAATTTTCTATCGACCGGACCCACATCCAGAAGGTCGCGGGTCTTAGCATCTCCTGCCCAAAGGCAGCCCGCGCCATAGTCGAAGAAGAATCTGAGAACACCCTTGATCATGCCAGCAATTTAGCTGAACGGCCAACGGCAGCAACGTCCGCAGAACTGACCTTCCAAGGGGCATCCTTGAGCGTCCGCAAAGGACAAACAGCTTTGTAGCCAGGGCCAAATTGCAGGTGGGCTGTGCGCCGATCTGCTGACCGATGCGCTGGCCTCTGACACCGCCCGCGCCGCCGAAATCGCTGATCTGCAAGGGCAGGTGCTGACACTGGCCGCGCGGGCCGGACGGATCGAGGCTGAAAGCCGTTTCCACTGACCACCGCCTATACCACGCCACGCAGAAAATTTGTGATCTCGGCCAATACCCGATCCGCCGCCTCGCGGTGGGGCAGGTGGCCGGTGCCGGGGATCACAACCATCCTCCCGCCCGTCGCCCGTGCGATTCGTTCGGGATGCGCGATGCTGCCGTATTCGTCGTTCTCGCCATGCAGGATCAGCGCCGGCGCCCGCACCCG
>JAUNUO010000090.1:0-2262 GCA_030538135.1 Paracoccus sp. (in: a-proteobacteria)
CACGAAGGCGGGCGCAAGAGCGAGGGTTTTCAGTTTCATAGGCCGGATCATATCGGTTTCCCAAAGGCTTGCACATCACGTTCGCTGGATGCGCAGCAGGGGCAACACTCGCGCCCGCGTGAAGGTTCCCTGCGCCCCACTTGCCGTTTGTCCGGATACGCATCTTCGGGGAAACGCCGCCGCGCCGGACAGGGCGCCGCGACCGGCGCCCGCCTGTTCGGCCGCCTCGGCTTGTCGCCGATGCTGATGATGTCGCGCCAGATGCCCGCAGGGATCATCGCCGTCCAGCCGTCCTCGATGGCGTGCACGGCTTGTTCCTTTGCGTGCCGCAGTGCCGTCACACTGTGCCGTCCGTGCCGACCGCCCAAAAAGGCCGCCCGCGCCGGATCGTTGCAACAAGGTTAACACTTCCCTGTCCGCACGCGCGCAGCCTGTGTACAGGTTGTGTACGGTCTGTGCATGGGCGGTGCACGCCCTGTGCAGCCGAAAGCCCTGCAAACGCTGGCCCGAACGCCGCCACCCGGCCGGGGCCGTTGCACGGGCAACGCGCGCTGCCGTTGCGTCGGAAATGGTTAAAGCGCGCGCCCGGTCAAAAGACGTGGCATCGGCTTCAGCGACAGCCCGGCGGCCTGCCGCATGAAGGCGCGGCGCAGCGGCGGAATCCGGCTGATCGCGCCCATGCCCAGGCCCCGCACCGCCGCAAGAATCGGGTTGTCGTTGGAAAACAGCGTATTCACCGCATCCATGCTCAGGGCCAGCGCGGTCGCATCGAACCGCCGCCACTGCTCATAGCGTTCCAGCACCGCCGCCGCCCCGATATCCTCGCCCCGCCGGGCGGCATCGGTCAGCACCTCGGCCAGCGCCGCCACATCGCGCAGCCCAAGGTTCAACCCTTGCCCGGCAATCGGATGCACCCCATGCGCCGCATCCCCGATCAGCGCGATCCGCGGCGCGACGTAACGATCCGCCAGAGACAGGCTGAGAGGATAGCTAAACCGTTCCCCCGCAAGGGAAATCCGGCCCAGAAAATCCCCGAAGCGCGGGCGCAGGACGGACAGGAAATCGGCGTCTGGCAGGGCCTTGACCGCCGCCGCGGTGGCATGCGGTTCCGACCAGACGATGCTGCTGCGATTGCCCGGCAGGGGCAGGATCGCCAAGGGTCCGCCGGGCATGAAATATTGATGCGCGATGCCCCGATGCGGCTTGTCGTGATCCAGCGCGGCGACCAGCGCGGTCTGACCGTAATCATGCCCGCGCCGGGTGATCCCGGCCCGCCGCGCCACGCCCGACCCGCGCCCGTCCGCCCCGATCAGCACCCGCCCGCGCAGCCGCCGCCCATCGGCAAGCGTGACGGAAACCCCCGCCGGATCAATCTCTTGCGCGATGACGGCGGTGCCGGACAGATGCGCGATCCCTCGGTCCCGCATGGCAGCCAGAAGGGCGCGATACAGGAACCGGTCCTCCAGCATGTGCCCGACCAGACCTTCCTCGATCTCGGCGCCGTCGAAATGCAGAAACAGCGGTCCCGAACCTTCGCCCGGCTGCCCCTGCGAGGCCATGACCTGCCGGATCGGCTGCGCCTGCGGCGCCAGATCGCGCCAAAGGCCCAAGGCCCCGAACAGCCGCGACGACGCCAGCGCCAGCGCATAGGCGCGCCCGTCGAAATCCTCGCCCGCGCGGTCGTCGGCGGGCCGCGCATCGACCACCGCGACCGAAAGCCCCGCCGCCGCCACGGCCAGCGCCAGCGCCGGCCCGTTCAGCCCGCCGCCCGCAATGATGATGTCATGGTCAAATGCCATCGCGCCCGCCCTCCTGTTCCAGAATCGCCGCCAGCCCGCTGCGATAATCGGGGTATTTCAGGGTAATGCCCAGATCGTGAGTGATCCGGTCATTCCGCACCCGTTTCGATTCGGAATAAAAGCTGCGGGCCATCGCGTCCATATCTGCCCGGTCGAAGGCTTCGGCGGGCGGCACCGGCACGCCCAGCATTTCGGCGGCGCAGGCGATCACGTCCTCGGGCGGGGCGGGGTCGTTGTCGCAGACGTTCCAGACCCGCCCCGGCAGATCCGCAGGCGGCAGTGTGGCGGCGACGACCTGGGCTATATCCTCGCCGTGGATACGGGAAAACACCTGATTTTCCTTGATGATCCGCCGCGCCGTGCCATTGCGCAGCTTGGCGAATGGCCCGCGCCCCGGACCATAGATCCCCGCCAGCCGAAAGACATGCAGCGGCACCCCCGCGCCATCGGCCAATGCCTGCCA
>JAUNUO010000090.1:2362-10048 GCA_030538135.1 Paracoccus sp. (in: a-proteobacteria)
CGTCACCAGCCGCGTCACGAACCCCGCCGAATAGCCATGCCCAAGGATCACCAGCCGCATCGCGCCCCCCTTTTTCATCCGCGCCAGCCTAGCCCGCCCGCCGCGCCGGGGAAAGGCGGCGGCTGGTCGCGGCGGGTTGCTCTTTGACGGTCCGGCTGGCACATTCCGGTCAAGGATCAGGGATTTGCGCGATGGATCACGACAGCCGCTTTCTGCCGGTCGAAAGCCCGGACCCGGTTGCGCGGGAACAGTTCGCCGATGCCGCAGCCGCCGTCGCGCGGCTGACCGAACTTTACGACATCGCCGCCGGATTCCTGCTTGAAAAATTCACCGCCGCGCTGGACGGGGCCATGCCCAAGGCCCGATACCGCGCCTTCTACCCCGAGGTCCGGCTGACCACGACCAGCCATTCCAAGACCGATTCCCGCCTGTCGTTCGGCCATGTCGCCATCCCCGGCAGCTATGCCGCAACGATCACGCGGCCCGATCTGTTCGGCCGATACCTGCGCGAACAGATCGGCCTGCTGATGCGCAACCACGGGGTGCCGGTCAGCGTGGGTTTCGGCGAAACCCCGATGCCGGTGCATTTCGCGGTATCCACCCTGTCGAATCTGAACGTCCCGCAGGAAGGCGTGCTGGATTTCAGCCTGCGCGACGTGTTCGACGTGCCCGACCTGAATACCGTGAACGACGACATCGTGAACGGCGTGGCCGGGCGACAGCCCGACGGTTCGGACTGGCTGGCCCCGTTCACGGCGCAGCGGGTCGATTATTCGCTGGCCCGGCTGTCGCATTATACCGCGACCCTGCCCGATCATTTCCAGAATTTCGTCCTGTTCACCAACTATCAGTTCTATGTGGACGAATTCGAGGCCTTTGCACGTCGCGTTCTGGCCGATCCGGCGCAGGGCTATACCGGCTTTGTCGCGCCGGGCAATCAGGTGATCGACACGCCCGAGGGCGCCATCGCGTTATTGTCGAAAATGCCGCAGATGCCGGCCTATCACCTGAAGCGCGCCGACGGAAACGGGATCACGCTGGTCAATATCGGCGTCGGCCCGTCGAACGCCAAGACGGCGACCGACCATATCGCGGTGCTGCGCCCCCATGCCTGGCTGATGGTGGGTCACTGCGCGGGCCTGCGCAATTCGCAATCCCTGGGCGATTTCGTGCTGGCCCACGCCTATCTGCGCGAAGATCATGTTCTGGACGACGACCTGCCCGTCTGGGTGCCGATCCCTGCTCTGGCCGAGGTCCAAGTGGCACTGGAAGAAGCCGTCGCCGAGGTCACGCAACTGCAAGGATATGAACTCAAGCGGATCATGCGGACAGGCACCGTCGCCACCATCGACAATCGCAACTGGGAACTGCGCGATACGCCGGTGCATCGGCTCAGCCTCAGCCGCGCCATTGCGCTCGACATGGAAAGCGCCACCATCGCCGCCAACGGGTTCCGCTTTCGCGTCCCCTATGGCACGCTCTTGTGCGTCAGCGACAAGCCCCTGCATGGAGAATTGAAGCTGCCGGGTATGGCAACGGATTTCTATCGCACCCAGGTCGCCAGCCATCTGCTGATCGGCATCCGCGCGATGGAAAAATTGCGCGCCATGCCACTTGAGCGGATTCATTCGCGCAAATTGCGTTCATTCAGTGAAACCGCCTTCCTGTAAAGCGGCGCCGTTTTGCATTACCTTGCCGACGGCGCGTCGCGCAGACGAAAAATACTTGATCTGCCGGTCAAAACCGTGTGTAGCAGGCCCTATGCCGCTGGTTCGGCGCAATGACATCGCCCGAAAAGGGCAGAGGAGACAGAAAAGATGGCTACCGCTTCCGCTAAACCGATGACCAAAACTCAGCTCGTCGCCGCGCTGGCCGAGGAAATGGGCAGCGACAAGAAATCGGCGAATGCTGCACTTGATGCAATCGCTGCGGTTGTGGCGCGCGAAGTCGCGGACGGCGGTGCCGTCACCCTGCCGGGCATCGGCAAGATCGCGTGCCGCCACCGTCCCGAACGTCAGGTCCGCAACCCGCAGACTCAGGAAATGATGACCAAGCCGGCCGACAAGCAGGTCAAGGTCACCGTCGCGAAAGCCCTGAAGGACAGCGTGAACGTCTGATCCGTTCCGCAACCCTGTCAAAGGCCGCGCCCCGCAGCGCGGCCTTTTTTCGTGGCCGGGCTTCGTTTGTGCCCAAATATCCCGCAGGGGGCGCGGGGGACGCGACGTCCCCCGCTGATTCCCGGGCCACTTTCCGCCCCCCGCCGCATCTGCTAGCCAAATCCTGAAACGCGAGGGACGGGCATGGATCTCAAGGCCATCGGAATGGGGCTGCTGTTTGCGGTGATGTGGGCGTCTGCCTTTACCTCGACCCGCATGATCGTGACCGAGGCACCGCCGCTTATGGCGCTGGCGGCGCGGTTCGTGCTGTCGGGCAGCATCGGCATCCTGATCGCGCTGGCCATGGGGCAGACATGGCGTAACCTGACGCCCCTGCAATGGCGGGCGGTGGTGATCCTGGGGTTGTGCCAGAATGCGCTGTATCTGGGCATGAACTGGATCGCGATGCAGTGGATCGAGGCCGGGCTGGCCTCGATCATCGCCGCCACCATGCCGCTGATGGTGGCCTTCATCGGCTGGATCGTCATCGGGGAACGGCTGCGCCCCATGGGCGTCGTGGGGCTGCTGCTGGGTCTTGGCGGGGTGGCGCTTATCATGGGGGCGCGTCTGCAAGGCGGCAGCGATCTGACCGGGATCGTCCTGTGCTTTGTCGCGGCGCTGGCCTTGGCCATTGCGACGCTGACCGTGCGCGGGGCCAGCGGCGGCGGCAATGTGATGATGATCGTCGGGCTGCAAATGCTGGTCGGGGCGGGCAGCCTGCTGATCGTCGCCCCGATCTTCGAGGATTGGACCGTGACCCTGACCCCGCGCCTGATCGTGGCCTTTACCTATACCGCCTTCGTGCCGGGACTGGCCGCGACATGGGTCTGGTTCCTGCTGGTGCAGCGGATCGGCGCGGTGCGGGCGGCGACATTCCACTTTCTGACGCCCTTCTTCGGCGTGGCGACGGCGGCGGTGCTTTTGAATGAATCGCTGGGGGTGATGGATGTGGTTGGCGTCGGCGTTATCATGGCGGGGATTCTGGCGGTGCAATTGTCCAAGGCACCGCCGCCGATCCGCCGCGCGCCTTAGGTCCGGGCGATTCCTTCACCCAGCAGAATCACATCCGCCGGGTCCAGGGTCAGCTCCACGACATCCCCCGGCGCGGGCGGGGCGGCGCCGCTGCGGCTGAGGCTGTCGAACACCACATCGGCGCCGTCGCCCAGCTTGCCGCGCACGCGCTGCACCGCGCCCAGATATTCGACGCTGCCGATCGTGACCGGAATGCCACCCTGACGGACGGGCATCAGCGCCTCGGGGCGGGCACCGATCTGGGCGGTCAGGCTGCCCTGTGGCAAGGGGCGGTTCAGTGTCAGCCGCACCCCCGCCAGATCGACCACCCCCGACGCCGCGTCCAGCACCGTGGCCGGCAGCCGGTTCAGCGTGCCCACGAAATTCGCCACGAAATCGGTGGCGGGCCGGGTGTAAATCTCGTGCGGCGGGCCGATCTGGTCTGCCACACCCTGATGCATCACCACGATGCGGTCGGAAATCGACAGGGCTTCTTCCTGATCGTGAGTGACGAACAGGGTGGTAATGCCCAGATTCTTTTGAATCTGCCGGATCTCGTTGCGCAGGTTGACGCGGATTTTTGCATCCAGCGCCGACAGAGGTTCATCCAGCAACAGCAACTGCGGCCGCGGGGCCAGAGCGCGGGCCAATGCCACCCTCTGCTGCTGTCCGCCGGACAGTTGAAACGGATAACGGTCGCCCAGATGAGGCAGGCCGATCAGGTTCAGCATCTCCGCCACGCGGGCATTGCGTTCGGCCCGGCTTACCCCGGCGACGCGCAGGCCAAAGCCCACGTTTTCCGCCGCCGTCAGGTTGGGGAACAGGGCATAGGATTGAAACACCATGCCGATGCGGCGCTTGTTCGCGGGCAGGCGGGTGACATCCTGCCCGTCCATGGTGATGGTGCCGCCGGTCGGCGTTTCGAACCCGGCGATCATGCGCAGAACGGTCGTCTTGCCGCAGCCCGACGGCCCCAGCAACGAGATGAATTCCCCCTTGGCCAGCGACAGGTCGAAATCGCGCACCACCTGCGTGTCGCCAAAGGATTTTTTCAGATTGGAAAGCGTCAGAAATCCGGTCATTTCAACTGTTGTTGCTGGGCGCGGCCATGGCGCGACATTCGGGTGGCAAACTGCATCAGGCCCATGCAGCCCCAGGTGATGGCAAAGGCGATGATGGCCAGTGCCGCCGGTTCATAGGCGCGGTTGCTGCCCAGCCAGACCATGTAGGGGCCGAAGGCCGGACGGTCCAGCAGCGCCGCAAAGACATATTCGCCGATCACGATGGCAAAGGTCAGGAACGCTCCCGACAGAACCGCGCCGAACAGGTTGGGCAGGATCACCCGTCCCAGCACCGTGATCCAGCCCGCGCCAAGGGATTGCGCCGCCTCGGTCAGCGTCGCCACGTCCAGCGTGCGCAGGCCCGCATCGACGGCGCGATACATGTAAGGCAACGACAGCGTGGCATAGCCCGCGATCAGCAGGAAGTTGGTGCCCCCCGCCGTGCCGGTCAGCGGCAGCCAGGACGAGGTGTTGAACATGCGGATATAGCCGAACACGATAACGATGGCGGGAATGACCAGCGGCAGCAGCGTGATGAATTCGACCACCGGGCGCAGCCGGGGCAGTTTCAGCCGCACCCAGAACGCCGCCGGCACCACCAGCAGGATACCCATGACGATGGTCGCCAGCGCCGCCGCCACGGAAAAGCCGAAGGTGGCCTGAAACTGCGGATCGCCCAGAACGCTGCGATAGGCATCCAGCGAATATTCGCCGCGCCGCGCCCTGAGGCTGAATTCAAAGGTGCCGATCAGCGGCACCAGCATGAACAGCGCGCCCAGCAGAAAGGACAGCCATGACAGGATGCGCGTCATTTCAGCCACCTTTCCGCCCGTGTGCGCAGGATGATCGAGATCAGGCTGGCAACGCCGGTCAGCACGATCATGCCAAAGGCGATCACATAGCCCAGCGTCGGGTCTTGCAGCACGTCCCCGCGGATCTGGGCAAACAGCACGATCGGCACCAGCGACAGCGACGATCCGGTCAGCGCCATCGCCGTCGCCACCGCCCCGAAGGCATTGGCAAACAGCAGCGCAAAGGCCCCCAGAACCGCCGGCCACATGATGGGCAAGACGACCATGCGCCAGTATTGTATCTGCGATGCGCCCAGGCTTTCGGCGGCCTCGCGCCAGTCGCGCCGCAGCCCGTCCAACGACGGCTGGATGACCAGAACCATCAGCGGGATCTGGAAATACAGATAGGTCAGCACCAGCCCCCAAAAGCTGAGAAGGTTGAACCCGCTGGCATAGATGTTGATGCCGAACCATTCGCGCATCAGCACCGTGACAAAGCCCAGCCGACCCAGCGTCGCGATGAACGCAAAGGCCAGCGGCACCCCGGCGAAATTCGCCGCCACGCCGGAAAACGACATCACAGGCGCGCGCAGCCCGCGCGGCAGCCCGCCGCGTGTGACCGAGGCCGCGATCAGGAACCCGGCGACGCAACCCAGCAGGGCGGTGATGACGCTGATGCGGATCGACAGCCAGAAGGCCGACATGATCCGGGGCTGTGTCAGCCCGCTCAGGTTCTGCACGGTAAAGCCGCCCTCAGGCGCGCGGAACGCACCCAGCACGACACCCAGCGTCGGCAGGATCAGGAACAGGAATGCGAAGATGGCAAAGGGCATGATGCCCAGCCAGACGCCAAGGCGGCGCGAAATGTTTTGGGCGCTTGCCATGGAACCTCGGCGCGGCAGGAAAAAGGCGGGCGTCCTGCGCCCGCCTTGGGGATGCGGTTACTCGGACACCGGGGCGCCGACGACGCTGTCCCAGTTTTCCGTCACGACCTTCTTGTGGGCGTCCTGCTCCTCGACGGTCGGAAATACGGCGCGGTCCACCAGTTCGGGCTGCGGCAGGGTGTCCAGCATGTCCTGCGGAATCAGCCCCGCATTCTTCATCGCCACGAAGCGCGCCGGATAGCAGCCACCCTTGAGCCAGCCAAGCTGACCCTCGTCGGAATACAGATGCTCCATCCACAGTTTCGCGGCATTCGGATGGGGTGCATGGGCGGAAATGCCCTGCACATAGACGCCCGCCAGAACGCCGTCCGAGGGGATCACCACCTCGACCGGGGGGTTCCCGGCCAACTGATCGCGCCATGCGAACAGGTTATAGTTCCAGGCGGCGACGATTGGCGTTGCCCCCTGCGCGATGGTGCCCGCCTTGGCGGTGACCGGCACGAAATTGCCCGCCTTGTTCAGTTCGGCAAAGAATTCCAGCCCCTTGTTGCCGCTGTCCTCGCCCGGCGTGCCGCCTTTGGACCCGGCTGCCGACATGATCGCCAGAATCGCCTGATTCGAGGCGCGCGGATCGCCGGTCAGCGCAAAGGAATTGGCGTATTCCGGTTTCAGCAGATCGGCCCATGTGGCGGGCACGTTGTCGATCAGATCGGTGTTCACGCCCAACGCCATGATGCCATAGTAATCCGCATACCAATGGCCGTCCGGGTCTTTCAGATCGGCGGGAATGTCGTCCCAGGTGGCGACCTTGTAGGGCTGGATCAGCCCTTCGGTCTGGGCCTGCGGACCAAAGGCCAGGCCCACGTCGATCACGTCCGGGGCCTGCGGTCCGGTGTTGCCGGTATTGGCCCGGATCGCCTCAAGCTCGTCGGCCGAGCTGGCGTCGGGGTTCAGCTCGTTGACCCGGATTTCGGGGTATTTTTCCTTGAAGGACGCGATCACCCCGCCATAGTTGCACCAGTCATGGGGCAGGGCGATGGTGGTCAGCATACCTTCCGCCTTGGCGGCTTCTTCCAGCGCGGCCAGATCGGTCTGCGCCATTGCGGCAGAAGCCCCAAGGGCCGCGACCACGGCGATCAGCGAAGCAGAATATTTCATGTGGCGGGGTTCCCTGTCAGCATATGTTTCCGCGCCGGGTTAGCGCGGCGATGTGAAGGATTTGTGAAAGTAATCCGACAGTCCGGCAAGAAAATTAAGAATGTGCCGCAGCATGACGTGCATTGCCCTATTCGGGAACCGCAAGGGCAGCTACGGTGTTGCTCAGTCACGAAACAGGAGACTGCGATGAGCTATCTTTTCGGGATCATCATTTTTGTGCTGGATGTCTGGGCGATTGCCTCGGTCATCAACAGCAATGCGGAACGCACCAACAAGATCATCTGGGTGCTGGTCATCGCCGTGCTGCCGCTGATCGGCCTGATCGCGTGGTGGTTCGCCGGACCCAAGGCGAATTACAACCGCGGGTGAGGGCGGCCCTTGTTCTGCCGCTGATCGCTGTGCCCCTGGCTGTGGCGGCGGACCCCGTTCATCTGCCGCGTGACGCGACGGGGCAGGTCGTGGTTCAGGTGGTGGACAGCCCGGCAGGCAGCAATCGCGTCTTCATCGTCGAGCAGATCGAGGAAAGCAGCGCGCCCGACGGAACCGTGGCGGCGCTGTTCTGGCTGCGGCCGAACATGACGGGTTGGCCCGACGCCGAGGCAACCGGCGCAGATCGCTTTACCGC
>JAUNUO010000090.1:10148-11497 GCA_030538135.1 Paracoccus sp. (in: a-proteobacteria)
AGCCAGCGGGGCGTGATGCAGCCAGATCGGCACCTGATGGCGCAGCGCGCCCGGACGTGTCGGCAGCGGACCGTGATCGCCGCGCCCTTTGCCGGTGATGACCAGAACCAGACGCAAGCCCGCCGTCCGCGCCCCAAGGATGAAGCCGATCAGTTCGGGATGCGCCTGTGCCAGCGTCATCCCGTGCAGGTCCAGCCGCGCCTCGGGGCGCAGCTTGCCTTGGCTCATGCGGCGATGGGTCTTGTGATCCATGCGCAACGCCTGCGCCGCCAGGTGCTGTGCCGGGCTTGTCGGGACGGGCGGGGACGCCGGGCCATTGCCGGATCCCTGACCGATCCGGAAGGGCTGTGGAACAAGGGCGGTGGGTGCCGTGACAGGACGTGGATCGCCGGTGCCGGGTATCGGCCCGGTCTTCTTCGGAATCGGATGTTTCAGGGATTTGTGCAGCGGAACGATGCTGCGCGCCACCCGTTCCCAAAGATCGTGATCCTCGCCACTCAACCCACGGCGACGCGACATGCCTCAGCCTGTTGCGACGAGTTGCCAGTTCGGATCGTCCTGACCCATGTGGCGGGAAAAGGTCCAGATGTCGCGCTGTTTGCGGGCGGATTTTGGATCGCCCTCGACGACATTGCCTTCGGCATCGCGGGTGGCCACGATCAGGTCGCCGACAAAGCGCACCGATACCTCGGCTTCGCCGGTCGCATCGTTGAATTCCGCCCCGGTCAGCGCGGTTTCGCGCGTGCCCAGGAACTGCGCCTCGACCGTCTGGCCCTTGGCGGCGCGGTCGTCGATGACCGATTGGAACGCCTGCGCCACATCGGCCGACAGGAACGGCCGCACCGGTTCCAGGTCGCCCTTTTCAAAGGCCATCAGGATCATCTCATAAGCCGATTTTGCGCCCGACAGGAACTCGCCCAGATTGAACTGCGGTTCGACCCGCTTCATCCGTGCCACCGCGCGTCCGGCGGCGCTGTCGGGGTCGGTGTGATCGGCGATGTCCTGATCGCCCTGTTCGGCGCTGCCTTCGATCACCTCGAACCGCTGACGGGCCTGTGCTTGCGGCTGCTGATCTACCTTGGGCGGTTCGAACCCGTCGCGCGTGCCCAGAACATTGCGCAGCCGCAGGATCAGGAACACGGCAATCCCGGCAAGCACAAGTAGCTGGATAAGCGGACTGTTCATCGGCGGAACCCCTGACGTGAAGGCGCCAGTTGGTATCGGCGCGGATGCGTCTTATGTAGGGACTGGGCCAGAGCAAGTCCAGTTCGGAGGACCGGCCAAAGAGGGGGCGTTATGTGGCTTTTATTGATGTTTGTCGCGATTCCATTGATCGAGATCGCCCTGTT
>JAUNUO010000335.1 GCA_030538135.1 Paracoccus sp. (in: a-proteobacteria)
GCCAAGCTGGATGGCAACGACGCACTGAAGAACTTTGCCGAGACGCTGGAAAAGGTGACGGTGCAGGCGGTCGAGGACGGCTATATGACCAAAGACCTCGCCCTGCTGGTCGGACCGGATCAGAAATGGCTGACCACCATGGGCTATCTGGAAAAGGTCGATGAATATCTGAACAAGGCCCTGAAGGGCTGAGGGTCGGGGCCGGGGTGAACCCCGGCCTTTCTCTTTGGGGCCGGCGTGGCGAACGCCCGGCGCCGTGTGCGCACCCGATTTCACCGCACCCATCCGCACGGCGCTCCGTCCGGCGGCGCCGCCGATGCCGCAAGCGTGAAGCCGCGTGATCGTTTCGGGGATAAGCAAGCCCGCAGCTTTGACCTATGTGCGGTGCTGTCAATCATGATGGACCGCGGATGGAACAGTCTGACACGAACAGCCGGGGCGGGGCGCGTTACGCCCGCGAATTGGAACAGCATCTGGACTGGCTGGATACGTTCACCTCGACCGCGCTTGGGGTGCTGGCCTCGGCTTCGGGGATCTATACCTATCTTGGTGTGCGCACGCTGCTGACCGATCCGGGCGTATGGACGACATTCGCCGCGCTGGCCTATTCGATCGCCGTGTCGGTGGGGATTTTCGTGTTCTGGTCCTATATGCTGCGGCTGTTGCCGGCGGTGCGGTCGGTCGCCTCGCGCGTGGGGCTGTTTCTGGCGATGGGGCTGGGTTGCGTGGCCATTGTCGCCATGTCGTCCTGGCTGAACGCGGCGGCGCTGGCGGGCGGGGCGGCGGTGGAAACCCATATGGCGACCACGGTGAAGCATTATCAGACCGCGCTGGAACGCGCTCATGCCAATGCGGTGGCGGGGCAGTCGCTGACCCGCGATGTGGCGCGGGTGCGGCAAAGTTTCGGCGACCTGTCCGAACAAGAGGCGGGCGGCACCCTGTCGGGTTTTTCCGGGCGCGGCGCAGTGTTTCGCGTGCTGACCCAGAAGCAGGCCGAATTGCAGGCGCTTGAAGATCAGCTGGCCGTCGTGGCCGAACCCATCGAGGCGACCTTTGCGCAGGGCAATACGATCCTGTCGCGGATGCGGTCGATTTCGGTCGAACCGGGTGGGCTTGAAGACCGCACCGTGCGTTTTTCCGAGGACGCGGTGCAACTGGCGGGGCTGATTACCCAACTACGCCAGTTGAACCCGGCGCCGCTGGTATCGCGCGCGGCGCAGGATCTGGCCGATGCAGTGGTGTTGCCGGAACTGGACGGGACCACGGCCGATATCCGCGCCGGGCAGTCCAGCACGATCACCTCGGTGCTGACACTGGTGGCGCAGCGGGCGCAGACGCTTGGCCAGGCGGCGGCCGATGTCATGACGCTGCCGCTACCCGACGAGGCGCTTTATACGCCGATGTCCGCGGCCGATGCGGTGATCGTCTATGCGGGCAATTTCGTGCCTGCATGGGCGGGGGCGATTGCCATCGACCTGTTGCCCGCCGTGCTGGTGTTCATCATCATGGTGGTGCAGGCCGCGATCCGGTCGGGCCGGGG
>JAUNUO010000336.1 GCA_030538135.1 Paracoccus sp. (in: a-proteobacteria)
CAATCGCGTAATTCATAAGTTATAAGCGCTTACTGCAACTAGCCTAATGGCTGTCACGGCCGCGCTATGTCCTGATGCGCCTGTCGCGAGTGCGGCATATGCCAATCAAAGGAGCATGATTATGGACGCCAACATCAAAGAACTGAACGAACAGGAACTGGATCAGGTTTCGGGCGGCTTCCTGCTGGGCTGCGGCGGCGGTCTGCTGGGTGGTCTGATCAAGACCAAAGTCAGCCTGCTGAGCGGCTTCCTGTCGATCTTCGGCGGCAGCAAGGGTTCGGGCGGCTGCAACACGGGCTGCAACACCGGCTGCGCCCCTGCCCCCACCAAGCCGCGCTGCTGATCTGCGGCTGAATAGGTGACGGTCTGATGACCGTCGCCGGGCGGCGGTGTGATTCGGCATCGCCGCCCGATCTTATTTCAACAATCGGGCACCATGGCCATGATGTCCCTGATCGTCCTGCACATCGCCCCGGTCAAACAGGAACGAGGCACCGCGCGGTTACTGCGCGGTGTGAATGGCATCTTGCTGCGACAGGGCGCTTGCCGCGATGGCTGCGGCGGCAGTTCGCGAACTGACCCCCAGAATGCGCAGCAGGGCCGACACATGCACCCGCACCGTCGAGGGCGAGATATCAAGGCTGCGGGCGATATCCTTGTTCGTCTGCCCCTCGACGATCAGGGCCAGAACATCCCTCTGGCGGGTGGAAAGACGATCAAGATTTCGACCCTGCGGTGCCACGACAATCTCCGCGGGTACCACATCGGGGACAGGCACGGCGGGCATGATGATGACATCGGCATGGGGGTGAAGCTGGCTGACAATCTGTTTTACATCAGCATGATAGGCCGGATTTGCGTTGGCAATGATGATTCTGGTGCGTGTATCGTCGCTTTGAACCGGGGGTATCAGATCCTTCACAGGTCGCTCCTCGCTAAGCAAAGTCCGCGGCACGATGCGACGATTCGTCTGTTTTGTAACCCATGGCCAACATGAGGGGGGCGAATGGGCAAAAACACGCGAAGGCTGAGTGGTCCGATGCGCGGGTTCCCGCCCGCGCGGATTTTTTACGGCGGCTTAGACCGCGTGACCTAAGCGCCCTAGGGCATCGCGCCGAATTGGCGGATGGGTGGGTGTGTGGCCTGATGGTGGTGTCGAAAGACGACCTTCACAATCAACAGGAACCACAACATGAACCACGTTTTCAAGGAACTGAGCGATCAGGAACTGGAACAGGTGTCGGGCGCGATCCGGCTGCCGATTCCGCTGCCCTATCCCTGGCCGCGGTGCCCGCTGCCGAAACTGCCTTATCCCCGCTGGCCGCTGCTGAAAGCCTGAGGTGTCGCGATGAAAAACGAAGCCATCAAGACCGAACTGGACGACGCGCAGATCGACGCCGTGTCGGGTGCAATCATTATTTTTCCGGTGCCGACCTGGCCTTACCGGATTGTCCGCTGGTTGGCATCGCGGAACAAGTAACGCCCGATCCGGGCATATGACAGCAACGAAAGGAAAAACTCATGTTTGCTGAAAAAAC
>JAUNUO010000337.1 GCA_030538135.1 Paracoccus sp. (in: a-proteobacteria)
GCCGCGGTGATCTGCTGTTGGCCAACGGCTTGTATCGGCACGGCTTTCTGCTGTCGCCAGCCGTCGCGCAGATGGCAGGCGATCATCTGGACAGTGGCACCACCCCCGAATTCATGGATGAGGCTTTGACATGAACATCACCCTCAACGGCGCGGCGCTGACGACACAGACCGCCACCCTTGCCGATCTGCTGATCGAACAGGGCTTTGGCCCCAAGGTCGCCACCGCCCGCAACGGCGATTTCGTTCCCGCCGCGCTGCGCGCCGCCACCCTCATCGCCGACGGCGACCGGATCGAGGTCGTGGCGCCCATGCAGGGGGGCTGAGGGATATGCCGATCTTTTACGGAACCCAGATCGACAGCGCGCTGATGCTGGGGACGGCGCAATACCCCTCGCCCGCGATTCTGGCCGAAGCGTTCCGCGCCTCGGGTGCGGGGATCGCCACCGTCAGCCTGCGCCGCGAACAGGGCGGCGGGCAGGATTTCTGGGCGCTGATCCGCGATCTTGGCGTCGCCGTCCTGCCCAATACCGCCGGCTGCCACAGCGTGAAAGAGGCCGTGACCACCGCCCATATGGCGCGCGAGCTGTTCGACACCAACTGGATCAAGCTTGAGGTGATCGGCCATAGCGACACCTTGCAGCCCGATGTTTTTGCGCTGGCCGAGGCGGCGCGCATTCTGACCGGCGACGGGTTTCAGGTGTTCCCCTATTGCACCGAGGATCTGTCAGTTTGCGGGCGGCTGCTGGATGCGGGCTGTCAGGTGCTGATGCCGTGGGGCGCGCCCATCGGCTCGGGTCTGGGGATCAACAACCCCTATGGTCTGCGCAGCCTGCGGGCGCATTTCCCCGATGTGCCGCTGGTCGTCGATGCGGGGATCGGCCTGCCCTCGCACGCGGCGCAGGCGATGGAGATGGGCTATGACGCCGTGCTGCTGAACACCGCCGTCGCCCGCGCGGGCGATCCGGTGGCGATGGCGCGGGCGATGGCGCTGGCCGTGCAGGCGGGTGCCGCCGCTTATACCGCCGACCCCATCGGCCCGCGCGACATGGCCGCCCCGTCCACCCCGGTCATCGGAAAGGCGTTTCTGACATGAACCTGCCGCGTTTCTACCCGATCTTTGACAGTGCCGACTGGCTGGACCGGATGCTGCCCTTGGGCGTGAAACTGGTGCAGTTGCGCATCAAGGACCGCAGTCCCGCCGACACAAGCAGCGAAATCCGCCGCGCGCGTGATCTGTGCCGGGCGGCGGGGGCCACGCTGGTCATCAACGATCACTGGCGCATCGCACTAAATGAGGGCTGCGACTGGATCCATCTGGGGCAAGAGGATCTGGACAGCGCCGATCTGCCCGCGATCCGGGCTGGCGGGCTGCGGCTGGGGGTTTCGACCCATGATGACGCCGAACTGGCCCGCGCGCTGGCCCTGCGGCCCGATTACATCGCGCTTGGCCCGGTCTGGCCGACGATCCTGAAAAAGATGAAATGGCATCAGCAGGGCGTGGACAAGCTGACCGAATGGAAGGCGCGGATCGGG
>JAUNUO010000338.1 GCA_030538135.1 Paracoccus sp. (in: a-proteobacteria)
GATCACCTTCTGGCCGACCGAGCGCAGCGAAGCCGAAATCGCCGGCATGATCGCGGCCCGTCACGCCGAAGGCCATGCTTTTCTGGTGGCCGAAACCGCAGCGCGGATCACCGGCTTTGCCAGCTATGGCCAGTTTCGCGGTGGCGCGGGCTATACACATAGCCTGGAACACACGATCCACGTCGCCCCGGCCGCTCGCGGCACGGGAACGGGCCGGGCGCTGATCGTCACTCTGATGAAACACGCCCGCGCAGGCGGCGGGCGCATCATGGTGGGGGCCGTGACCGCCTCGAACACCGGTTCGCTGGCGTTTCATCGCCGCTGCGGATTCGCGGAATGGGGGCGCATTCCGGCGGCGGGGTGGAAATTCGGCCGCTTTCACGATCTGATCCTGATGGGCCGCGACCTTTTGGGCGATCTGGCGGGCTGACGGCGCCCCCCGCTGGCGCCGGGGCGGCGTTGCCGCTACTCTTGGTCCATGAACCACGTCGCGCCCCATCCTCTTGCGCCTGAATTGCCGCGTCCGCGCAGCTTCTGGCAGCGCATCGCCGACCGCCTTTCGGCGCTTGTCGGCACGCGGCGGGCCGCGACCCCGCCAGAAAAATCAGTGGCCTTCACCATCGCCGTCATCGCCCTTGGGGCCAAGCTGGCCAAGGCCGACGGCACCGTCGCAAGATCCGAGGTCGCAGCCTTCCGCCGGGTGTTCGTGATCCCTCGGGCCGAGGAAAAGAACGCCGCGCGCGTGTTCGATCTGGCGCGGCAGGACGTGGCCGGATTTGACGCATGGGCGCGCCGCATCGCCGCGATGTTCCCGCCGGGCGATCCCGTTCTGGCCGATGTGGTCGAAGGGCTGTTCATCATCGCTGTCGCGGATGGTCGGCTGCATCACGCCGAGGTCGCCTTTATAGACGAGGTATCCGCGATCTTCGGCATGACGCCCGCGCAGGTTGCCGCCATCCGTCTGCGCCACGATCGCGAAACCGGCTGCCTGCCCTGCGAAATTCTGGGCGTGTCGCCCGACACCCCGTTGGACGAGGCGCGCCGGCGCTGGCGCGACCTGATCCGTGAATCACACCCCGACCGTGCCATCGCGCGTGGCCTGCCGCCGCAGGCAATCCGTCTGGCCGAGGCGCGCACCCGCCGCCTGAACGAAGCGTGGGAAGCATTCCGCGCCATGCAGGACCGGCGGCAGGCGTGATTCGCGGCAATTCGCCCACACCCCATGTGGCGGCTTGATTGGCAGTCCGCATGCCCCCATCTTTGCCGCATGAAACATCGTGCCGTCATCTTTGCCGCCTTGGTCACCGCGCTTGCGGCGGGCGGGCTTGCGCTGGCACAGTCGCAATCCGAACCGGTCCCCCTGCCGCCGCTGACCGCCCCGCAGGCGAAGCCCGACCCTGTGCCCACGCCTGAACCGGAGACACCGGGCGAGGGCGTCGATCTGATCGAACGCGGCGCGGGCATCTTGCTGCGCGGGCTGATGGCCGAACTGGCGCCGCAGATGGATCAGATGTCGCGCGA
>JAUNUO010000339.1 GCA_030538135.1 Paracoccus sp. (in: a-proteobacteria)
ATCTCGAAGTCGGGATGATGCGCTATCTGCAAAAGCAGGTGACGGATCGCGACATCAACCTGTTTGCCGAGGTCTCGACCGACCGCAACCCGGTGCATCTGGACGACGCTTATGCGCAGGACACCATTTTCGAAGGCCGCATCGCCCACGGGATGCTGACCGCCGGGCTGATTTCGGCGGTGATCGGTGAACAACTGCCGGGTCACGGCACCGTCTATCTGGGCCAGACGCTGAAATTCATGGCTCCCGTGCGCCCCGGCGATACCGTCCGGGCCGAGGTGGTGGTGGATGCGATCGACCACGCCAAACGCCGCGTGACGCTTGCAACCCGCTGTCTTGTCGGTGATACGGTCGTTCTGAAAGGCGAGGCGGTCGTGCTGGCCCCCAGCCGCAAATTCGACTGACGGGCCGCTGGCCCCAGGGGGCCGCATTGCGCATCCATCGTGACTGGACCGGACTTGCCGCCGAAGATCGCGGCGCCAGCGTGGCGATGGGGAATTTCGACGGCGTGCATCTGGGCCATCGCGCCGTCATCGACACCGCGCGCCATGCTGCCGATGCGCCCTTGGGCGTGGTCACGTTCGAACCGCATCCGCGCGAATATTTCGCCCCCGACGCGCCGCCCTTTCGGCTGATGAACGCCGAGGCGCGGGCCAACCGCTTGGCTCGTCTGGGCGTTGCGCAACTGTATGAACTGCCCTTTGGTCCGGTGCTGGCCGGGCTGACGCCTGAATGTTTTGCCCGCGACGTGCTGATGCAGGGGCTTGGCGTCGCGCATGTCACGGTCGGCGCCGATTTCCGCTTTGGCAAGGATCGGGCCGGGGATGCTGCCGTGCTGGAATCGCTGGGGCGCGATCTGGGTTTTGGCGTCACCATTGCGCCGCTGGTCGGTGAAAACGGCACCGATTACAGTTCTACCGCGATCCGCGCCGCGCTGGCCGATGGCCGCCCCCGAGATGCGGAACGGATGCTTGGCCATTGGCACCGCATCGAAGGCGAGGTGCTGCACGGCGAAAAACGTGGCCGCGATCTGGGCTGGCCGACCGCGAACATGTCGGTTCAGGGTCTGCACCTGCCGCGCCTCGGGGTTTATGCCGTGCTGGTCGATGTGCTGACCGGCCCGCGCAAGGGGCCGTGGCAGGGTGTCGCCAGTCTGGGCGTGCGTCCGATGTTTGGCGAGAACGGCCCCAACCTGGAAGTGCACCTGTTTGATTTCAAAGGTGATCTTTACGGCCAACACCTTTCGGTCGCGCTGGTCGATTTCCTGCGGGACGAGGCCAGCTTTGACGGCATCCCGGCCCTGATCGCCCAGATTCATGCCGATGCCGATCAGGCCCGCGCCATTCTTGCGGGGCCGTGATGCGCCCCAAGTTCTGGGAACTGCCACTTAAATCCCTGACCTCGCAGGAATGGGAGGCGCTGTGCGACGGCTGCGGCAAGTGCTGTCTGAACAAGCTTGAGGACGAGGACACCGGCGAGGTGGCCTTTACCCGCGTGTCCTGCCGCCTTCTTG
>JAUNUO010000340.1 GCA_030538135.1 Paracoccus sp. (in: a-proteobacteria)
ATCTCGAAGTCGGGATGATGCGCTATCTGCAAAAGCAGGTGACGGATCGCGACATTAACCTGTTTGCCGAGGTCTCGACCGACCGCAACCCGGTGCATCTCGACGATGCCTATGCGCGGGACACCATTTTCGAAGGCCGCATTGCCCACGGGATGCTGACCGCCGGGCTGATTTCGGCGGTGATCGGGGAACAACTGCCGGGTCACGGCACGGTTTATCTGGGCCAGACGCTGAAATTCATGGCCCCGGTGCGGCCCGGCGATACCGTCCGGGCGGAAGTGGTGGTGGATGCCATCGACCACGCCAAACGCCGCGTGACGCTTGCAACCCGCTGTCTTGTCGGTGATACGGTCGTTCTGAAAGGCGAGGCGGTCGTGCTGGCCCCCAGCCGCAAATTCGACTGACGGGCCGCTGGCCCCAGGGGGCCGCATTGCGCATCCATCGTGACTGGACCGGACTTGCCGCCGAAGATCGCGGCGCCAGCGTGGCGATGGGGAATTTCGACGGCGTGCATCTGGGCCATCGCGCCGTCATCGACACCGCGCGCCATGCTGCCGATGCGCCCTTGGGCGTGGTCACGTTCGAACCGCATCCGCGCGAATATTTCGCCCCCGACGCGCCGCCCTTTCGGCTGATGAACGCCGAGGCGCGGGCCAACCGCTTGGCTCGTCTGGGCGTTGCGCAACTGTATGAACTGCCCTTTGGTCCGGTGCTGGCCGGGCTGACGCCTGAATGTTTTGCCCGCGACGTGCTGATGCAGGGGCTTGGCGTCGCGCATGTCACGGTCGGCGCCGATTTCCGCTTTGGCAAGGATCGGGCCGGGGATGCTGCCGTGCTGGAATCGCTGGGGCGCGATCTGGGTTTTGGCGTCACCATTGCGCCGCTGGTCGGTGAAAACGGCACCGATTACAGTTCTACCGCGATCCGCGCCGCGCTGGCCGATGGCCGCCCCCGAGATGCGGAACGGATGCTTGGCCATTGGCACCGCATCGAAGGCGAGGTGCTGCACGGCGAAAAACGTGGCCGCGATCTGGGCTGGCCGACCGCGAACATGTCGGTTCAGGGTCTGCACCTGCCGCGCCTTGGGGTTTATGCCGTGCTGGTCGATGTGCTGACCGGCCCGCACAAGGGTCCGTGGCAGGGTGTCGCCAGTCTGGGCGTGCGCCCGATGTTTGGGGAAAACCACCCCAACCTTGAGGTGCATCTGTTTGATTTCACGGGCGATCTTTATGGTCAGCACCTGTCCGTCGCACTGGTCGATTTCCTGCGCGACGAGGCCAGCTTTGACGGCATTCCGGCACTGATCGCCCAGATTCAGGCCGATGCCGATCAGGCCCGCGCCATTCTTGCGGGGCCGTGATGCGCCCCAGGTTCTGGGAACTGCCGCTGAAATCCCTGACCCCGCAGGAATGGGAGGCGCTGTGCGATGGCTGCGGCAAGTGCTGTCTGAACAAACTCGAGGACGAGGACACCGGCGAGGTGGCCTTTACCCGCGTGTCCTGCCGCCTTCTTG
>JAUNUO010000341.1 GCA_030538135.1 Paracoccus sp. (in: a-proteobacteria)
TCATGGCCGCCGTCGCCGAACAGGCGCAGGCATTCACCCATACCTGTTTCCACGTAGCCCCCTTATGCGGGCTATATCGCATTGGCCGAACGGCTGAACGCCATGACGCCCGGGAATTTCGACAAAAAGACCATGCTGGTCACGACCGGCGCCGAGGCGGCGGCGTTGGAACATCTGGAACGGCTCTTTGGCTCGTCGGTGGAGCCGGAACGCGTTGCCGCCATCATCATCGAGCCGGTTCAGAGCGAGGGCGGCATCGTGATCGCGCCGCCCGGTTTCCTGCGCGCCCTGCGCGATATCTGCGACCGTTACGGCATCGTCCTGATCGCGGACGAGGTGCAGGCGGGCATGGCGCGGACGGGCCGCATGTTCGGCTTTGATCATGCCGGCGTCGTTCCCGATCTGGTGGTCATGGCCAAGGGGCTTGCGGCCGTCACCGGGCGGGCTGATATCGTCGATGCCCCAACCCCGGCGGAGTCGGCGGCACCTATGCGGGCAACCCGCTGGCGGTTGCGGCCTCTCATGCGGTGCCGGACGTGATCGCGGACGAAAACCTGTGCGACCGCGCCAGCGAAATCGGTGAAATCATCCGCGCGCGGCTGAATCAGATCGCCAGCCAGCAAGGGATGGAGTGTATCGGTCAAGTGCGCGGCATCGGCGCGATGAATGTGTTTGAACTGGTCACCGACCGCGCCACCAATGCCCCCGATGCCGCCCTGACCGCCGCGATCGTGGCCGAGGTCGAGGCGTGCGGGCTGATCCTGCTGTCCTGCGGCACGCGCTATCACGTCATCCGCCTGTCGCCGCCGCTGATTATACCCATGGATCAGTTGCAAGAGGCGCTGGACATCATGGAAGCCGCGATCGAATCTGCGGTCATGGCCAAGAGGGGTTGAGGATATGACCGGATCCCATCTGAACCTGATCGGCGGGCAGTGGCATCACAGCGATGAACTGACAGAAAACCGCAACCCGTCCGACCTGTCGGATATGATCGGGCTTTATGCGGCGGGATCGGCGGCGGATCTGGATCAGGCCGCGGCGGCGCAGCCGGCATGGTTTGCCGGCGGCCCGCAGCTCCGTGCCGATCTACCCCACCGTATCGCCGCGCGGATCGACGAACAGGCCGACATTATCGGTCACATGTTGGCGCGGGAAGAAGGCAAGATCCTGACCGAAGCCATCGCCGAGGTCAGGCGCGCCGCGCAGATATTTTGCTTTTATGCCGGCGAGGCGCTGCGGATGCCGGGCGAAGCACTTGCTTCGCTCCGTCCCGATATCGAGGTGCAGATCACGCGCGAACCCGCAGGCGTCGTCGGGCTGATCACACCGTGGAACTTTCTCGCCGCCATTCCGGTATGGAAAATCGCCCCGGCGCTGGCCTATGGTAATGCGGTCGTCTTCAAGCCCGCGGAACTGGTCCCCGGCACCGCCCATCTGCTGGCCCGTATCATTTACGACGCCGGCTGTCCGCCGGGGGTGTTCAATCTGGTGATGGGGCGCGGCTCGGT
>JAUNUO010000091.1:0-7980 GCA_030538135.1 Paracoccus sp. (in: a-proteobacteria)
CGGGGGGCCACAGGGCGGCTATGCCGGGCCGCAGGGCGAGTACGCGGGCGCACAGGGCCACGGCCATTCCTATGACTACGATCGGGATACACAGCGCAGCGGCAACTGGGGGCCTTACGGCCGCGGCGAACAAGGCCGCTATGGTCAGTCGGGTCAGCTTGGCTCGCAGGGTGGTTCCGGTCAGCAGGGCCAGTCGGGCCAGCAGGGTCAGCACCGGGGCCGCGGTCCCAAGGGCTATACCCGCTCGGACGAACGCATTCAGGAAGATGCGTCCGACAAACTGAGCGACGACGATCAGGTCGATGCTTCGGACATCGAGGTCTCGGTTTCAAAGGGCGAGATCACGCTGTCGGGCACTGTCGGCAGCCGCGACGAAAAGCGCCGGGCCGAGGATTGCGTGGAAAACATCTCGGGCGTCCAGCATGTGCAGAACAATCTGCGCGTGAAATCCGGCAAGGACAGCTCGTCGGATCAGTCGTCCTCATCCAGCGGTAGCAGCACGACCAGCACAAGCAAGACGGGCCGAGGCTGACGCAGTTGGAACGGGGCGGCAACTCCCCGGGGGGTCGCCCCGCACATGACCTGCCCAATCAAAGGAGAGATTCCGATGGGACTGATGACAGACATCGAAACGCTGGACGACCTGTTCGTCCATACTCTGCGCGACATATATTACGCCGAAAAGCAGATCGTGAAGAATCTGCCCAAGATGATCGACAAGGCCACTGATGAAAAGCTGCGGCGCGGGCTTCAGGATCACCTGCGCGAGACCGAAGGCCACGTCGAACGCCTTGAACAAGTGTTCCGCCAGCACGGCGTTGAGCCACGCGCGGTGGACTGCCCCGCCATTGATGGCATTTTGAAAGAGGCCGACGAGGTGGCGGGGGAGATCGCCGACAAGCGCGTGCTGGACGCGGCACTGATCGCCGCCGCACAGGCAGTCGAGCATTACGAAATCACGCGTTATGGCACGCTGGTTGCATGGGCCCGTGCCTTGGGACGAGAGGATTGCGCCGCGCTGTTGCAGCAGAACCTGGACGAAGAGCATGCGGCCGACGACAAGCTGACCGATCTGGCCGAATCCCGCATAAACGAACGCGCAGAATAATGTGGAAGGTCGCGCCAAGGCGCGGCCATTCCTTTAATATGCTTGCTAAAGCTGGCCAGTCTCGTGTCGGGCATGGGTGATCGGCGGGCTGCCTGCGGTGCCGGCCAGAGCGGCCAGCGCACGGTCGGTTTCCGGCGGCAGGTAAAGATAATCCCATTCGAACTGACCGACCTGCACCAATCGTTCGAAATGCCTCACACGCAATTGCCCGTGCGCAAAGTCGCAAATGCCTTCGGCTCGCAGCTCGCCCATCATCCGGTTGGCGTGGACCGGGGTGATGCCGCATGCCTCGGCCAGGTCGGTCTGGTTGATGGGCAGCGGACAGCCGTCCACACCAGATAAACCACGCGCAAAATGGCGCACTAGAATTTCCGCAAACAGATTGGCGAGCCGCGCCCGGCCCATCAACCGCCCGATGCGGAACACCCAGTAACGCTGCACCGCCGCATCTATCAGGGTGATGCGCCACAACTTATTGCCGTATTCGGGATGGTTTTCCTGTAATTGCCGGATCGCGGCATGCGGCAGCGGACGGACGGTGACGGTACTGAAGGAATCAATGTCATGGTCCAGATGGCCCAGTGTATAGCTGGGCAGATCAATGAAATCGCCCGGTATCTGCAAGGCCAGAAACTGCCGCCGTCCAAGCTGGTCGGTCCGATAGCGTCCGACATAGCCATCAGTAAGATAGACCGCCTGGCTGACCTGTTCATTCGCGCGTACCACCCGCTGCCGCGCGCCAAAGCGCAAAGGCGGCAATTGGCGCGCAAAGAATATCCCGGTCTCGACTGGCGTGAACAGGCCGGGGTAGGCTTGATGCAGCAGTATTTCGCCCACGATGTCTCCCGCCAGCTTCGGACCAGCGAGGTCTCACGCGGATCGGACGAACCTACGGGACTGATTCGGCGCTGGCCGGATGTTCGATTCTTACTCGACCAAGGCTGGTTCGCAAAGGTTGCAAAGAGCTGACACGATGCTGCGCACCTGAAACGGCTTTTCGCAGATCGGCGCATGATGAAACCCATGGGGCACCGAACTTTGATCATAGCCGGTGGCGAAAAGATATGGGATGCCCGCCTCGTCCAGCGCCTGCGCCAGCGGATAGATCAGCAGGTTACGGATCTTTATGTCCAGGATCGCCGCATCGGGGGCCTCGCCCGGTGCGGACAGCGCCGCCTCGGCCGCCGCCAGCGTGCTAAAGGGCCCCATCAGCGTCGCACCCTGTTCCCGCAATTCGTCCGACAGATCCTGGGCCTGGAAAAAATCGTCCTCAACGACAAGAATGGTGCGACCGGAGAGTGGAAGATCTTGCATCATCATTCCCTCCTATGACCACTTTGCCACATCATCACAAAAATGCGCGTCCCACCACATTAAGTATGTTAGGATCATGGGTCGGTTGAACCGTCCGGAACGTTTGATCCATGATGGTCTGGCGTTGCAAGTGGAAGGAAGTCCGGGAATGGAGACCACCGCAGCCGCACCACCGATTGTTCTGGTGCTGGATGAGGGATTGATCGTGAAAGACCTGTTCATTGCCGCGGGTGGCGAGGCAATGCGGGCCGGCATCTCCCGACATCTGGCAGAGATCGACCTGCCCCAAAGCGCGACATTGGCAGAACAGGCAAGCCTGGTATCTCAGGATCACCGCGCACGGGATATCGCGCTGACAGACGATGGTCTGCGTGCCCGCATCATGCCACGCAATCATGGCGCAGGTCTGGCGATCGTGATCGACGATGTCCTTGCCACGCCATCGCCGCAGCCGGATGACAGTACCGAAGCGGCACTTGCCGCTGCCCGCCATCGTTTCGTCAACAGCCTGCAACTGGTCCGGTCCGTGGTTCGCCGCAGCGCCGAAATCGCGGACGATCCACAGACATGTTCGTTTCAACTCGAAGGCCGCCTCGATGCGCTGAACCGCGTCGTCAGCGCGCTGATCCGCGACCCGCACGCACGGTTCCCGCTGTCCACCCTGATCTTCGACGCGCTGGAGGAACAGGGTCTTTCGCAATGGACCGGCTGTGCCGATATCGACGGACCGGATATCCGCTTCTCCGGTGAGACCGCGCAATCCCTGGCGCTCCTGTTTCACGAACTTGCCGCCAACGGGGTTCTTCACGGCAATCTCGGTCCCGGGAACGGTAGCAGCCTGACCATCGGATGGCAGGTCTTACAGGAAGACCTGCGGATCGATTGGGTCGAACGCGGCCACCATTTCCACCCCGGCCGGCCCGGCTTCGGTATGTGGGTGATGGACGAGATGGTGCCCTATGAACTGGACGGCAAGGTCACGCGCGAAGCCGTCGGCGACACATTCCGCATCCGGATCACGCTGCCGATCACAAGGCTGTAAGCGTCGCCGCCACCAAGTCTGCGGGGCGCAGGGGCCAGTACAACGCGGAGCTGCTTTCAGCGATTTGCGACATCCGTTCCTATGCCCGGAAACGCCACGGTTTTCTTTGAGGTGCTTACACGACGTTGCCGCCAGACGCCTCAGTAATCCGGCTGCTGGAACAGAGCAGGAATCGTATCCATCTTGAAACTGACCAGGCGAAGCGTTGAAACGCCTGCCGTCAAAGAGAGGACCACATCAGATTCGGCACCGACCTGACCGGGTTTGGTAATCGCGTCATGCCGAGTGGCAAGCGCTTAATTCTGATCCAAGATCGTCCGCATGGCCGCGCTAAACTGGTGAGTGTCCCTCAGCACTGATTTGCGGGACACATGGGACAACAATCACTGAGGGAAATGAGAGAATGGGATTCCAGGGTCGCCCACCATTTTCCAGAAAATCAACGATCTGATCCGGCTTTCTCTGGTTCGTGGGGCGGCCGCAAAAGCATTCGCGTCGTTTCGGTCTTGGCGCAGATTGCAGGGAACCGCGTGGGGGTGCCACGACCATCCGCCCGCTTGCGCCTCGCGCGTGCGTCGCTAGGATCGCGCCACCACAAGGGGGCGTGCATGTTTCAGAAAATTCTCATTGCCAACCGGGGCGAGATTGCGATCCGCGTAATGCGGGCGGCGAACGAGTTGGGCAAGCGGACGGTCGCGGTCTATGCCGAGGAAGACAAGCTGTCGCTGCATCGCTTCAAGGCGGATGAGGCTTATCGGATCGGCGAGGGGTTGGGCCCGGTGGCGGCTTATCTGTCGATCCCGGACATCATCCGGGTGGCCAAGGAATGCGGCGCGGATGCGATCCATCCGGGCTATGGCCTTCTGTCGGAAAACCCCGATTTCGTCGATGCCTGCGCGCAGGCGGGGATCACCTTCATCGGGCCGCGCGCCGACACCATGCGCGCCTTGGGAGATAAGGCCAGTGCGCGGCGGGTGGCAATCGGGGCGGGCGTGCCGGTCATCCCCGCGACCGAGGTTCTGGGCGATGATTTCGCCGCCATCCGGGCCGAGGCGGATCAGATCGGCTATCCGCTGATGCTGAAGGCAAGCTGGGGCGGCGGCGGGCGCGGGATGCGGCCGATCAACAGCCCGGATCAGCTGGAATCCAAGGTCCGCGAGGGCCGGCGCGAGGCCGAGGCGGCCTTCGGCAATGGCGAGGGCTATCTGGAAAAGATGATCCTGCGCGCCCGCCATGTCGAGGTGCAACTGCTGGGCGATCTGCATGGCGGCCTTTATCACCTGTATGAACGCGACTGCACCGTGCAGCGCCGCAACCAGAAGGTCGTCGAACGCGCCCCCGCCCCCTATCTGACCGAGGCGCAGCGGGCCGAGGTCTGCGAGCTGGCGCTGAAGATCGGGCGCGCGGTGGGTTACCAGAACGCCGGCACGGTCGAATTCCTGATGGATATGGACAGCCAGCAGTTCTATTTCATCGAGGTGAACCCGCGCGTTCAGGTCGAACATACCGTCACCGAAGAGGTGACCGGCATCGACATCGTGCAGGCGCAGATCAAGATTGCCGAGGGCGCGGCTTTGGCAGAGGCGACCGGCCACGCATCTCAGGACGCGATCACCCTGTCGGGCCACGCGCTGCAATGCCGGGTCACGACCGAGGATCCGCAGAACAACTTCATCCCCGATTACGGCCGGATTACCGCCTATCGCAGCGCCACCGGCATGGGTATCCGGCTGGACGGCGGCACCGCCTATGCGGGTGGGGTCATCACGCGATATTACGACAGCCTGCTGGTCAAGGTGACGGCCTGGGCGCAGACGCCCGATCAGGCGATCAAGCGGATGGACCGTGCCCTGCGCGAGTTCCGGGTGCGGGGGGTCAGCACGAATATCGACTTCGTCATCAACCTGCTGAAACATCCGACTTTTCTGGATGACACCTATACGACCAAGTTCATCGACACGACGCCCGACCTGTTCGCCTTCCGCAAGCGGCGCGACCGGGCGACGAAAATCCTGACCTATATCGCGGATATTTCCGTGAACGGGCATCCCGAAACTGCCGGCCGTGCGCAACCCCCGGCCGAGGCGCGGGTGCCGGTGCCCCCCGCCCCTGTTGCCGATCCCGCGCCGGGAACCCGGCAGATGCTGGAGAAACAGGGCCCCAAGGCCGTTGCCGAATGGATGCTGGCGCAAAAGCGGCTGCTGGTCACGGACACCACCATGCGCGACGGGCACCAGTCGCTGTTGGCGACGCGGATGCGGTCGATTGACATGATCCGGGTGGCTCCGTCTTATGCCGCGAACCTTCCGGGGCTGTTTTCCGTGGAATGCTGGGGCGGGGCAACCTTTGACGTGGCCTATCGGTTCTTGCAGGAATGCCCGTGGCAGCGGCTGCGCGACATACGCGCGGCGATGCCGAACCTGATGACGCAGATGCTGCTGCGGGCCTCGAACGGGGTTGGTTACACGAATTACCCCGACAATGTGGTGCAGGGCTTTGTCGCGCAGGCGGCGGAAACCGGTATCGACGTGTTCCGCGTCTTCGATAGCCTGAACTGGGTTGAGAACATGCGGGTCGCCATGGACGCCGTGATCGACAGCGGCAAGATCTGCGAAGGCACGATCTGCTATACCGGCGATCTTCTGGACTCTGATCGGGCGAAATACGATCTGAAATACTACGTCGCCATGGGTCGGGAACTGCGCGATGCCGGTGCGCATGTGCTGGGCCTCAAGGATATGGCGGGTCTGCTGAAACCCACCGCCGCCGGAATGCTGATCGGCACCCTGAAGGATGAGGTCGGGCTGCCCATCCATTTCCACACCCATGATACCAGCGGCATGGGCGGCGCCTCGATCCTTGCCGCCGCCGAGGCCGGGGTGGATGCCGTCGATTGCGCCATGGACGCGCTGTCGGGCAATACCAGCCAGCCGACGCTGGGGTCCGTGGTCGAGGCGCTGGCCCGGACCGACCGCGACACCGGGCTGGACATCGGCGCGATCCGGGCGATTTCCAACTATTGGGAACGGGTGCGCGAGGGTTACGCGGCCTTCGAATCCGGCCTTCAGGCCCCCGCGTCCGAGGTCTATCTGCACGAGATGCCGGGCGGGCAGTTCACCAATCTCAAGGCGCAGGCGCGTTCCATGGGGCTTGAGGAACGCTGGCACGAGGTCGCCCAGACCTATGCCGATGTGAACCGGATGTTCGGCGATGTCGTCAAGGTCACGCCCTCGTCCAAGGTGGTGGGCGACATGGCCTTGATGATGGTGGCGCAGGGGCTGACGCCCGATGACGTGCTGGACCCGAACCGCGAGGTGTCCTTCCCTGATTCCGTTGTCGATATGATGCGCGGTAATCTGGGCCAGCCCCCCGGCGGCTGGCCCGAGGCGCTGCAACGCAAGGTGTTGAAGGGGGAAACCCCGATCACAGATCGCCCCGGCGCGCATCTGCCGCCCGTCGATCTGGAAGAAACACGGGCCCGCGTCAGTGCCGAGATGGGCGGCAAGCCCGTCGATGACGAGGATCTGAACGGCTATCTGATGTATCCCAAGGTGTTCCTCGATTACATGGGTCGCCACCGGATTTATGGCCCCGTGCGCACCCTGCCGACGCGGACCTTCTTTTACGGGATGGAGCCGGGCGAGGAAATCAGCGCCGAGATCGACCCCGGCAAGACGCTGGAAATCCGCTTGCAGACCATCGGCGACACCGACGAAAGCGGCGAGGTGCGGGTGTTCTTCGAACTGAACGGTCAGCCCCGCGTGGTGCGTGTGCCGGATCGTTCGGCGGCCTCGGTCGTGGCGGCGCGGCCCAAGGCGGATGCCGGCAATCCCGGCCATATCGGCGCGCCGATGCCGGGCGTGGTCGCCTCGGTCGCGACCAGCGCGGGGGCGAAGGTCAATCAGGGCGACCTGCTGTTGACTATCGAGGCGATGAAGATGGAAACCGGCATACACGCCGACCGCGCCGGGGTGGTGAAGGCGGTGCATGTGGCGGCGGGCCAGCAGATCGACGCCAAGGATCTGATGATCGAATTGCAGGACTGATCCGCGCGCCCGACACATCACAACAGGCGGAAAGGGGCCCGGCGTCTGCCTTTGCCGACACCGGGCCCGCCGCCGGGAAAGGAGCGAGCCATGAACGACCTTGCGACCGCCCGCCCGCGCCCGAAACCGGAATGTCGGGCGGCGCTGCTCGGCGCACCCGCTAACGGGGGAGCCCCGGACCGGGTTTCGTGTGGGATACAAGAGGATCGTCCAGTCGTGTGGCAACCGGCGAAGTCCGGTTATCTTAAATCGCTGTTCTTACGGCTGGGCTGATGCGGGCGGTTCTGGATGCCTGCGTTCTTTACCCGACCGTACTGCGGGAAATCCTGACCGATCCCGCCGTGACCGCGCTGTATGTGCCAATCTGGACCGCTCGCCTGCGCGAGGAATGGTTGCGCGCGGCCGAGCGGAACGGCATCCGCGATCTGGCCGGGGCCGAGGCGGCCATGCTGTCCGACCGCATTCCGCCC
>JAUNUO010000091.1:8080-11148 GCA_030538135.1 Paracoccus sp. (in: a-proteobacteria)
CATCCGCGATCTGGCCGGGGCCGAGGCGGCCATGCTGTCCGACCGCATTCCGCCCTCACCTGATCCAGCAGTGGTGCCGGGGGCGGATCTGCCCGATCCGGCCGATCTGCATGTGCTAGCCGCCGCGATTGATGCCGATGCGCCGCTGATCGTGACGTTGAACTTGCGCGATTTCCCGCAGCGCGTTCTGGCACCGCTGGGTATCCGGGCGCTGCATCCCGATGCCTTTCTGCTGGACCTGCACCGATCCGCCCCCCAAGCCATGCGGCAGGCCGCCAGCGCGACCCATGCCAAGGCCCTGACCCTGGGCGGCGATCTGCCGTTGCGCGCCTTGTTGAAACGCGCGGGGCTGCCGAGGCTGGCCAAGGCTTTGGCTTGATGGCGGTGATCGTTAACGCTAACTACCACCAAGCGATTGCCGTCGGGACAAGGAGTTCGCCATGGTTTCTCGGGTCATTCCGGTGGATGATTTCGATCTGGTCATCTTTGGCGGCACCGGCGATCTGGCGCATCGCAAAATCCTGCCCGGTTTGTATCGCCGCTTTCTTGCGGGACAGTTTCCCGATACCGCACGGATCATTGGGGCGGCGCGCACGAAACAGGATGATGCCGCCTTTCGCGAAGAGGTGCGTGGCGCGGTGGTGAAATTCGGCGGCGTCCCGGAAGGGGATGAAAACCTGACCGCCTTTCTGAACCTGATCGGTTACGTGGCGATCGACGCCTCCGGCGAGGACGGCTGGCAGGACCTCAAGTCGCGGATGCGGTCGGGCGTGATCCATGCGTTCTATTTCTCGGTCGCGCCCTCGCTGTTTGGGGACATCGCTCAGCGGCTGGCCGGATATGGGATTGCCGATGCAGACAGCCGCATCGTGGTGGAAAAGCCCTTTGGCCGCGACCTGACCACCGCGCGCGAGTTGAACGCCACGCTGGCCCGCCATTTCGTCGAGGAACAGATTTACAGGATCGACCATTATCTGGGCAAGGAAACCGTCCAGAACCTGATGGCCGTACGCTTTGCCAATATCCTGTTCGAACCGCTGTGGAACGCGCAATATGTCGATCACGTCCAGATCACCGTGGCCGAAACGGTCGGTGTGGCAGGGCGCGGCAGCTATTACGACAGGTCGGGCGCGATCCGCGACATGGTGCAGAACCACCTGATGCAATTGCTGTGCCTGATCGCGATGGAGCCGCCCTATCATTTCGACCCCAACGCTGTGCGCGATGAAAAGCTCAAGGTGATCCGGGCGTTGGAGCCGGTCGGGCCGGATGACATCGTGCGCGGCCAGTATCAGGCTGGGGGCGAGGGCGCAGCCTATGTCACCGATGCGGAAAACCCCGATTCGCGCACTGAAAGCTATGTCGCGATGAAGGTGCGGATCGCCAACTGGCGCTGGCAGGGCGCGCCGTTCTATCTGCGGACCGGCAAGAAACTGCGCGCCCGGACAAGCGAGATCGCCATTACCTTCAAGGAACCGCCGCATTCGATCTTTGACGACGGCGTGCCAAGGGCGAACCAGCTTGTCATCCGTCTGCAACCGAACGAAGGTATGAACCTGAAGGTGATGATTAAGGAACCGGGGCCGGGCGGGATGCGTCTGGTTCAGGTGCCTTTGGACATGACCTTTGCCGAGGCCTTGGGGAATGACGGCGCGGACGTGCCCGACGCCTATGAACGGCTTATCATGGACGTGATCCGGGGCAACCAGACCCTGTTCATGCGCGGCGACGAGGTCGAGGCCGCCTGGGCCTGGACCGACCCGATCATCGAGGCCTGGGAGACAGGCAAGACCCGGCCCGAACCCTATGACGCCGGATCGTCCGGGCCAGAGGAAGCACTGCGCCTGTTGCACCGTGATAACCGCCGCTGGCGCGAGATAAGGGCATGACCAATGGAACTGATCGAATATCCCGACCGAGATTTTCTAGCGCTGTCGCTGGCCGGCAAGATCGCCGGGCAGTTGTCGCAGCACCTGCGCACCGCCGAGGGTGCCTCACTGTGCGTGCCGGGCGGCGCGACGCCGACGCCGGTGTTCGAAACACTGTCCGGCACCGAACTTGACTGGGGGCGGGTGACGGTCATTCTGGGCGACGAACGCTGGGTCGATGGCGAACATCCCCGGTCGAACGCGCGGCTGCTGCGCCGTCACCTGCTGAAGGACAAGGCTGCGGTGGCAAACCATATTCCGCTGTTCACCGGCGAGGTCGATCCTGAAACCGCCGCCGAGGGCGTGGGCGCGCGGATCACCCCGCATCTGCCCTTGACGGTCGTCCTGCTGGGCATGGGGCATGACATGCATACCGCCAGCCTGTTTCCCGATGCGCCGATGCTGGCGCAGGCGCTGGCCCCGGCTGCGCCGCCGGTCATGCCCATGCGCGCTGAATCGGCGGGAGAGCCGCGCATCACCCTGAGCGCGCCGGTCCTGCGTGACGCCCTGGCGGTGCATCTGATGATCCTTGGCCCGGAAAAGCGCGAGATTCTGGATCGCGCGCTGACGCTGCCGCCCGAACAGGCGCCGATCCGTGCCTTTCTCGATATCGCAACCGTGCATTGGGCCGAATGATGACCGATCTCTGGGACCGCCTGTCCGACCACCGCGCCGCGCAGGGCGATCTGCGCATCGAAACCCTGTTCGGTGATTCGGCCCGTGCGGATGATTTCTGTATTCAGGCCGATGGGCTTGCCTTCGATTATTCCAAGACGCTGATCGATGCGGCGGCGCGCGATCTTCTGGTGGCGCTGGCCGAGGACGCGCGGCTGGATGACCGGCGCGCGGCCATGTTCGGCGGCGCTGCGATCAACGAAACCGAGGGGCGTGCGGTTCTGCATACCGCGCTACGCAATCCCGATACGCCGGTTTTCGTGGGTGGACAGGATGTGACGCCCGGCATCCGCGACACGCTGGCCCGGATGCGCGATTTCGCGCAAGCCGTGCGCAGCGGTTCGATCGCGGGGCAGGGCGGGGCCTATACGGATGTGGTGAATATTGGCATCGGCGGGTCTGATCTTGGGCCGGCGATGGCTGCGCGGGCGCTGTCGCCCTTTGTGGACGGGCCGCGGCTGCATT
>JAUNUO010000342.1 GCA_030538135.1 Paracoccus sp. (in: a-proteobacteria)
TCGCCGACGCCATCGCCAAGGCGATCGAGATGACCGACCCGGCGGAAACGCTGATTATCGTCACTGCCGACCATGAACATGCCATCGCCTTCAATGGCTATTGCGGCCGCGGATCGAACATCCTTGGCCTGTGCATGGAAGAAAACGAACAGGGCGTCGAACATACCGGCAAACCGAACCTCGCCGCCGACGGCAAGCCCTATACCGTCGCGGGCTTTCTGAACGGGGCGGGTTCGGTTCTGGTCGAACAGCCGCTGCCCGAAACCGTCGAGGCTGAACAGATCGCCGCCGATGCGACCGCGCCGGCGCCCGCCGAATCGACCGAAGCCGAGGCCGCGACCCCCGTGTTCGCCGCGCCGGAAGGCCGGCCGACCGTGACCGAGGAAGAAACCACCGACATCGACTATCTTCAGCAGGCGCTGGTCCCGATGACCTCGGAAACCCATGCGGGCGTCGATGTTGCGGCCTTTGCGCAGGGCCCCTGGGCACATCTCTTCGGCGGCGTGATCGAACAGAACGTGATCTTCCACGTCATGCACCACGCCGTCACCGCCGAGTAATTCCGCACCACACCGCAATGGCCCCGGTCTCTCCGGGGCCATTCGCCATTTCGCCGGGACCGCCCGGCCACCGAAAGGACATGCCATGCAGCGACGCCAGCTTTTGACCGCGCTTCCCATTCTGGGCGCCGGACTGTGCCTGCCCGGCTTGCCCGCGCTGGCGCAGGATGCCGACAAGGCCGCCCGTCTGCGCGAACTGTATAACCGCGACAAGAGCTTTTCCGATTTCGCGCAAGCGCAGAAAGGGCAGCGGACGACGATCTGGGGCTTCATGGCGCCCCCGCTCAAGGCGGAATCGGAATTCTTCGTGCTGACCAACCGCCCCATGGCCGTCTGCCCGTTCTGCGAGCCGGGGATGCCCTGGCCCGACGACATTCTGGCGGTCTATGCCAAGCGGGTGGTGAACGTCATCGCCTTCAACGTGCCGATCACCGTGACCGGCATTCTGGAACTGGGTGATTACGTTGACCCGGAACTGGGGTTCTATTCCAAGGTCCGGCTGGTGGACGCCACCTATACCCGCGTCTGACATGATGATCCCCGACCTGAACCTGCACGATCTGCGCGTCGCGACCCGCGAGGGGCGGGTGCTGCTGGACATTCCGGCGCTGACCATCCCTCCCGGTCAGACCGTCGCGCTGCGCGGCCCTTCGGGTGCGGGAAAATCGACCCTGCTGCATGTTCTCAGCGGGCTTGTGCGGCCGGCATCGGGGCGGGTGCTGTGGGCCGGTCGCGACATCGCCGCCCTGTCCGAGGACGAGCGCGCCCGGGTCCGCCGCGACACGCTTGGCCTGATCTTTCAGGACTGCCACCTGTTCGAGGAACTGTCGGCCCTTGGCAATGCCGGGCTGGCGGCGGCCTTTTCGCGCCCCGCCGCGCGGGCGGACATCCGCGACACCGCCGCCCGCTGGCTTGACCGGCTGGGCCTGTCGCAGACCGGC
>JAUNUO010000092.1:0-6585 GCA_030538135.1 Paracoccus sp. (in: a-proteobacteria)
TCGCCCGTCACGCTGTTGACCAGCGGGCGGCCTTTGGCGGCCGCCAACCCGGCCTCAAGCGCGCCGGGCACACTGGAATCGATGCACAGGGGCACATCGACCAGCCCCTGCACCAGTTCGATCATCTGGCGCATCAGCGGCGGTTCGGTTTCGTTGGGATCGGGGTTCGAGTTGTAAACCACCCCCGCGTTCACATCCAGAACCGCCGCCCCGCAGGCCACCTGTTCCAGCGCGTCCTTTTCGACGGTCGAGAAATCACCGGCCTCAAGCTCGGCCGCCAGCTTCTTGCGGCCAGTGGGGTTGATCCGTTCGCCGATGACGCAGAACGGCTCGTCAAAGCCGATGGTGACGGTCTTGGTCGCGGATTCCAGAACGGTGCGGGTCATGTTGGTCCTTTCACTCGTCGCGGGCGCGCGACAGCCAGTCGGTGCTGGCGGAAATGCCGCCCAGCGGGAAGAAATGCGCGGCAACGACCGCGAAGTCAGGATTCGCCGCTTTGTGTCTGGCCAGCGCGGCGACAAAATCGTTCGGTTCGTAGGGCACCAGCAGCTTGGTCACGTCGCGCGCGCGGCGTTGCAGCACCCGCAGCGACGGTCCGACGCCGCACATGATGGCGAATTTCAGCATGGTTTGCAGCTTGGCCGGACCAGCGACGCCGATGCGGACGGGCAGGTTCAGTCCGGCGGCGGAGAGGCGGGCAGCCCAGTCGATCACCGGCTGCGCCTCGAAACAGAACTGCGTCACGATTTCCATATCCGCGCCGGTGCGCTCGGCATAGTCGGCCTTCCAGCGCAGGGCGCGCATTACCTCGGCCTCGCCGCCACTCGGGTCGATGTCGCGGTTGCCCTCGGGGTGGCCGGCGACGAACAGCCGCGTAAAATCCCCAAACAGGCCGGTGTCCAGCATCTGCATGGAATCGGCAAATTCGCCGCGCGGAGCCGACAACCCGCCGGCCAACAGCAAGGCCCGGTCGGCCCCCGCATCGCGGTAGGCCGCGATCCATTCGGCCAGCGCCGCACGATCCGGCACGATTCGCGCCGGGATATGAGGCACCGGCGCCATGCCTTCGTTCGACAGCCGGGCGACGGTGGCGATCATGTCGGCAACCGGGGTGCCGTCGATATGCGCTACGAAGACCTGCGTCCCAGCCGGCAGGACCGCGCGGAAATCGGCCACGCCGACGGCAGTCCGCGGCATCACCTCGATCGAGGCGCCTTGCAGGAAACCGGCCAGCGGGGCGGGAGCTTTCGGGGTGCGGAACAGCGGCATCAGCGACATCCTTGGCGGGCCTTTCGGATCAGGGGTTGAACCCGTCATGGGCGATCAGCGCCCGCAGACGGTCGTCGTCGTATTCCGCCTCGATCCGCGCGGCTTCGGCCTGCGGGTCGTCGCCTGGAACGGTCACGCGACGCCATTCGTTCAGATAGGCGTCGGTGCCGGTCAGACGTGCCCGCATCGCGGCGCGGTCGATGGCTTTTTCGAACCGCTCGGCCAGAATGACCCGGCTTGCGCCCCGACCCTTGCCCAGCGTCACTTGGGCAGGAATGTCGCGCCAATAGACCAGCGTCAGTTCGGACATGCGGTTTCCTCTTTTTCAATCCACCTAATCCGCGACCGCTCCGCGCCGTGTGTCAGTTGCGACCACGGCGGGGAAATTGCGACCTGCGCGCCGGTTCTGGCCTCTTTGCGCCCCGCCCGCAACCACCCGCACCATGAAACCTTTTCATCACTTTGTTGAATTGCCCGCCCTTGAACGCCACCGCCCCAGCCGTTACGTTTCAATCAACTTGAGATCGGAGGGCGTTGCCATGACGCCCAGGCGTCCCGCGGGTGCGGACGCGTTCCCGACACCTACGGTAGAGCCATCCAGCACCCGCAAGGCCGAGGACGGCCAGCTTTATGCTGCGCTGGACCTTGGGACAAATTCGTGCCGGATGCTGATTGCGCGACCGCGTGGCAATCAGTTTCAGGTCATCGACAGCTTTTCCAAGCCGGTGCAGCTTGGACATGGGCTGGAGGCTTCGGGGCGGCTGTCCCGCAGTTCGATGGCGCGCACCGTTCACGCACTTCAGGTCTGCCGCCGCAAGCTGGAATCACATGGCGTTCTCCAGATGCGGCTGGTCGCCACCGAAGCCTGCCGCCGCGCCCGCAACAGCCGTGATTTCCTGCGCATGATCCGGCGTGAAACCGGCCTGCCGGTAGAAGTCATCGAGGCCGAGGAAGAAGCGCGGCTGGCCGTCATTTCCTGCGCCCCGCTGGTCAGCAAGCAGACGGAACAGTTGCTGGTCGTGGATATCGGGGGCGGATCGACCGAACTGGTCTGGATCGACCTTGAGGATGTGGAACCCTCGCGCCGGTCGCGCGCGATCATGGCGCTGGCCGACGGGTTCGAAAACCCGCAGCCGGGCGGTGCGCGCGTGGTGGACTGGATCAGCGTCCCCCTGGGTGTGGCGACGCTGCGCGACCAGTTTGCCGATGTCGAGGACGATCAGGGGCGCTTTGCCCTGATGAGCTGGTATTTCGAGGAAATGCTGGCCGGATTCGCACCCTATACCTATGATTCGCCCTCGCCCGCGTTTCAGATCATCGGCACCTCGGGCACGGTCACGACGGTCGCGGCCAGCCATCTGGGCCTGCGCCGCTATGACCGCAACAAGGTGGACGGGCTGAGCATGACCACCGATCAGATCGACCGGGTGATCCGGTCCTATCTGGCGCTTGGCCCCGCCGGGCGGCGCGCCGACCCGCGTATCGGGCGCGAACGGCACGCCCTTATCATGTCGGGCGCGGCGATCCTGCAAACACTGATGCGCGTATGGCCGACCACGCACCTGTCGGTCGCGGACCGGGGCCTGCGCGAAGGATTGCTGTATGCTCAGATGGTGCGCGACGGCGTGCTGACGACCGAAGGAATGGAAGGAACGGGCTGATGACGACCACCGGCAAGGGCAGCCGCGCGGGCAAATCCTCGGGGCGCGGACAGCGTGACCTGCGGGTGCGGGTGAAAACCGCCAAGGGGCGCAAGCTGTCGTCGAAACTGTGGCTGGAACGACAGTTGAACGATCCCTATGTCGCCCGCGCCAAGCGCGAGGGTTTTCGCGGGCGAGCGGCGTTCAAGATACTGGAACTGGACGACAAATACGGCTTTCTGAAACCCGGTGCGCGGGTCGTTGATCTGGGCTGCGCGCCCGGCGGCTGGTGTCAGGTGGCGGTCGCGCGGGTCAATGCGCTTGGCGATAAATCCGGCAAGCCGCGCGGCACCGTTCTGGGCGTCGATCTGCAAGAGGTGGACCCGATCGCCGGGGCCGAAATTCACCAACTGGATTTCCTGTCGGATGGTGCCGACGATCTGGTCAAGGGCTGGCTGGGCGGGCGGGCCGATGTGGTGATGTCGGATATGGCGGCGGCCAGTTCCGGTCACAAGGGCACCGACCATCTGCGCATCGTGGCTTTGGTCGAGGCGGCGGCGCAACTGGCTTTTGACGTGCTGGAGCCGGGCGGCACCTTTGTCGCCAAGGTTCTGTCTGGCGGCGCCGAAACAGAGATGCAGGCGATTCTGAAACGCAACTTCGAAAAGGTCGCCAACGTCAAACCCCCGGCCAGCCGCAGCGATTCCAGCGAAAAATTCGTCGTCGCCACCGGGTTCCGGGGACAGCAGGATCAGCAGGAGGACACCGAATGACGCATCCCCACACGCTTCCTTTTACGGTCGATGCCGCCGTGCCCGCCGCCGCCTTCGATCTGACACAGGATGAATTCCGCCGCCTGATGCGCGCCGGCCAGATCGCCACCCGCTCCGAACGGGGCGAGGGCGAGGATGCCGGGCGCTGGCGGCTGACGTTTCAGCATGGCACGCGCGTGTGCCGTCTGACCGTCAATGATAGCGGAGAAATACTGACGCAATCGCGGTTTCACCGCCCTGCCCCGGTCGAAAACTCGCAAGAGTCCGCGACAGAAACGTAAATTTCTGCATCGGCTGCAAAAATTTAGTCAAGTGACGGAGATACAAGCAAAAATTTTAAGGAACTGGATGACTGTCTTGGGCAGACGCCGATGTTTGTGGGGCTGGCGCTCGCAGATACTGCACTTGATCCCCGTCACACGCACCGTATAGCGGGGAATTTTACGCTGTCCAACCTGCCTTATTGGTCAATTTTTGCTGTCCGCGCAGACCCACCCCAGCCCTGCGGGCTATCTGTGACCTCTTTCGGTTGCGGGCCGCTTGGGCTATGCCCCTGACGAACGATCCGATCAGGACAGAGGCTTTCCGTGACCGACCATATCATCCGCGACATTGCGCTTGCCGATTTCGGGCGCAAGGAACTGGACATTGCCGAAACCGAAATGCCGGGCCTGATGGCATTGCGGGCGGAATATGGCGCGGCGCAGCCATTGGCCGGCGCACGCATCGCGGGCAGCCTGCACATGACCATCCAGACCGCAGTGCTGATCGAAACGCTGGTGGCGCTTGGCGCGCAGGTCCGCTGGGCATCGTGCAACATCTATTCGACGCAGGATCACGCAGCGGCGGCGATTGCGGCGGCGGGTATCCCGGTGTTCGCGATCAAGGGCGAAACGCTGGCCGAATACTGGTCCTATACCGACCAGATCTTTCAGTTCGACAATCATGCCAACATGATTCTGGACGATGGCGGCGACGCGACCATGTATATCCTGTTGGGCGCGCGGGTCGAGGGCGGTGAAACCGGCCTGATCGACGTTCCGACCAGCGAGGAAGAAGAAGCCCTGTTCGCGCAGATCAAGCGCCGCCTTGCCGCCAGCCCCGGCTGGTTCACCGCGCAGCGCGACGCGATTCAGGGCGTCAGCGAGGAAACAACCACCGGCGTCCACCGCCTGTACGACCTCCACAAGAAAGGGCTGCTGCCCTTCCCGGCGATCAACGTCAACGACAGCGTGACGAAATCGAAATTCGACAACAAATACGGCTGCAAGGAATCACTGGTCGATGGCATCCGCCGGGCGACCGATGTGATGATGGCGGGCAAAGTCGCCGTCGTCTGCGGCTATGGCGATGTGGGCAAAGGCTCCGCCGCCTCACTGGCAGGTGCCGGCGCGCGGGTCAAGGTGACCGAGGTCGACCCGATCTGCGCCCTGCAAGCCGCGATGGACGGGTTCGAGGTGGTGGTGCTGGAAGATGTCGCCGCGACCGCCGACATCTTTGTGACCACCACCGGCAACAAGGACGTCATCCGCATCGAACACATGCGGCAAATGAAGAACATGGCCATCGTCGGCAATATCGGCCATTTCGACAACGAAATTCAGGTCGCCAGTCTGCGCAACCACAAATGGACCAATATCAAGGATCAGGTGGACATGATCGAAATGCCCTCGGGCAACCGCATCATCCTGCTGAGCCAAGGCCGTCTGCTGAACCTCGGCAATGCCACCGGGCACCCGTCCTTTGTCATGTCGGCCAGCTTTACCAATCAGGTGCTGGCCCAGATCGAGCTGTGGACCAAAGGCAACGACTATCAACCCGGCGTCTATATCCTGCCCAAGGCGCTGGACGAAAAGGTCGCGCGGCTGCATCTGGACCGGATCGGCGTGAAACTGACCAAGCTGTCCGCCGAGCAGGCCGATTACATCGGCGTCACCCCCGAAGGCCCCTTCAAATCGGACCATTACCGTTACTGACATGACCGAATATTCGCTGTTCACATCCGAATCCGTCTCGGAAGGCCACCCGGACAAGATCGCCGATCAGATCAGCGACGCCGTTCTGGATGCCATCATCGCCGAAGACCAGCGCGCCCGAGTGGCCTGCGAAACCATGGTGAAAACCGGGGTCGCCATCATCTCGGGCGAGATCACGACCTCGGCCTGGGTCGATCTGGAAACGATCGTGCGCGGCGTCATCAACGACATCGGCTATACCTCGTCGGACGTCGGCTTTGATGGGGCGACCTGTTCGGTCATCAACATCATCGGCAAGCAGTCGCCCGATATCAATCAGGGCGTGGACCGCGCCAATCTGGAAGATCAGGGCGCGGGCGATCAGGGGCTGATGTTCGGCTATGCCTCGGATGAAACTGATGTGCTGATGCCCGCGCCGATCACCTATGCGCACCGGCTGGTCGAACGACAGGCACAGGTGCGGCGCGACGGCACGCTGGCCTGGCTGCGCCCGGATGCGAAATCGCAGGTGACGTTCCATTACGACGACGCCGGCCACCCCGCCGGTGTCGATGCGGTCGTTCTGTCCACCCAGCACAACCCCGACATCACTCAATCCGACCTGCGCGAGGCGGTGATGGAGGAAATCATCCGTCCCGTCCTGCCCGCCGAATGGCTGACGGCGCAGACCAAGTATTTCATCAACCCGACCGGCACCTTCGTGATCGGCGGGCCGGTGGGCGACTGCGGGCTGACCGGGCGCAAGATCATCGTCGATACCTATGGTGGCATGGCACGCCACGGCGGCGGCGCCTTTTCCGGAAAGGATCCGTCCAAGGTTGACCGTTCCGCCGCTTATGCGGGCCGCTGGATCGCCAAGAACATCGTTGCCGCCGGGCTGGCGAAACGCTGTGAAATTCAGGTCAGCTATGCCATCGGCGAGGCGCA
>JAUNUO010000092.1:6685-10939 GCA_030538135.1 Paracoccus sp. (in: a-proteobacteria)
CCGGGCTGGCGAAACGCTGTGAAATTCAGGTCAGCTATGCCATCGGCGAGGCGCAGCCGACCTCGATCAGCCTCAACAGCTTCGGCACCGGCAGCGTGACGGACGACCGCATCGTCAAGGTCGTGCGAGAGGTGTTCGACCTGCGCCCCTTCGCCATCATCCGCGATCTGGATCTGCTGCACCCGATCTATCGTCCGACCGCGACATATGGCCATTTCGGGCGCGCGCCCTATGCGCTGAACGGCGCGACGGCGTTTTCATGGGAACGCACCGACCGGGCGGAATCGTTGCGCGCCGCCTTGTCGTGACCCGCACGGCGGGGCGGTGCGCAATCGCCCTGGCGGGCTGTCGCAGAAACTTCACTTGACCCGGCGTCCCTTCACCCGATCCCTGTGGCCGAGTGAAGCAAGGAGCCGCAAATGCGCAAGGCCGACGACATGCCCCCGCTTTCGCCGCCGCCACAACAGCGCGGACTCAGGCATGGCTTTTTTGGGGCGCTGCGGTCGTCCTTTCTGGCCGGGCTGATCGTCGTCGCCCCGATCAGCATCACCATCTGGGTGGTGTGGACGCTGACCGGCTGGATCGACGGCTGGGTGTTGCCGCTGGTGCCGAACCGCTGGCGGCCGGAACATTACATAGGCATCAACCTGCGCGGCATCGGTGTGGTGCTGTTTCTGGTCTTTACCGTGGTGATCGGCTGGCTGGCCAAGGGGTGGGCGGGGCGCAACCTGATCCGGACGGGGGAGCGGCTGGTGGATCGGATGCCTATCGTGCGGTCGATCTATGGCGGACTCAAACAGATCGCGGAAACCATCCTGTCGCAGACCGAATCGCGTTTTGACCGCGCCTGCCTTATCGAATATCCGCGGCGCGGGGTCTGGGCGCTGGCCTTTGTGTCCGGCCCTGCCAAGGGCGAGATCGCCAAGATGGACGGGCAAACCATGCTGGCCGTGTTCATGCCGACCACGCCCAATCCCACCACCGGCTTTCTGCTGTATATCCCCGAAAACGACGTGACCTTTCTGGACATGAGCATCGAGGACGCGGCCAAGCTGATCATATCCGCCGGGCTGGTCTATCCCAACCCGCCCGCCATTCCGCCGGATCACGCCGCGAACAGCGCCTGAAGGTCCACCGTGTCGCGTGTGTTCAGCGCATCGGCGTTTTCGTTAAGCCAGTTTTCGGCGGCGTTCTGGCCACAGGCCATCATCTGCGCCAAAAGGCCGGGATCGGGCATGATCTTGGTGCGCGCGGAAAGGTTGTTCATCAACTCGTCATCCAGGATCATGTGCACGAGCACGTCCTTCATCTGCTGGTTCGCAAGGCGTTTGTCGTCGAACAAGCCGTTCAGCATATCGAACAGCTTGAGTTCACCGATGCGACGGCTGGTCTTGCGCTTTTCCTCGAACAGTTCCTTGACGAAGTTGATCGCGCGCAGTTCAGATATAAGAGCGGCGTTGAAACTGACTTCGTTCAGCCGGTCCTGAATCGCCGCCGGGGTTTTCGGTATGGTATCACGGCGCATCGGGTTGATGTTCACGATCACGATATCGCGCGGCAGATCATGCGTGAACAGCGGAAACAGCGCCGGGTTGCCGGAATAGCCACCGTCCCAATAGGCCTCGACGATGCCGGTGGCGGGGTCGGTGATCTCGACCGCGCGAAACAGCGTCGGCAGACAGGCCGAAGCCATGACCGCCTCGGACGTCGCCTCGGCGCCGCTGAAAATCTTGACCCGGCCCGTGCGCACATTGGTGGCGGTGATGAAGAATTGCGGCCCCTTGTCAGAGGAGAAATCAGGATAGGGCAGCGTTTTCAGGATCGCGCCCAAAGGGTTCACATAGAACGGCCCATAATCATAGGGGCTGATGAACCGGGTCAGGTTATCGACCCAGGCAAAGGGCGAAAACATCTCGGCCAGCCGCTCGAACTGCCGCGGGACGGGGAACATGGAATGAATCCAGCGCACGACGCGGTTATCGCTGGCCTGCCCGACCTCGGACCACAGATGCGCCAGGTTCACCCGCGCGGCCCGCCGTCCGGCGCCGGACCCCGCCGCCAGCCCGGCCTTGAGCGCGGCACCATTCATCGCCCCGGCCGACGTGCCGGTGATTCCCTCGATATGCAGCCAGTCCTCATCCAGAAGCCGGTCGATCACGCCCCAGGAAAACGCGCCATGCGCGCCGCCGCCCTGCAACGCGAGATTGATGTATTTGTCTTTCATCATCGGCCCTTAGCATCTTGTGCAATTGCGACATATCACAAATTATGCTGCGATGCAGCGAAGAAATGTCGATGCTGAACGCACGAAAGCGACCGGGGGTTTCACGCCCGGCCCAGTGAGACATTTATGCACCAAAGACAGGCCATCCGCCGGCCATGGGTGGCGGCGTTCAATCGTCGGCGTTCGCCTCGGCCCGCGTTTTACCCGCGACATCCATCGCAAGAGTGGCGGCCATGAAGGCATCCAGATCACCGTCCAGCACGCCTTGGGTGTCGCTGGTTTCCTCGGATGTGCGCAGGTCTTTGACCATCTGATAGGGGTGCAGCACATAAGACCGGATCTGGTTGCCCCAGCCGGCATCGCCCTTGGCGTCGTGCTGGGCGTTGATGGCGGCGTTGCGGCGGTCCAGTTCGAGCTGATAGAGGCGCGAGCGCAGGGCGTTCATCGCCGCCTCGCGGTTCTGGTGCTGCGATTTCATCGACGAGGTGACGACGATCCCGGTCGGCAGGTGGGTGATACGAACCGCGGAATCGGTGGTGTTGACGTGCTGCCCGCCCGCGCCCGACGACCGGAAGGTGTCAATGCGGATATCATTGTCAGGGATGGCGATCTCGATATTGTCATCGACCACCGGATAGACCCAGACCGACGAAAACGAGGTGTGGCGGCGGGCCGCGCTGTCATAGGGGCTGATGCGGACAAGGCGATGCACGCCCGATTCCGATTTCAGCCAGCCATAGGCGTTATGCCCGCTGATCTTGTAGGACGCGCTGCGGATGCCGGCCTCTTCCCCGCCGTTTTCCGAGATCAGTTCCACTTGATAGCCGCGCTTTTCGGCCCAGCGGACATACATGCGCGCCAGCATCGAAGCCCAGTCGCAGCTTTCCGTGCCGCCCGCGCCCGCGTTGATTTCAAGGAAGGTATCGTTGGCGTCGGCCTCGCCGTTCAGCAGGGCTTCGAGTTCCTTTTGCTCGGCGGTTTCGCGCAGGGATTTCAGCGCAGCCTCGGCCTCGGCCACGACTTCGTCGTCGCCCTCGGCTTCGCCCAGTTCGATCAATTCGGCATTGTCATCGAGATCGCGGCTGAGCCGGCGATAGGTTTCGACCGCATCCGACAGCGCCTGCCGATCGCGCATCAGCTTTTGCGCGCGGGCCGGATCGGACCACAGGTCGCCATCCTCGATCATGGCGTTCATTTCTTCCAGCCGGTGCGGAGCCGTTTCCCAATCCATCCGCTGAGCAAGCAGGGTCAGCGATTTGCGGATCGCCTCGATGGTTCCTTGGGTTTCTGCGCGCATGGGTCCGGTGCCTTTGGGTCGGGTCAGGTCCGGTGTGATACAGCGCGCAGGGGTTGCGGGCAAGAGCGGCGGCCCCGCCCGAAGATGCGTATTTGGGCAAACAGGAAGCCGTCAGGCGGCGGTCAGCGGGTCATAGCCATAGATCCAGTCGAATTGCCCGGCCAGCCGGTCGGGGGCCGCGCGGCCGACACCGCGCAGACCGATGGCGGCGGCAAGGCGGGCGGGGCCTTTCAGGTGATAGGCGGTGGCGTTGCGGGTGGCGGCGGCGACGATACGGGTGCAGCGGTCGGCGCGCAGCGACTGAAACCGGGCCAGTGCGGCGACCTGATCGGGCGTGGCGTCAAGGCAGGCGGCCAGCATCCAGCCGTCCTCGATCGCCATGGCGGCGCCCTGCGCCATGAAGGGCAACGTCGGATGCACCGCATCGCCGATGATGACGCGCGTATCGTCGTGCCAGCGGGGGGCGACAGCGTGGCGGAACAGGCCCCAGACGCCGGTTTCCTGCACCTGCGCCAGCCAGTCGGGCACCGGGCCGCCGAAATCGGCGAAGGCACGGCGCAGATTGGCGGGGCTGTCGGCGTAGGACCAGCCCTCGGTCTTCCAATGCGGACGGGCGAGGACGGCGACGATATTGCGCAACCCGCCGCCCACCGGATAGCTGACCAGATGCCGCCCAGGCCCCATGAACAGATCGGCCCAGGGTTCGGCCGCGTCGTCGGGGATCAGACATCGC
>JAUNUO010000093.1:0-4723 GCA_030538135.1 Paracoccus sp. (in: a-proteobacteria)
GTGCTGATCGTGGTGCTGATCGTGACGGGTGTGATGATCTGGGAACAGTATTTCCCCGGTCTGGTGTCGATCCCGGTGCGGCGCATCGCCCTGCTGGTTCATGCCATCGCGGCGGTTCTCATCATCCTGACCTTCATCCTGCACGTCTATGCGGCGATCTGGACACGCGGCACCATCCGCGCCATGACGCACGGCAGCGTGACGGGCGGTTGGGCGTGGCGACACCATCGCAAATGGCTGCGCGAGATCGCTGGACGTCAAAGCCGTGATCCGGCAGAGTAAGGGTCAACCGTAACTTTTCAGTGGCCGGTCGGCCCGAAAGGCAAGATGACCGATACAATCGAACCCAATCCCGCAATGATCGGCGGCGTCCCTCAGGCGCCGCTGGTTTTTCTTCCCAAACCTGCGCGCCTGTTCATCGACCGGGCCAAACGGTTGGAATTTCTGGCCAAGGATCATCCCGCCGCCGCCTTCCTGATCTTTGTCGCGGCGCTGTCGCGGGTGCAGGCGCGGCTGGTCGATGACCTGCCCGCGCCCAACCCGATCCCGGCGGATCGCGCCGATCTGGCCCGCGCCTCGCGGATGCCGCCGATCGACCGCCCGGCACTGGCGGGTGATGCGACGCTGAACGCCACGCTTGATGCCATTCTGACCGGTTGCGCCGATCTGGACATGCCCGAGGCTTCTCGTCTGGCATTGTCCGCCGTCACCGCCGCAGGCGAGGATGACCGGAAATGGCTGTTGGGCAATGCGTTGGCCGGCACCATCCCGGAAGACAGCATCGCCCCGCATCTGTTCGCCGTCGCCGCCGTTCAGGTGCATCTGGCGCGGTTGGCCGGCTCGCTGGATGGTGCCAAGCTGGTGCCGATCAGCACCGGCGTCTGCCCGGCCTGTGGCGGACGGCCCGCGACCTCGCTCGTGACCGGAGCGCCGGGAATCGAAAACGTGCGCTATGCCTCTTGCGCGCATTGCGCGACCCAGTGGAACGAGGTGCGGGTGAAATGCCTGTGCTGCGGATCAACCAAAGGCATCAGCTATCGCGCGGCGGGCGATGAAAACGCCGTCATCAAGGCCGAATGCTGTTCCGAATGCAATGGCTGGTTGAAGATCCTCTATCAGTCGCGCAATCCGACGCTGGACCCGGTGGCTGACGATCTGGGCAGTCTTGGGCTGGACATGATGATGAAGGATTCGCCGTTTCAGCGCGCCGGTGCGAATCCGTTTCTGGCTGGTCTCTGATGCAGGGCCTGCGCGCCCTGCCCTCGGTCGATCAGGTGCTGAACGGTCCTGCCGGGCGGGCGATGATCGCCGCGCATGGCCGCACCGCCACGACCGCCGCCGTCCGCGCCGAACTTGACGCGGCGCGTGCCGCGATCCGTGCAGGCGGAAGGGCAGACGATGTGGCTACGGGTGCCGCCGCGCGGCTGGATGCGGCGGCGCAGACCACGCTGCGACCGATGCTGAATCTGACCGGAACCGTGCTGCACACCAATCTTGGCCGCGCCATTCTGGCCGAACCCGCGATCAGGGCGGCGGTGACGGCGATGGCCAACCCGCTGGCGCTGGAATTCGATCTGGAAACCGGCGGGCGCGGCAAGCGCGACGATCACCTGCGCGGGCTGATCGTTGAACTGACCGGGGCCGAGGATGCCACCGTCGTCAACAACAATGCCGCCGCCGTGCTGATCGCGCTGAACACGCTGGCACAGGGGCGGGATGCCATCGTTTCGCGCGGGGAACTGATCGAGATCGGCGGCGCCTTCCGGATGCCTGACATCATGGCCCGCGCCGGCTGCCGGCTGGTCGAGGTCGGCACCACCAACCGCACGCATCCGCGCGATTATCAAGCGGCCCTCGGCCCGGACACGGGGCTGATCCTCAAGGTGCATACCTCGAATTACCGGATCGAGGGGTTCACGGCCGAGGTTCCCGCCCCCGAACTGGCCGCCATCGCCCGCGCGGCGGGGGTGCCGCTGCTGAACGATCTGGGCTCGGGATCGCTGGTCGATCTGTCGCACTACGGGATGCGGCGCGAACCCACCGTGGCCGAGGCGGTGGCCGAGGGGGCCGATCTGGTCACCTTTTCGGGCGACAAGCTGCTGGGTGGGCCGCAGGCCGGGTTCATCGCCGGGCGTCGCGATCTGATCGCCGCCATCGACAAGAACCCGTTGAAACGCGCCGTGCGGCTGGACAAGATCCGCATCGCCGCGCTTGAGGCGACGTTGCGCCTGTATCGCGACCCCGACCGGCTGGTGCAGACGCTGCCGACGCTGGCGGTGCTGGCCCGCCCCGCCGCTGACATTGCCGCGCAGGCCGCACGGCTGGCCCCCAGGATTGATGCGATCCTGGCCCCGCACGGCTTTGCCGCCGCGCCCTGCACCTGCGCCAGCCAGATCGGATCGGGTGCGCTGCCGGTGGACACGATTCCGTCGGCGGGGCTGCGACTGACGGGTGCGGGCGGCGATGCGCCCGACCGGCTGGCGGCGCATCTGCGCGCCCTGCCGACCCCGATCATCGGCCATATCCGCGATGGCGCGCTGATCCTCGATCTGCGCTGCCTGCCCGATGACGACGCGCTGACCGGGGCGCTGGCCGCGCTATGATCGTCGGCACGGCGGGGCATATCGACCACGGCAAGACCGCGCTGGTCCGCGCGCTGACCGGCACCGAAACCGACCGTCTGGCCGAGGAAAAGGCGCGCGGCATTACCATCGACCTGGGCTTTGCCTACGCTGATCTTGGCGGCGGCGCGATCACCGGATTCGTCGATGTGCCGGGGCATGAACGGCTGATCCACACCATGCTGGCCGGGGCTGGCGGCATCGACCTTGCGCTGCTGGTGGTAGCGGCTGATGACGGGGTGATGCCACAGACGCGGGAACATCTGGCGATCCTGCACCTGCTGGGGCTGCGGCGCGGCATCGTCGCGCTGACCAAATCCGATCTGGCCGATAACGCCCGCCGCACCGAGATCACGGCGCAGATTGCCGAGGCGCTGTCGGGCACCGCGCTGGCCGGATCGCCGGTGATCCCCGTGTCGGCCCTGACCGGCGAGGGTATCTCCACGCTGCGCAGCGCGCTGGCGCAGGCCGAGGCCGAAACCATGGCCCGCGCGGCGGATGGCCGGTTCCGGCTGGCCGTGGACCGGGCATTCACTCTGGCGGGCGCGGGCACGGTCGTCACCGGCACCGTGTTGTCGGGCCGCGCCTCGGTGGGTGATGCGGTAACGATCAGCCCGTCGGGGATCACCGCGCGCATCCGGTCGATCCACGCGCAGAACCGCCCCGCGACCGAGGCGCTGGCCGGCCAACGCTGTGCGCTGAACCTGTCGGGCGAGGCGATCAGCAAGGATGCCCTGCACCGTGGCGACATCGTGGGCGATCCGGTGCTGCACGCGCCGGCCACGCGGATCGACGCCCTGCTGACCATCCTTCCCGGCCAGCCGCGCGCCATCAGCGCATGGTTCCCCGCGCGGCTGCACAGTAACGCCGTCGAATGCGGCGCGCGGGTGGTGCCGTTGGGAACCGAGGCGCTGGCCCCGGGCGATGCCGGGCCGGTGCAGCTTGTGCTGGACCGCCCCATCGCCGCCGCCATCGGCGATCGGTTTGTGCTGCGCGACGTATCGGCCAGCCGCACCATCGGCGGCGGGGTGTTTCTGGACCTGCGCGCCCCGTCCCGCCGCCGTCGCACACCGGAACGGCTGGCCCTGATCGCCGCCGCGGAGAACCCCGATCCTGCGCGGGCAATGGCAGCGATGGCAGCGGTTGCCCCGGTGGATCTGGCCGGCTTTGCCCGAGACCGTGCGCTGATGGCACCGCCGCAAGGGTTGCCAGTCATCGGTCCGGTCGCCGTTTCGCCCGAAGCTGCGCAGGCGCTGCGCGAGGCGCTGACCACCGCGCTGGCCACATTCCACGACGAAAACCCCGACCTGCCCGGTATGGGCCGCGAACGGCTGCGCCTGCTGCTTACGCCGCGCCTGCCCAAGGACGCCTTTCTGGCCTTTCTGCGCGATCAGGCACAGGAAGGCCGGATCGCGCTGGATGGTGCCTTCGTTCGTCTGCCCGGCCATCAGGTCCGCCTGACGCCCGAGGACGAGGCGCTGTTCGACCGCATCCATCCCGCCCTTCTGGGCGAAGCCCGGTTCCGCCCGCCGCGTGTGCGCGATTTCGCCGCCGATCTGGGCGTGGACGAACGCGAAATCCGCCGCGTTCTGCGCCTGACCCAGCGGCTTGGCCGCACCGATCAGATCGCCCATGACCATTTCTTCGCGCGCGAGGTGACGGCGGAAATGGTGGCCATCCTTCTGGATGTCGCGGCTGCGGCACCGGACGGCTGGTTCACCGCGCCCGCATTTCGCGACCGTGTGCAGAACGGGCGTAAAGTTGCGATCGAAATTCTGGACTTTTTCGACCGCCACGGCGTAACCTTGCGCCGCGGCGATTTACGTCGCATCAACCCGCATCGGGTCGATCAGTTCGGCGCATGATGGAAGGGAATCGTCCCCGGTGGGGCGGCCGGACTTCAAATCCGGTTGCGGCAGCGAGCCTGTCGCGGGTGGGTTCGACTCCCATTCCCTTCCGCCAATCCTTCAGTTTGACGGATCGGGCACGCCCCGCAGGTCCAGCCCCCGCGCGGTCGGTGGTTGCCAGGTGACGGATTCGCTGACGGCGCCCTGCGGGTTGGTGCCGATCAACGAACCGCCGGTGCCGCCCGTCCAGCCCGA
>JAUNUO010000093.1:4823-8866 GCA_030538135.1 Paracoccus sp. (in: a-proteobacteria)
GCCTGCGCGGCCCCGACACCAAATGCGGCGGTTAACAGGGCAAGGGTGATAATCCGGGTCATCATCGGTCCTCCATGATCGTTCGCAGCGTTCCAGCAGACAGGCCGTCCGTCAAGTCTGCGACTGCGATTCGTCCAAAGATTGCGTGGCGGTGCGGGCGTCATCGGCGTCCTCGGCCATTGACCCGGCCTCGACAAGATCGCGGGCTTCTTCTTCGTCCTCGTCCTCAAGCGCGGGTGGGTCTTCGCCGGCAAGAAAGTTGCCGAATTTCTGCCAGCCGGGGATATGTTCGGCCAGAACGCGCAGCACGACCAGAACCGGCACCGCAATCACCATGCCCAGAACCGACCACAGCCACGCCCACAAAGCCACCGCCAGAAACACCACCACCGCGTTCATCTGCAACCGGCGCGACACGAAATAGGGGGTGATGAGCTGCCCTTCCAGCGAGGTCAGCGCCATATAGCTCAGCCCGACCATGATCGGCCCGAACAGCCCCGGCATCACCACCAGCGCCACGATGGTGGACAGCACCACCCCGGTAATCGACCCCAGATAGGGGATGAAGTTCAGCAGGAACGCCCCGACCCCGAACAACAGCGGCGCGGGCATTCCCCAAGCCCACATGGTCAGACCCACCGCGACGCCCAGACAGGCGTTGATGATGGTGATCGCGCCCAGATAATTGCCCAGACTGTCCTCGATCTCGCGCAGGGCAAGATAGGCGCTGCGCTTGTCGCGCATGGTGTCGAAACTCTGAACGATCTTCAGATACAGCAGGTCGCCGCTGGCAATCATGAAGAACAGCAGGAACAGCATGAACACCACCTGACTGACCAGCGCGGGGGTGAATTTCACCACCGATTCCAGCGTGGTTTCCTGCTTTTGTTCGATCGTGATGGTCGGCACGGCAGGGTCGCCATTGCCAGTCGGGATCGTGGCGCCGTCAATCTTTTCGGCGGCCTCCTGCACCTTGCGGAAGGATTCCTGAATGGTCTGGAACTTTTCCTCCAGCCGGTCGCTGATCGTCGGCAGGTTTTCCGCCGCCCGATTGATCGGACCCGAAGCCGCATAGGCCAGAACCGCGACGGTCGCCAGAATACCCAGCGTCACCACCGCCGCTGTGACCCCATCGGGAATACCGCGCCGTTGGGCAAAGCGACGCAGCGGCGTAAACACGAAAAACAGCAGCAACGCCAGCGTGACGGGCATCAGAAAATCGCGCGCCGCGGCAATCGCCGCAAAGCCGAGGATCAGGAAAATGCCGAAGACGGCCCAATTCGGCGTCGCGCGCGGCTTGTCATCCTGACGCTGAAAAACCGGAAAATTGTGAACCTCACGCGCCATGCGTCACCCCCTGCACCGCGCGGTTCACCCGCGCCTTGTCCCGTGTCAAACGCAATGCGGGCGCCCCTGTTCCGGGCGCCCGCAATGTTTTTTGATAACCTGCCGAAAAGGTCAGATCGGATGATCGCCCGAGGCGTCGATGACGCGTGACGGCAGCCCCATTTCCCCCAGCAGTTCCAGGAACGGGCGGGCGGCCAAGTCCTCGACGTTGACCATGCGTTTGACGTCCCACACCCCGCGCGCGATCAGAATGGCGGCGGCAACCGGCGGCACCCCGGCGGTATAGCTGATGCCCTGCGATCCGACCTCGGTATAGGCGTCCTTGTGATCGGCGACGTTATAGACGAACACCTCGCCCGGCTGGCCGTTCAGGCTGCCGCGAACCTGCGTGCCGATGCAGGTCTTGCCGGTGTAATCGGGCGCAAGGCTGGCCGGGTCGGGCAGAACCGCCTTGACGACCTTGAGCGGAACGACCTCGACGCCCTCGGCGGTCTTGACCGGGTGTTCAGACAGCAGGCCCAGCGATTTCAGAACCGTGAACACGTTGATGTAATGCGCCCCGAACCCCATCCAGAACCGCACATCCGCATCGTTATAGCGGTTGGCAAGGCTGTGCACCTCGTCATGGCCGGACAGATAGGCGGTCTGCTTGCCGACGACGGGCAAATTCCATTCGCGGCCCACCTCGAACATCTTGTTCTCGGTCCATTTGCCGCCCTGCCACGCATAGACGGTGCCGGTGAATTCGCGGAAGTTGATTTCCGGGTCAAAGTTCGTCGCGAAATAGCGGCCGTGGCTGCCCGCGTTGATGTCCACGATGTCGATGGATTCGATCTTGTCGAAATATTCATCCTCGGCAAAGCGGGCATAGGCGTTGACCACGCCGGGGTCGAAACCGGCGCCCAGAATGGCGGTCATCCCGGCCTTTTCCACGTCCTTGCGCCGCTTCCATTCATAGTTGGCATACCACGGCGGCGTTTCGCAGATCTTGGCCGGGTCTTCGTGGATGGCCGTGTCGATATAGGCGCATTTGGTTTCGATACAGCCTTGCAGAACGGTCATGTTCACAAAGGCCGAACCGACGTTGATGCAGATCTTCGCATCCAGCCGCTTGATAAGCGCGGCAACCGCGTCGCTGTCCATCGCGTCGATGGCATGGCTGGTAAAGGGCATGTCATGCCCCTTGTCCCGCAGGCTGGCGATGATCGCATCGGCCTTTTTCCGGGTGCGGCTGGCGATGTGCAGTTCGCCGAATTCGGCCGCCCATTGCGCGACCTTATGCGCCGTGACCTGCGCCACGCCGCCTGCGCCGATAATCAGAACGTTTTTTTTGATGGTGTCGGCCAATTCCGTCTCCTTCCCGGTGGCAGAGTTGGGAGCAGTCACGACAGGCTGCCCTTATAGTCGTCATAAGTAAACCGGCGCACGGGGCGGATCGTTCCGTCCTCGTCCCGGATCGCGATGGCGGGCATGGCCACGCCGTTGAACCAGTTCTTCTTGACCATGGTATAGCCCGCCGCATCCTGAATGCTGATCCGGTCGCCCACGGCCAGGGGCGCGTCAAAGCGCGCGTCCCCGAACACATCGCCCGCAAGGCAGGTCTTGCCCGCGATCTGATATTCATGCTCGCCATGACGCGGCAGTTTCGCATCCTGCCGATAGATCAGCAGATCAAGCATATGCGCCTCGGTCGAGCTGTCCACGATGGCGACGTCACGGCCGTTATGGATCAGGTCCAGAACGCAAACCTCAAGCGTTGCGGAATTGGTGATGCTGGCCTCGCCCGGCTCCAGATAGACCTGAACGCCGTGGCGGTCGGCAAAATCGCGCAGCCGCGCGGCCAGCCTGTCGATGGGATAGCCCTCGCCGGTGAAATGGATGCCGCCGCCAAGGCTGACCCAATCCAGCCGCGACAGGATCGCGCCGAATTCGGCCTCGATCCGGGCAAGCTGCTGATCGAACAAGTCGAAATCGTCGTTTTCGCAGTTGTAATGGATCATCACGCCGCTGATCCGGTCCAGCGCCGCCTCCAGCCGCGGCACGTCCCATTCACCAAGGCGGCTGAACGGGCGGGCCGGGTCGGCCAGATCGAAATCGCTGGTGGAAAAGCGCGGGTTCAGGCGCAGCCCCATGGTGATCCCACGTTCCGCCGCCTTGTCGCCGAACCGATCCAACTGCCCCAGCGAATTGAAGATGATCTTGTCGGCATAGCCCAAAGCCTCGTCGATCTCGTGATCGGCCCAGGCCACGGAATAGGCATGGGTTTCGCCGCCGAATTCCTCGTGCCCCAGACGCAGTTCGAACAGCGATGACGACGTGGTGCCATCCATGAAGGGGCGCATGAAGTCGAACACCGACCAGGTGGCAAAACATTTCAGCGCCAGCAGCGCCTTGGCACCCGACGCCTCGCGCAGTTGGGCGATCAGTTCCATGTTCCGCCGCAGCCGCGCCTTGTCGATCAGATAATAGGGCGTTTGCAGATCAGACATGGCGAAACCTTTGGGCAAAAAGGGAAAGCAGGGATATAGGCCCCCACCCTGCATTTCGCAAGCAATCGTGACAGGCGCATGACAGAACCGCCGCCCCATGTTTGCCCGAATACGCATCGTTGGGCGGGACGGCGACCGGGCTTACCCCCGCGCCATGCGGCGCAACTCTGCCTTGATGATTTCCAGTTCCGCCCGCAGCAATTCGAT
>JAUNUO010000093.1:8966-10758 GCA_030538135.1 Paracoccus sp. (in: a-proteobacteria)
CCGTCCGGGCGCCTGTTCAGACCGCAGGATGCCCGACCACCGCCCCGCGGTCAGCCCAAGGGAAACAAAGCTGGCGCTGTCCTGATCCATCATGCCCCCTTACAATGCGGCGCGGTGGTGGCGCGACACGATCAGATCGCGCAACCTGACTGCATTCATCCGTGGATGATCCAGCATCACATCAAGCCAAAGCTTGCTGATCTGAGTTTCGTTCAGCGGCAGCGAGGAAAGGTCGAATTCCGTCACCTGCACCTCGGTCGCACCGGCACCGGGCGCTTGCATCGGCAGGATCACCGCATCGGTGTTCGGCCCGTGCGTGATGTTCAGCCGCGCCATCAGCCCCTGCCCCGCGGCTTCGGCACCGATCTGGGTTTCGATGCGCAGGATATGGCTGCGGGTCAGCCCCTGCGCGGCCTGCGGCGGCAGATCGAAGGTCAGCGAGACATAGCTTCCGCCAAAGCCGAAGCTTTCCAGAACGACCCCGAACGGGGCCAGGTCGATGGCGCCGGTATTCGCGACCTGCCGCAGGATCAGCGGCGCATTCGCCCCGCCGTCATGCCAGATGCGCATTTCCTGCCCCAGACGACGGCCGCTTTCAGGCGATGCCAGCCCAAGCCGCCAGGTCCGCGCCGCCATCAGCGTGGGCCGCCAGCGCCAGTCGGTGCCATCGGGCAGGTCCAGCGCGCCAAGCGTTTCCTGCGCGACCTGCGATCTCGGGCTGGTCGCGCGCAGAAAGTCGCGCAGGCTGCGTTGCAGCAGCCGCGCCTCGTCACGCAGGCTGCGGCTGGTCTCGCCCCGACCAAGCGTGGGCGCGGCACCGGCCAGCGTGGCCCAGTCGCGCGCCGTCCGCGCCCTGAGCCACCGCGACAGCCGGCCGTGTTCGCGCCCCGACACGGGTCTTACTGGTCCATATAGACGTGGGTTTCCGCCTCGGCACCGGGATGGGTGACGGCACCGAACCGCGCGCCGCCGACCAGCCTGGCATATTTCCACAGCGCGCCCGAGGCGTAATCGGTCGGGCGCGGACCTTTCCAATCGGCCTTGCGCGCGGCCAGTTCGTCGTCGGACAGATCGACGCTGATTTCACCCTTGATCGCGTCGATGGTGATGACATCGCCATCCTTCAGCAGGGCAATCGGCCCGCCATGCGCCGATTCCGGGCCGACATGACCCACGCAGAACCCGCGTGTCGCGCCTGAAAAGCGCCCGTCGGTGATCAGCGCGACCTTCTTACCCATGCCCTGCCCCGACAGGGCGGCGGTGGTGGCCAGCATCTCGCGCATCCCCGGCCCGCCTGCGGGGCCTTCGTTGCGGATCACGATGACCTCGCCTTCCTTGTAGCCGCGGTTCTGCACCGCCTCGAAGGCCAGTTCCTCGGATTCGAACACGCGCGCGGGGCCGGTGAACACCTGTTCCTCGGGCTTCATGCCGGCGACCTTCACGATGGCGCCTTCGGGGGCAAGGTTGCCCTTCAGCCCGACGACGCCGCCGGTCTGGGTGATCGGGGTTTCAACGGGGTGGATCACCTTGCCATCTGCTTCGCGCGTCACAAGGTCCAGCTCCTCGCCCATCGTCTTGCCGCTGGCGGTGATGCAATCCTCGTGAATCAGACCCGCCTTGCGCAATTCGCGCATGACGACCGGCACGCCGCCCGCCTCGAACAGATCCTTGGCAACGTAATCGCCGCCGGGGCGCAGGTTCACGAAATAGGGCGTGTCGCGGAAGATGTCGCAGACGTCGAACAGGTCAAAGTCGATCCCGGCCTCGTGCGCGATGGCGGGCAGGTGCAGGC
>JAUNUO010000094.1:0-5235 GCA_030538135.1 Paracoccus sp. (in: a-proteobacteria)
CACAGAACAGGAGCGCCGCATGACCGCCTATCCCGTGAACATGAATCTCCACCCCGAGGTGACGGGCTATTTCGATGAGGCGACGAACACGATCAGTTACATCGTGAAGGATCCCGGTTCCGATGCCTGCGCGATCATCGATTCGGTGATGGATATTGATTATGCCGCCGGGCGGATCACCTATGACCATGCCGATCAGCTGATCGCGGCTGTGCGTGAACGCGGACTGCGGCTGGAATGGATCATCGAAACCCATGTTCACGCCGACCATCTGTCCGCCGCGCCTTATATTCAGGAACGTCTGGGCGGGCACATCGGGATCGGCGAACATATCCTGACGGTGCAGGATACCTTCGGCAAGATTTTCAACGAGGGCACCGAATTTCAGCGCGATGGCAGCCAGTTCGACCGGCTGTTCCGCGATGGCGACCGTTATCGGATCGGCGGGATGGAGTGTTTCGCCATCCACACCCCCGGCCACACGCCGGCCTGCATGACGCATGTCGTGGGCGACGCGGCCTTTGTGGGTGACACGCTGTTCATGCCCGACGGCGGCAGCGCGCGCGCCGATTTTCCGGGCGGCGATGCCGGGGTGCTGTATGACAGCATCCAGAAGGTGCTGGCGCTGCCCGACCGGATGCGGCTGTTCATGTGCCACGACTATGCCCCCGGCGGCCGCGAGATCCGTTGGGAAACCACCGTGGCCGAGGAAAAAGCCCATAACATCCACGTCGGCGGCGGTCGCACGCGCGAGGAATTCGTCGCCCTGCGCGAGGCGCGCGATGCCACGCTGGACATGCCGCGGCTGATCCTGCCATCGTTGCAGGTGAACATGCGCGCGGGCGAAATCCCGACCGACAAGGACGGGCGCCCCATGCTCAAGGTGCCGGTGAACGGGCTGTAATCCATGACGAGATGGGCGCGCTATCTGCCGGTTCTCGACTGGGGCCGGCGCTATGACCGGCGCAAGCTGTCGGGTGACCTGATGGCGGCGCTGATCGTCACCATTATGCTAATCCCGCAGTCGCTGGCTTATGCGATGCTGGCGGGGCTGCCGCCGCAGGCAGGAATTTATGCCTCGATCGTGCCCATCGTCCTTTATGCGCTGTTCGGCACCAGCCGCGCCCTAGCGGTCGGTCCGGTGGCGGTGGTGTCGCTGATGACGGCGGCGGCGGTGGGGCAGGTGGCGCAGGCGGGGACCATGAGCTATGCCGCCGCCGCGCTGACGCTGGCCGTGCTGTCGGGCGCGATGTTGTTGGCGATGGGCTTGTTCAGGCTGGGTTTTCTGGCGAATTTCCTGTCGCATCCGGTGATTGCCGGGTTCATTACCGCCTCGGGCATCCTGATCGCGGTCAGCCAGTTGCGGCACCTGCTGGGCATCGGTGGCGGCGGGCAGACCCTGCCCGAGATGCTACCCGCGCTGGTGGCGAACATCGCGCAGGTCAATCCGCTGACTATAGCTATCGGCCTGCCGGTGCTGGCGTTTCTGTGGTGGGCGCGGCAGGGGCTGAAGCCCGCCTTGCGCCGTGCCGGTCTGGGCGAGGTCGCGGCCACGATCCTGACCCGCGCCGCGCCGGTGGCGGCAGTCGCAGCCAGCACGCTGGCGGTCGTCGTCTTTGATCTGGATGCGCGCGGCGTTGCCGTGGTCGGACAGGTGCCGCAGGGCCTGCCGCCGTTGACCATGCCGGACCTGTCGCCCGCGCTGATCGGGGCCTTGCTGATGCCGGCGGCGCTGATCTCGGTCATCGGGTTCGTCGAATCGATCTCGGTCGCGCAGACATTGGCGGCCAAGAGGCGCGAAAGGATCGACCCGGATCAGGAACTGATCGGTCTGGGCATGGCCAATATCGGCGCCGGGTTCACCGGCGGCTATCCGGTGACGGGCGGCTTTGCGCGGTCGGTGGTGAATTTCGATGCCGGGGCGGAAACGCCGGCGGCCGGTGCGTTCACGGCGGTCGGGCTGGCCATTGCCGCCGCGCTGCTGACGCCGCTGATCGCCGATCTGCCCAATGCCACGCTGGCCGCGACGATCATCGTCGCCGTGCTTTCGCTGGTGGATTTCAGCATTCTGCGCCGCGCCTGGAGCTATAGCCGCGCCGATTTCGCCGCCGTGGCCGCGACCATCACCGTGACCTTGCTGCTGGGTGTGGAAACGGGGGTGATGGCGGGGGTGGCGCTGTCCATCGCGCTGCACCTGTTCAAGACCTCGCGCCCGCATATCGCCGAGGTGGGGCTGATGCCCGGCACGCAGCATTTCCGCAATATCCTGCGCCACGAGGTGCTGACCGACCCGGCGCTGCTGACCCTGCGGATCGACGAAAGCCTGTATTTCGCCAATGCCCGCTTTCTTGAGGATTACATTCTGGATCGCGTCACAAGCGACGGGCGCATCCGGCATGTGGTCTTGATGTGTCCGGCGGTGAACGCCATCGACCTGTCGGCGCTGGAAAGCCTTGAAGCGCTGAACACGCGTCTGGAGGAAATGGACGTGATGCTGCATCTGTCCGAGGTAAAGGGGCCGGTGATGGATCGGCTGGGGCGGTCGCATTTCCTGGGCGATCTGACCGGACAGGTCTTTCTGTGCCAGTATGACGCGGTTGCCGCACTTGCCCCGGTGCCGGGCTGCGGCGCGGCGTCCGGTGCTTTTCTTGCGCCGGAGGCTGATCTAAACCGGGCGGATGAAAGATGATTTTCCCTTCGTCGTGCCCGGCCAGCGCATCGGCCTTTTGGGCGGGTCGTTCGACCCGCCGCACGAAGGCCATGTCCATATCACCGAAGAGGCGCTGCGCCGGTTCGGGCTGGATCGGGTCTGGTGGCTGGTCAGTCCGGGCAACCCGCTTAAGGAACGCGGCCCGGCGCCGCTGGCCGACCGGCTGGCGGCGGCGCGGGCGATCATGCGCAATCCGCGTGTGACCGTGACCGGGATCGAGGCGGCGCTGAACACCCGGATGACCGCCGATACCATCGCGGCCTTGCAGGCGCGCTATCCCGAGGCGCGCTTTGTCTGGCTGATGGGAACCGATAATCTGGTGCAGTTCAACCGGTGGGACCGCTGGCGCGAGATCGCGGGGCGGGTGCCGATCGGGGTGATTGCGCGGCCCGGATCGCGGCTGCGGGCGCGGCTGTCGCCGGCGGCGCAGATCATGGCCCGCTGGCGTTTGCCGGAAACGCAGGCGCGGCGGCTTGGGTCGGCGGTGCCGCCGGCCTGGGTGCTGGTGAATGTGCCGATGTCGAACCTGTCCTCGACCGCGATCCGGGCGCGGCAGATGCGGCAGGAAAGGGGAACACAATGACCATTGGCCGGCGCGGATTTCTGATCGGGGCGGTGCTGATGCCCTGGGCCGCGCGGGCCGAGGGTCTGGCGATGCGCCCGGCACCGCGCCCGGTGCCCGGCAGCGCGGCGATCATCGGGCGGGCGGCCTTGCCCGGTGCGGTGGAATATGCCGTGCTGGACGCGGGCAGCGGCGCCGTTCTGGACGTGACGACGCAGCAGGGGGCGGTGCCGCCCGCCAGCACGCTGAAATCCGTCACCGCCCTTTATGCGCTGGACCGGCTTGGACCTCAGCACCGGTTCCGCACGCGGATCATCCGCGCGGGTGACATGCTGATTCTGGCGGGCGGGGGCGATCCGCATCTGGACAGCGACGGGCTGGACCGGCTGGCCGCCGATCTGGTGGCGGCGGGGGCGGGAACGCCCGCGCGCTTTGCCGTCTGGGGCGGGGCCTTGCCGCGTCTGCCGCAGATCGCGCCGGGACAGGCGATGCATCTGGCCTATAACCCCGCGCTGTCGGGCATGATCCTGAATTTCAACCGGGTGCATCTGGGCTGGCGGCGAACGGCGCCGGGCGCTTACGACATGCAGATGCAGGCACGGGCGGCGCGGCAATCGCCGCGCGCCTATACGATCCGGGCCGAGGTTGCGGCACAGTCGCAGGTGTTCCGTTACCTTGGCGAAGGTCCGCCCGAACGGTGGCGGGTGTCGCGCGCGGCCCTTGGTCAGCAGGGCAGCCGCTGGTTGCCGGTGCGCTTGCCCGAACTGTATGCGGGCGACGTGTTCCAGACGCTGTGCCGGGCGCGCGGTCTGGTTCTGCCCGCGCCCGAGGTGATCGAGACCCTGCCGCCGGGCGACGAACTGGCCGGTATCGACAGCGAACCGCTGACCGTGATCGTGCGCGCGCTGCTGCGCTATTCGACCAATTCGACGGCCGAGGCCATAGGGCTTGCCGTCAGCGGCGCGGCGGGTCTGGCGGAATCGGGCGCGGCGATGGCGGAATGGCTGCGCGGACAAGGGATTTTGGGCGAGGCGCGCTTTGCTGACCATTCCGGCCTGTCGGATGCCAGTCGGATTTCGCCGCTGACCATGGCGCAGGTTCTGGCCGGGCCGGGGATGAGGCTGGGTCTGCCCGATCTGTTGCGGGAAAATCCGCTGACCGACGATCTGGGGCGAGAAGCGGCCTTGCCCGGTGTCCGCGCCAAGACGGGCACCCTGAATTTCATTTCAAATCTGGCAGGTTACGCGGATACGGCGGGCGGGCGAAAGGTGGTCTTTGCCATCGTCAGCACCGATCCCGCGCGGCGCGCGGACGCCGCCGGGCATGAACAATCGCCGGGTGTGGCGCGCTGGACCCGCGCGGCCAAGACGTTGCAGCGCGACCTGATCCGGGGCTGGACCGCGCGCCTATAGCACGCGGTGGCGGACCTGCGCCGAAAGCTCGATCGCGGCGGCGTGAAGGCGCGGCACGTCCAGTTCGTGCCGGATTTCCAGCAGCATTTCGGCCTCGACCTCGTTCAGCTTGCCATCGGCGGCGGCAACGTCGCAGGCCAGCGCATAGGCGGTTTCATACAGCCGTTCGGGCAGGGAATCCCGGATCAGGCCGAACAGGGCGTCCAGCCCGTCCTCTTCCTCGAACAGGGTCAGGACGGTCTGGCTGACGGCGCGGATGCGGTCTGCGTCGTAATCGGCAAAGACCGGGGCATGATCGACCATGCGCTGAATGGCCACCATTTCGGATGTGCGCATCGTCTCGTCCGACACCGATACGGCGACCATCACCGCCACCAGCGCGTCACATTCGGAAAAACCGGGGTTCTCGAGCGTCATTCGTGCCTCCGTCGCTGTGGGCTAAATATTGACCATTGCGTGCCGTTTCAATAAGCCCGCCGCGACCCTATCAGGAGAATGGCGATGACAACCCTGCGCGATGCCGCGATGCAATCGAAGGCCTGGCCCTTTGA
>JAUNUO010000094.1:5335-9374 GCA_030538135.1 Paracoccus sp. (in: a-proteobacteria)
CGGCAGCAGACCTATTCCTGTTTCCTGCCGATCCACCCCGAAACCGGGCGGGTGCTGTATGTGCCGATCAAGAACGTCGATGCGGCGCGCGGCGAGGTAACGTTCGATGACGAGGACGGGCGCGAATGGACGCTGCCCGTCACCGGCGGGCATGTGAAATTGCAATGGAAGCCGGATTTCGGTGCCCGTTGGGCCGCGCTGGATGTCGATTTCGAGATGTATGGCAAGGATCACAGCACCAATACGCCCATCTATGACGGGATCTGTTCGATCCTTGGCGGGCGTCCGCCCGAACATTTCACCTATGAACTGTTCCTCGATCAGCACGGGCAGAAGATCAGCAAATCCAAGGGGAACGGGCTGTCCATCGACGAATGGCTGACCTATGCGGCGTCGGAAAGCCTGTCCTATTTCATGTATCAGAAGCCGAAAACGGCCAAGCGCATGTATTTCGATGTCATCCCCAAGGCGGTGGACGAATACCATCAGCAATTGCGCGCCTATCCCGATCAGACGGTGGAACAGCAGGCGGCGAACCCGGTCTGGCATATCCACGGCGGCGATGTGCCGGTCAGCAATCTGGTGGTGCCGTTCCAGATGCTGCTGAATCTGGCCTCGGTCGCCGGGGCCAAGGACAAGGAGGGGCTGTGGGGTTTCATCCGCCGTTACGCGCCCGAGGCCAGCCCCGAAACGCATCCCGATCTGGATCAGGCCGCGGGCTTTGCGCTGCGCTATTTCAACGATTTCGTGGCGCCGACACGGCAGTTTCGCCTGCCCACCGATCAGGAGCGCGCCGCCATCGAGGATCTGGCCGCGCGGCTGGCCGCATGGGACGGCCCGGCCGATCCCGAGGCGCTTCAGTCGATGGTGTTCGCGGTCGGCAAGGACCACGGGTTCGAGCCGCTGCGCGACTGGTTCGGGGCGCTGTATCAGGTGCTGTTGGGCGCCGATCAGGGGCCGCGCTTTGGCGGGTTCGTGGCGCTGTATGGTGTTGAGGAAACGCAGGCGCTGATAGCGCGGGCGCTGGCTGGGGAACTGGTCGGCTAAGGCTTCGATTTTTTAACAGAAATTGGATCGGGCGCGGTGTTGCGTGATGCAACGTGCGCTCGATTCAGCCGGCGTTAACCATCTGTAAACTAATTCTTCACGCATCTCGGGGGCCGGGCGTCCCTTTTTGCTGCTGGGAGAGATACGGATGAATATTGCCATCACGAACGGTCTGACGCTGATGCCGCCGGATTTCAGCGCGGGGCTGAATGTCTGGTCGCGCACGACCGGGCGGCCCGGCACGCCGCTGTGGTCGGTGGCGACCAATGCCGCCATCGTGCCGGCCGATCAGGACTTCGGCACCTGCATGGAAATCATCAAGACGGAATCTGTCACGCGGCTAAGATTTGTCGGTGAAACCCCCATGATTCCGGGGGTCTACCTGCGCGTCTCGGCGCGGGTCAAGGCGGTGGCCGGGCCTCTGCCCAGTGTGCGGATCGGGGCTTGGGCGGGCAATGGCGCGCGCGCCAATATTTCGGATGTGACGCAGGTCGGCGCGTCGCGGGCGCTGACCGGTTATGGCCGCGTGGTCGAGATCAGCGCGATCGTCGGCGTGGGCAGCCGTCCGGGCGTGGACATGAGCTGGGGCACCAGCGCGGTGTTCGGCCATTTCGGCATCGACCTGACAGGCGCGAATGGCGGCGCGATCCGTATCGAATCGATCAGGGTCGAGGACGTGACGGCGGCCTTCGTTCCGAGCATGATCGACTGGGTGGACGTGCGCGACTATGGCGCGCGCGGCGACGGTGTGACGAACGACCGGGCGGCATTTATCGCGGCGGACCGGGCCAGCAAGGGTGGGTCGATCCTTGTGCCCGAGGGAACGTATCTCATCAATTCGGACCTGTCGATCAGTTCGCCCATCCGGTTCAGGGGGCGGATCAAGGCACCTGTGCGCGCGCGCATCGTGTTCATGCAGAACTTTGATTTTCCGACCTATGCCGATGCTTTCGGAAACGAGACCCTGGGGTTCAAGAAGGCGTTGCAGGCGCTGTTCGGCTATACCGACCATGTATCCCTGGACCTGCGCGGCCGCCGGGTGGACCTGACCGAGCCGATGATGATGCATGAAATCATGCCCGCCGTCAGTGCCTGGTCGAACCGCCGCGTCATCTGCAACGGGCAGATCATGGCCGCGTCAGGCGGCAAATGGGCGACCGGCGTGTCGAACAGTCAGGCAACCTACAGCGTCAACGCCCCCTATACTCTGAGCAATGTGGTCAACGTCGCGGCGGTCGAGGTGGGCAGCCGCGTGATCGGCAACGGCGTCGGTCGCGAGGTCTATGTGCGTGCCAAGGATGTGTCGCGCGGCACTCTGACGCTGTCGCAGCCGCTGTATGGCGGCAATGGCACGCGCAGCTATCGCTTTGAACGCTATCGCTATCTGATTGATTTTTCAGGGATGCAGGGCTTTGATCGGGTGAATTTCACCGACATCGAATTCCAGTGCAACGGCCTGTCCAGCGGGGTCATGCTGGCGCCTACCGGCTCGATGATGGCGATCCGCGATTGTTATATGGTGCGCCCGCGCGATCGCGGCATCACCTCGATCGGGCGCGGCTGTCAGGATCTTCTGGTGGATCGGTGCCAGTTCCTGTCGAACGAGATGGACAAGCTGGCGCAGGACCGCACCACCATCGCCATCAACGTCAACGCCAATGACGTGAAAATCCGCGACAACCGTTTCGTTCGGTTCGGGCATTTCATGGTCGCGCATGGCGGCGGGCACATCATCACCGGCAACCACTGGTTTCAGGGCGACGGCGCCAAGAACGGGCTGCGCTATGCGGGGCTGGTGATGACGCTTGAGAACGTGCAGACCACGATTACCGGGAACTATGTCGATAACTCGTCCATCGAATGGACGAACGAACATTCGGCCACCCCGAATTTCACTGGCAACCAGTTCAGCTTTGGCGGGCTGACGATCACCGGCAACACCTTCCTGTGCAGCAACACGGCGTCTTGGTTCACCTGGCTGACGATCAAGCCCTATGGCAAGAACCATTTCGTCCACGGGCTGACCGTATCCAGCAACGTGTTCAAGGCGCTGGACGGCAACGTGAGCCGGGTGGACCGGGTCGATACGACCTTTGCCGATCTGGACCACAATCAGGCCCGGAACGTGCATTTCACCGGCAACATGTTCAACGGCATCAACACCTATACCGCCAACCCGCTGCTGATCCGTCATGCGCAGTCCACCGCAGCCTCGACCTGGACCCTGCCTGCGGCGAACGGGTTGCCGTTTCAGGGCTGGACCAAGACGGTGGAATCGGTGACGGCGGAAAGCGCGATCACCAATGCCAGCAACGTTCAGGTGGCCGAGATGCCCTGGGTCCGCAACCGTGCCGGAACCAACAACCGCCGAATTCAGCTGAACTGGCGATCGGCGGTCAAGGGCAATGTCGCGGTTCTGGCGCGTATGGACACGCCGATCTGATCTGAAATCCGGCCGAGCCTGACGGTCAGGATGCGCGCCGCCGCCGGTCAGCCCGGCGGCGGCGCAGCCATGTCGGCGGGGGTCAGGCGAAAGGCGGCGCCGAAACCGGCGTTCAGCCAGGCCGATTGCGGCCGCAGTTCCCAGAAACGGAAATCGGGCAGGTCGATGAAGACCGCCGCGCGCGGATGCGCCGTCAGCCAGCGGTCGCGGATGCCGGGCGGCGGATCGGTCAGTATCCGCGCGATAACCTGCACCGACAGGCGCGGGTGGGTCATCGGATCGCCCTTGGCGGGCGGCGATTCCACCAGCAGGCCGGCGCGCGGATCGGCGATCAGCGCGCGGCTGTGCGCGGCAAGGCCGGACAGCAGGGCGACGGGCATCCCGTCCGGCCCAACCTGGCAAGCGATACGGGACAGGTGCGGGTGGCCGGTGGCGGGGTCCAGCACCGACAGCACGGCGTGGCGCATTCCTGTCAGCAGGTCGCGGGCGATGGCGCGGGCGTGATCGTCGGTCTGGCGGATCGGGTTCATGCCGCGATCCTGCGCCGCG
>JAUNUO010000094.1:9474-10688 GCA_030538135.1 Paracoccus sp. (in: a-proteobacteria)
GGGCCGGCGGGGGCGTTCATCGTGCTGGTGTCGGCCTGCGTGGCTGCCATCGGCGTGCCGGGGTTGATCGTGGCCACCATCATGTCGGGGGTCATGCTGGCGCTGCTTGGGCTGGCACGGATGGGCGGGACGATCCGCTATGTCCCCTATCCGGTGATTTTGGGCTTTACCGCCGCCATCGGCGTCGTGATCCTGACCAGCCAGATGAAAGACCTGTTCGGCCTGCAATTGCCGGGCGCCGAGCCGGGGCCATTGCTTGAGAAAATCCCGGCGCTGCTGGCGGTGCGGGAAACGGCAAGCGGGGCCAGCCTTGCCATCGCGATCCTGACCATCGGCACGATCCTTGGCTGTCAGCGGTGGGCGCCGCGCCTGCCGTCGTTGCTGATCGCGGTGGCGGTGGCGACGCTGGCCGGGCTGGTTCTGCCGGCGGAAACCGTGGCCGACCGCTTTGGCGCGCTGCCGGCCGGGCTGCCGATGCCGCAACTTCCGGCGGTGGACATCGGGATGATGCGCGCCGCCTTGCCTTTTGCGATCAGCTTTACTTTGCTGGGGGCCATCGAATCGCTGCTGTCGGGAATGGTCGCGGATCAGATGGCCGGAACCCGGATGCGCGCCGATGACGAACTGATCGGGCAGGGCATCGCCAATATCGGGGCGGGGCTGTTCGGCGGGTTCTGCACCACCGGCACCATCGCGCGGACGGCAACGAACGTGCGCGCCGGATCCGCGGGGCCGGGATCGGGCATGGTTCATGCGGTGATCCTGCTGGTGACGCTGATGGTCGCGGCGCCTCTGGCCGGGGCGATTCCGCTGGCCGGGCTGGCCGGATTGCTGACCGTCGTGGCGTGGAAGATGATCGAGTTTCACGCCATTGCCGCGTTGGCACGGATCAGCCGGGGCGACGGGGTGACCATGGCGGTGACGTTCCTTGTCACTATCTTCCGCGACCTGACCGAAGGGATCGTCGTCGGCATGGCGGTCGGCGGGGCGGTGTTCATCGCCCGCATGGCCAAACTGTCCGAGGCCGTGCCCGGAGAGGGCTTTGACGCCCGCGATCCGCAGGCCGTCACCTTTCACCTGAACGGGCCGGTGTTCTTCGGATCGGTGGCGCGGATGGAAAACGTCATGCACCGGATCGTCGCGCGTCCGCGGCTGGTCGTTCTGGACATGGCGGGCGTGACCTTCATCGACACCACCGGCGCGCAGATGATCGC
>JAUNUO010000095.1:0-2316 GCA_030538135.1 Paracoccus sp. (in: a-proteobacteria)
ACGGTGGCAACGTCAGCGCCGCAAGCTCTGCCTGATCCAGCGTCACCGGCTGGAAGTTCCACAGATCCACACCGACATTGACCTGCCCTTCGCCCCCCGGCCAGCGGTCGTGGACATGGCCGAACAGATGGATCGCACCCCGGCGGACATTGTTCCACGTCGCCAACGGATAGTGACACAGCACCACCGTCCGCCCATCCAGCGAAACTTCGACCAGATCGTCAACCGACTGCCAGGGCAGTTCCCGGACGACCCATTCAGGGTCGTGGTTGCCGCGCACCAGATGCTTGCGCGCGGAAATGGTGTCAAAGACGCGGCGGGCCGATGCGCGCTGATCCTCGGTATCGCAGGCGGCGAAATCGCCGACGATCCACAGATCGTCATCGGCCCCCAGCGGCGCAAGCCCCGCCATCATCGCGGCATCCATCGCCATTACGTCGCGGAACGGACGCGAAAAGGACCGGCGCGTGCCGTCATCGGAAAAATGCGTGTCGGCAGTGAAGAAATGAGCCATGAGAACCTCGGTTTCAGGTCAGGGGTGTAATCTGCTCTACCTGATAAGTTACCTTCCCGTCGTCATCCCAGTCGATAGTAAACATTTCGCCAACAGTGACTTGGCGATCCGAATAAAGATTGCTCTGGCCGTAGCGACCCGTCTTATATTCGCTTCCAATATCCATCTTTCCCTCCGTAAAAAGCAAGAAAGATAACTTGTCCTCACCAGCAGGAGCCATGTTTCCAAGAACCCCGAAGGTTGTCCCGTGCGCAATCGGAATGCGCTGTTCATCCAGCCAGAGCTGAACCGAAGTTGGAAACAAATCACCAGCGCCGCGCGGCTGCAAGCGGACGATTTTCAGGGTTGCCATGTTTCACCGTGACACTGACAGCTTTTCCAAGCCCAATCACAACAACTAATTCACGCAAGCGATTGGCAATAAAACGCAAATCGCCAGCATCGCTGCGGCCGTTCCGTCATTGACCGGCGGGCGCGACCTCCGCGGCCCCGCCCAGCCGCTGGATCAGCGACTGACAGCGCGCCGCGCCCATACCCTTCACCTTGCCGCCCCCTCCGCGTAACCCCGCAGGGTGGGGTTCCACCCCACCAACCCCCCTTCCCGGTTTGGTGCCCCGCACCCACCGCGCAACATCCATCAACACATCCCTAACCGCACGCCCGCAGCCTGTGTACAGGTTGTGTACAGCCCGTGCATGATCGGTGGACGCCCTGCACAACCGAAAACCCAGCAAACGCTGGCCAAAGCGCCATCATCCGGCGGGGACCGTGGCACATCACCGCGCGCCCGTTGCGCAACGCAAAACGCCCGCGGCTTTCACCACGGGCGTCCACATCGAAACGATCGAAAGGTTAACGGCGCAGGCCCAGACGCTGGATCAGGGCGGTGTAGCGCGCCTCTTCCTTGGCTTTCAGATAGTCCAGCAGCTTGCGGCGCTGCGCCACCAGCTTGAGAAGGCCACGGCGGCTGTGGTTGTCTTTCTTGTGGGTCTTGAAATGCTCGGTCAGGGTCGCGATACGCGAGGACAGGATCGCCACCTGAACCTCGGGCGAACCGGTGTCGCCGGCTTTGGTCGCGTATTCCTTAATGACCTTGTTCTTTTCCTCGACAGTAATCGACATCGGGGTCTCCTTTCAGGATCAAAGGGTTATGGCGCAGGCCGGGATGTCGTCCAGCTCAGGCCCATGGAGCGCCGCACAGGCAGAACACCCAGCGGATGCGCGCCTATAGAGGATAACCCCGCGAAAGGAAAGCCCTAGGCGCGCACCACCACGATCCGCGCCTGATCCAGAGCCAGCGGTTGATGGAATTCACCCACCGGCATGTCATCGACGCGCAGGATCATGTTGCCATTGCGCTGTTCCAGAAATTCAAGGTGAACATCGTCCGCGGCGTCGGCGGGCAGATGCACTTCGATCTGGTCCTCGCGCCCGTCGAAATCACCGATGATCGGAATGCGCCCCGTCACCGGGCGCAACGCAAAACTGTCAGCCCCCTCGCCGCCCTCGGCATGATCGCCCGCACCCGGCATCAGCGTATCGGCCCCCGCACCGCCGTTGAGCCAGGCCTGCCCGCGATCGTTACCGATCAGCAGATCGTCGCCCGCACCGCCGTCCAGATCATCGTTCCCCGGCCCCGCGATCAGCGTATCGTTACCCTCGCCACCCGACAGCCAGTCGTCGCCCGGCCCACCTTCCAGCAGGTCATCGCCCTCGCCGCCGAACAGGGTGTCATTGCCCGGCCCGCCGCGCAGCGTATCGTTGCCGCCCTGCCCGGCCAGCCAGTCATGGCCACGCCCGCC
>JAUNUO010000095.1:2416-6340 GCA_030538135.1 Paracoccus sp. (in: a-proteobacteria)
CCTCGGCCCGCGCCAGATCGGCGGGCCGGGTCGCGCGAAAGGCAAACAGATTGACGACCGACAGCGCATCATAGCCCAGCATCCGGGACCGCCGCTCGACCCGCTCGATGGTCGGATCGTTGGACAACTCGGTCGCGGTGGACGGGTTCAGCATCACCCAGACCAACCGTGCCCCCGGTGCCCACCGCCGTTCAAGCAGATAGCGATGACCGCCGCAGCGCGAATACATCGCCCGCGAGACCCGCCCCCCGCCCTCGTGCCGCCGCTCGATCATGCCTGCCGCTTCCTGTTTGCCCAGATTCGCAACCTTGGGCACGACCGCGCAAAGAAAAACCCGCCTCGCGGCGGGTCATTCGCTTTCCAAAAGATCGTGCCGATCAGCCCTGACGGGCCTTGAACCGACGATTCGTCTTGTTGATGACGAAAATGCGGCCCTTGCGGCGCACGACCTGGCAATCACGGTGCCGCTGCTTCAGCGAGCGGAGCGAGTTGCGAACCTTCATGGTCTTCTCCTCATACGCGGCGCTGCGCTGGCCGCCTTGGCGAAAACGAAATACCCCCGACGCTGATGCCGGGGGCGGCGAACGAATGGTGGGCGGTACTGGGATCGAACCAGTGGCCACTACGATGTCAACGTAGTGCTCTACCGCTGAGCTAACCGCCCTTACCTTGGTGATTCTGCCAGCACCCGCCGGGTGCATTGGCCAAATCGCGTTTGGTCCGCGTGTCTATATAGGCAGGCTCAGAGGGTTTCAAGTGCTATTGGCGATAAACAAAACAGGCTATAGATTGGCAGTCGTTCCGACCAAGGCCGCCCCATGATCCAAGACCAGCCGCTCTTTGACCTGCACGTTCCCGGCGACTGGGCCAGCGGCGTGATCTTTGGCTCACCGCATTCTGGCAGCCTTTATCCCGACTGGTTTCTGGCCGGCACGACGCTGCCGCGCAATGTGCTGCGTTCGTCCGAGGACGCCTTTGTGGATCAGCTGATTTCCGCCGCGCCCGATCACGGCGCGGCCATGCTGACCGCCCGTTATCCACGCTGCCTGATCGACCTGAACCGCGGCCCCGACGAGATCGACCCGCAGCTTGTGCGCGGGGTGCCGCGTCATCCGCTCAATCAGCGCACCATGGCCGGGCTGGGGGTGATTCCCCGCGTCGTCACGCAGGGGCGGGTGATTCACCACAGCCCCATCGACCGGACCGAGGCCGAGCGGCGGATCAATCGTTACTGGCGCCCCTATCACGGCGCGCTTGCCACACTCATCGCTTCCGCGCGTGCGCGATTCGGGCAGGCGATCCTGATCGACATGCATTCGATGCCGCGCGACGCGCTTGGCCATCTCAGCGGCAGCCGCCCCGACATCGTCCTAGGCAACCGCCACGGCCTGTCCGCATCTGCCCGCATCAGTGACGCCATCGCCGCCGCGTTTGAGACCGAAGGCTGGCACGTGCGCCGCAACGCCCCCTTTGCGGGCGCCTATATCGCATCAGCCTATGGCCGGCCGGCGCAGAACATCCATGTCGTGCAGGTCGAAATCGACCGCAGTCTTTATATGGATGAAACGACCATCACCCCCCTGCCCGGCTTTGGCGAATTCGCCGAACGGATGACTCGAGTCGTGGCCGCGCTGTCGCAGCTTGAGGCGGGCGGGAACAGTGCCGTCATGGCGGCGGAATAAGACCGGAGACCCCATGCCCGATCAGATCATCGAACTGCTGACCCGCAACGGGGCGCTGATCGTCCTTGCCATCGTCATTTATCTGGCGATCTCGTCCGCCGTGCGGATCGTGCCGCAATCGGAAAAATTCGTGGTGGAACGATTCGGGCGGCTGCGGTCGGTTCTGGGGCCGGGGATCAATATCATCACCCCTTTCATCGACCGCGTGGCGCATCGCATTTCCATTCTGGAACGGCAATTGCCGACCAACCGACAGGACGCGATCACCGCCGACAACGTGCTTGTGCAGGTGGAAACCTCGGTCTTTTACCGGATCATCGAACCGGAAAAGACCGTCTATCGCATCCGCGACATCGACGCCGCCATCGCCACCACGGTGGCCGGGATCGTGCGGTCCGAAATCGGCACGATGGAACTGGATCAGGTTCAGTCCAACCGCGCGCAACTGATCGAACGTATCCGCGAATCATTGGCTAATGTCGTCGATGACTGGGGGATCGAGGTGACGCGCGCCGAAATCCTCGACGTCAATCTGGACGAGGCAACCCGCGCCGCCATGCTGCAACAGCTTAACGCCGAACGCGCCCGCCGCGCGCAGGTGACCGAGGCCGAGGGCAAGCGCCGCGCCGTCGAACTGGCCGCCGACGGCGATCTGTATGCCGCGCAACAAGAAGCCAAGGCGAAACGCATTCTGGCCGAGGCCGAGGCTTTCGCCACCACCGCCATCGCCGATGCCATCGCCACGGGCGGCATTCAGGCGGCGCAATATCAGGTGGCGATGAAACAGGTCGATGCGCTGACCGCCGTGGGCGTTGGTCCGGGCAAGCAGACCGTGCTGATCCCCGCCGCCGCGCTGGACGCATTCTCGGATGCGTTCCGCCTGCTGCGCGGGGACAAGCCGTGATCTGGTCGAACGGCTGGCTGTGGCTGATCGCGGCACTGGCGCTGGCGGCGCTGGAACTGGCGCTGCCGGGGTGGGTGTTTGTCGGTGTCGCGGTCGCCACCGCACTGATGGGGCTGGCGCTGCTGGCGGGGATCTGGACCGGCGGATTGCCGATGGCGCTGGTCGTGACGGCGATCCTGTCGGGGGTGATCTGGCTGCTGCTGCGCCGGGCCTTGCCGCACAGCCGGGGACAGGTGCGTGTCTGGGACCGCGACATCAATGACAACTGATCGCTTTGTCGGTGCCAAACTGTTGCTGACCTGCGGCGACGCCATTCTGGTGATGCAGCGCGACGATCTGCCGGGCCTGCCCTGGGCCGGAATGTGGGATCTGCCTGGCGGTGGGGCCGAACCGGGTGAAACCCCGCAGGGCTGCGCCCTGCGCGAACTGGCCGAGGAAACCGGGCTGCGCCTTGATCCGGACCGCCTGGCCCACGGGGAACCGCGCGCCTCGATCAGCAAACCGGGCCGCATCGGGTGGTATTTCATCGTGCCGATCACCGAGGCCGAGGCCGCGGCGGCCCGGCTGGGTGACGAAGGTCAGGCGCTGCGCCTGATGCCGATCACGGAATTCGCAAGCCATCCGCAGGCGATCCCCGCCTTCCGCGACATCGTGCGCGAGATGCTGATCGCGGATGCTTAACAAAGACTAGCCATCGCAACCAACCACCGCCACGGGCGGTTATCCCGGCACAGTCAATTCTGACCCTGGGAGAGACGCGATGAAAACCCTTGCCGACGCTTTCGAACATACGCTGAAAGACATCTATTATGCCGAAAAGGCGATCCTGAAGGCCGGGCCAAAGGCGGAAAAAGCGGTGAAAACCGCCGATCTGAAAAAAGCCATCAGCGACCACATGGCCGAAACCAAGGAACAGGTCAAAATGCTGGAGGGCGTATTCGCCACCATCGACGTCAAACCGGCCGGCGAGAAATGCGACGCCATCGAAGGACTTATCAAGGAATGCGAAGGTATCATCGAGGATGCCCAGGGCGAGGCGCTTGAGGCCGCCGTTATCGGCGCCCTGCAAGCCATCGAGCATTACGAGATCGCCCGCTATGGCACGCTGCGGGAATGGGCGAACACCTTGGGGAATACCGAGGCCGCCGATCAGTTGGGCCGCATCCTTGACATGGAAAAGGCCGCGAACAACAAGCTGACCGGCATCGCCGTCTCGACCATCAACGGCTGAGGCAAAAGGGGCGGCGTCATCCCGCCGCCCCAGCCACCCACCGCACCAGCCAGCCCATGCCGTCGCCCTTGACCGCCCAGGCTGTCGCAAAGGCGAAACAGGCCAGC
>JAUNUO010000095.1:6440-10447 GCA_030538135.1 Paracoccus sp. (in: a-proteobacteria)
GCCGATCTCGCACAGGGGCGCGGCGAAATCCGGCACGGTCGGGAACATCGCCGTCCCAAGCGCCCCGACCGAAGCGATCCGCGCCACCACCAGATCACTAAAAAACTCATCCCGCAGCCGACGAAAACCCTCATACGACCACAGGAACACCGCAATCGCGCACAGCGTGCCGGTAAAGACCACCCCGGCCGGGCTGTAATAATAATCGGAAATCGTGGGCAAAATCGGCTGTCGTTGCATCACGCTCCACCCCAGCAGGGCCAGCGGCAGGAAAAACCCCAGCAGACCGACGGCCCGGCGCACCGCCATGAAGGAAAGCACCAGATCGTTCTGCGCCTCTTGCCGGTCGTGCAGCACCTGTTCCTGGGCGGTTTTCTGACTGGTCATGGCATTTCCCCTTTGCGACTACGGATGCCACGACGATCATGCCATGCCGTGAACGCAGCGTTAATGCACCGCGCGCGGCCCCAATTGGGCAACAATCGCCTGCGCCGCCGCGCGCGGATCGGCGGCCTGCCAGACCGGGCGCCCGACGACGATATGATCGGCCCCGGCCGCAATCGCCGCCGCGGGCGTTTCGATCCGCTTCTGATCGCCCGGATCGGCACCCTCGGGCCGCACCCCCGGCGTCACGATCAGCCGCGATCCCGGCAGGGCACGGATCGCGGCGGCCTCGCGCGGGGAACAGATCACGCCATCAGCCCCCGCCTCGAACGCGCGCGCGGCGCGTTCCACAGTCAGATCATGCAGATCGCCCGGCGCGATCATCGCCGCATCCAGATCGGCCCGGTCCAGCGAAGTAAGAACCGTCACGCCGAGAATTTTCAGCCCCGACCCCGCCGCCCCTTCCCTCGCCGCGCGGATCACATGCGGATCGCCATGGACGGTCAGGAAGTCCAGATCGAATTTCGCCAGCCCGCGCACGGCAGCCTCGATGGTGGCGCCGATGTCGAACAGCTTCATGTCCAGAAAGATGCGCTTGCCGTGTTCCTGCTTCAGCTCGTTGGCCAGGGCCAACCCGCCGCCGGTCAGCATCCCCAGCCCGATCTTATAGAACCCCACCGTATCGCCAAGCCGTTCCGCCAGCGCCAGCCCCGCCACCGCATTCGGCACATCCAGCGCCACGATCAGCCTGTCGTCCATCCCGCACACTCCCGTTGATTTCGCGCCATTTTACACAGCCCGCCGACGCTTGAAACCCCGCGCCGCCGTGACCAATTATTAATCCGAGACCCGCACCGGGACGCGCCATGACGGGCGGCCCACAGGCGGGGGCTGCAAAAGGAAAACCACATGAACATGGAAAAATTCACTGAACGGTCTCGCGGATTTATCCAGTCGGCGCAGACCATTGCGATCCGCGAAGAAAATCAGCGGGTCGTGCCGGAACATCTGCTCAAGGCGCTGATGGATGACGATCAGGGGCTGGCCAGCAACCTGATCACGCGGGCGGGCGGCGATGCGCGGCGGGTGCAATCCGCCGTCGATCAGGCCGTCACGAAACTGCCCAAGGTCAAGGGAGGCGGCGGGCAGGTTTACGTCGATCCGTCGATGGTCCGCGTGCTGGACGAGGCCGAGCAGATCGCCAAGAAGGCCGGGGACAGCTTTGTGCCCGTCGAACGCATCCTGATGGCGCTGGCGATGGTCAACACCAGTGCCAAGGACGCGCTGGATGCGGGGGGCGTCACCGCGCAGAAACTGAACGGTGCGATCAACGACATCCGCAAGGGCCGCACGGCTGACTCTGCCTCGTCCGAGGACACGATGGAGGCGCTGAGCAAATATGCCCGCGACCTGACCGAGGCCGCCGAACAGGGCAAGATCGACCCGATCATCGGTCGGGACGAGGAAATCCGCCGCGCCATGCAGGTGCTGAGCCGCCGCACCAAGAACAACCCGGTGCTGATCGGTGAACCCGGCGTCGGCAAAACCGCCATCGCCGAAGGGCTGGCGCTGCGCATCGTCAACGGCGACGTGCCCGAATCCCTGCGCGACAAGAAACTGATGGCGCTGGACATGGGCGCGCTGATCGCCGGGGCGAAATACCGCGGCGAGTTCGAGGAACGGCTGAAGGCCATCCTCAAGGAAGTCGAAAACGCCGCCGGCGAAATCATCCTGTTCATCGACGAACTGCACACGCTGGTCGGCGCGGGCAAGACCGATGGCGCGATGGATGCCGCGAACCTTATCAAACCCGCCCTTGCGCGGGGTGAATTGCATTGCATCGGCGCGACCACGCTGGATGAATACCGCAAGTATATCGAAAAGGACGCCGCCCTTGCCCGCCGCTTCCAGCCGGTGCTGATCGAACAGCCCACGGTCGAGGACACGATTTCCATCCTGCGCGGGATCAAGGAAAAATACGAACTGCACCACGGCGTGCGCATTTCCGACGCGGCTCTGGTGGCGGCGGCGGAACTGTCGAACCGCTATATCACCGACCGTTTCCTGCCAGACAAGGCGATCGACCTTGTGGACGAAGCCGCCAGCCGGTTGCGGATGGAGGTGGACAGCAAGCCCGAGGAACTGGACGCGCTGGACCGGCAGATCCTGCAAATGCAGATCGAGGCCGAAGCCCTGAAGAAAGAAGATGATGCCGCCAGCCGCGACCGTCTGGAACGGCTGGAAAAGGACCTGGCCGACCTGCAACAGCGCAGCGCCGAAATGACCGCGCGCTGGCAGGGTGAGCGCGACCGTCTGGAAGGCGCGCGAGGGCTGAAGGAACAGCTTGACCGCGCCCGCGCCGAACTGGATCAGGCCAAGCGCGAGGGCAATCTGGCCCGTGCGGGGGAGCTGTCCTACGGCATCATTCCGGGGCTGGAAAAGCAACTGGCCGAAGCCGAGGATCAGGATAACGCGCTGATGGTCGAAGAGGCCGTGCGCCCCGAACAGATCGCCGAGGTGGTCGAACGCTGGACCGGGATTCCGACCTCGAAAATGCTTGAGGGTGAACGGGACAAGCTGCTGAAGATGGAGGATATCCTTGGCAAGCGCGTCATCGGTCAGGCCGAGGCGGTCACCGCCATTTCCCGCGCCGTGCGCCGCGCCCGTGCCGGGCTGTCGGATGAAAAGCGGCCCTTGGGCAGCTTTCTGTTCCTTGGCCCCACCGGCGTCGGCAAGACCGAACTGACCAAGGCGATGGCCGAATACATGTTCGACGACGAAGACGCGATGATCCGCATCGACATGTCGGAATACATGGAAAAGCACGCGGTCAGCCGTCTGATCGGCGCGCCCCCCGGCTATGTCGGTTATGACGAAGGCGGGGCGCTGACCGAGGCCGTCCGCCGCCGCCCCTATGCGGTGGTGCTGTTCGACGAGGTGGAAAAGGCGCACCCGGATGTGTTCAACATCCTGCTTCAGGTGCTGGATGACGGGCAGTTGACCGATGGTCAGGGCCGCAAGGTCGATTTCAAGAACACGCTCATCATCCTGACCTCGAACCTCGGTGCGCAGGCGCTCAGCCATCTGCCGGCCGAGGCCGACAGCAGCGCGGCGCGGGCCGATGTGATGGAGGCGGTGCGGGCGCATTTCCGCCCCGAATTCCTGAACCGTCTGGACGAGATCATCATCTTCCGCCGCCTGACGCGCGACAATATGGACTCTATCGTCCGCATCCAGCTTGCCCTGCTGGAACGCCGTCTGGCGGGCCGCAAGATCACGCTGGATCTGGACGAAAAGGCGACGCACTGGCTGGCCGAGGAAGGCTATGATCCGGTGTTCGGCGCCCGCCCGCTGAAACGCGTGATTCAGCGCGCGCTGCAAGACCCGCTGGCGGAAATGCTGCTGTCTGGCGAGGTTCTGGACGGGCAGACCGTGCATGTCAGCGCGGGTGACGGCGGGCTGATCGTCGGCAACCATGTTGGCACCGCCGGTCACAAGCTGGGCGCGGTCGGCGAGGGCCCCCGCGACGAACCGACCGTTCACTGAGACGAATCCCTCTTTCCCCGCCGGCATGGCCCGGCGGGGAAAGCTATGGCCTGACCGACCAGATCGCATTGCAGGTC
>JAUNUO010000096.1 GCA_030538135.1 Paracoccus sp. (in: a-proteobacteria)
CGGCCGTCGAGGCGTAGCCCGCTCCGACCGGAATCCTCGAAGACGCGCAGGATCTGAAGCCCGCGATCCGATGCATATTTGCGGATGACGTCGAGCTGGTTCTCGGTCGAGTATTTCTGATGATCGGTCGACATCCGGACATAGGCGACCGCAGGCACCTCCATCTCGGGCGGCCCGTCACTCCTGTCCGAATTGGTCGTCCATCGACCGCCCACGCACGCATCTCCTCGTCATTCCAGGCAAAATCCTCCAGCCCGCGCGGAGCTGCGGCTGAATCCCCGTGTCCATGTAACGCGCGGGAGGCTGGAATGTCGTTTCCGAAAAAGGGCAAGTTCTTTCCGAAAGAAAACGGGTATACTGGGAATGGTCGGCACGGGCCGGACAACTGGTTCGCCGCGGAGATCGCATCGACCCTGAAGCGATCACTCGGAGACAGTCGGGCGGGGGCGAAGATCGTCGCCTCCTGGACCGGCGCCAACGAGAAGACGGTGAAGAACTGGTTCGCCGGCAGATACGGTCCGAGTGGGGAGCACTTGGTCGCTCTGGCGCGACACTCCGACGAGGTGCTGGGGATGTTTCTCGCAATGGCCGGGCGGGAGGAGCTCATGGCAGCCACGAAGCTCGCGGCTGCCGAACAGGCGATCGAGGAGCTACTGGCTGCGGTCCGTCGGCTGAACGGCGACAGCTAACCCTTCCAAGGAGCTCCTCATCGCATAGCCGCACGCTGGCTAGATGCTGCCTGCTCAGTCTGCTATGCGTCAATAGATGGTAGGGGAACGCTTAGCGAATCGTGAGCTTGGAGGGTAGCAGGAGAATGGCGGACTGGTCGCGTTTGCTCTTCGAGAAACGTTTTGGGGATCTGCTTGGTCGCCCGAAGCCTGAAGGCAAGCCGACAGGGCCAGAGTTCGCCGAGGGACAGTTCCGTCTGCCTCAGGAGCGGGATCACGACCGCATCCTGTTCTCTACACCGTTTCGCCGGATGGGCGACAAGACTCAAGTATTTCCGCTCGAGAGCATCGAGAGTATCAGGACCCGTCTGACTCACTCCTACGAGGTTGCGAACCTCGCGCGCTCGTTGGGCGTAGAAATTGCTGTATTGCTCAAGAATGATCTGCCGGACAATGCTATTAGGACAGTCCCCGCGACGCTTGCAGCCGTGGGGCTTGCCCATGATATTGGCAACCCGCCGTTTGGGCATCAAGGAGAGAATGCCATCCGAGCGTGGTTCCAGCGCAACTCGAACGCTCTCTTTAATCCACCGAAACCCGATGAGTTCGCGGAAATTGCGAAAGATGTTTCTCAGTTAACAGAGCAGCACAAGCAAGACTTTTTGCAATTTGAAGGCAACGCCCAAACACTTCGCGTGCTCACAAAATTGCAGGTCATTGGTGACGACCTCGGTCTTAATTTGACCTTAGGTACGCTGGCGGCCCTCATGAAGTATGTGGCTTCATCCGACAAAATTGACAAAGGTAAACAGGCGCGCAAGAAGGTTGGCTTTTTCGCTTCTGAACAGAAGCTGGTTGAGCGAATACGGAGTGAAGTTGGCTTGGCGGGTGACGCTCGCCACCCGCTCGCGCTGGTGATGGAGGCATGCGATGACATCGCGTACTCCGTGCTTGACGCGGAGGACGCGATCAAGAAGGGAGTTGCTTCCCTCAACGATCTTTTGGCTTCCCTAGGCTATCATCAGAATGGAGAAGACGAGCTTGACCCGGTTGTAAGCCATCTCTGCAAACTATCGCGCTGGGAGTATGATGTGCTTCGTAGGCAGAAGCTGCATCCCAGCGAATTGCAGGACGTGGCGACGCAGAAGTTCCGCGTGCATGCGATCCACCTCATGGTCTCTGCAGTCGCCCAAGCGTTCAAGGACAACTATCAGGACATCGTTAAAGGAAATTTTGACGGAGAACTGATCAAAATATCCCAAGCGGCAGCTCTGTGCGATGCTCTAAAAGATTTTGATCGACAGAATGCGTTTAGCCACAAGTCAGTTCTTGAGATTGAACTGAATGGATACAACACGCTTAATCGCCTAATGGATTTTCTGTGGATAGGAATAAGCGAGCGTAAGGTCTACAAAGATCTCGACAGCAAGCGCACCTCGCCATTCTCCGCCTATGTATACAGCCGGATTTCTAAGAATTATCGTCGGATTTTTGAAGGCAAGGTCGAACAGTATCATCCGGAAGTCGGCCTGCCAGTCCGGTACAGGGAAATGCAACTCCTGACCGATATGGTGGCAGGCATGACGGATCAGTTCTGCATAGATCTGCATGATGATCTGTTGAAACACTATCGTGAAATGCGCCCGGTCAATGGAACACCTACTTGAAAAACGAGTTCGCTACTTCCTAAACTCACCGTATCGCGGGCGTGAGGACGTGCGACGCACATTGAGGGAGCTTCACGCTCACGGTCATCTTGTGCTCATCGGTGGCATGCTGCGCGATGTCGCTATGTTCGGGAACGCCGGTTTCAAGTCCGATCTCGACTTCGTCATCGATCCATACGACTTGGCGGCTTTCGAGAAACATATGCATGCTATCGGTGCGCGCGTAAACCGATTTGGTGGCTATGCGCTTCCATCAAAGAGATGGCAAATAGATGTATGGCCTCTGCAGCGCACTTGGGCACATCTAAAAGGATATGTTCGGGTTAGTACGGTCGGAGACTTGCGAGACGTTACTTTTTTTAGTTGCGACGCTATTATCTACGATCTCTCACATAAAAAGCTGTCTGCAAAGCCAGGTTACTTTGATGATCTTGATCGAAAGGTACTTGAGATCAATCTCAGGCCTAACCCAAATCCCAAGGGTAATGCCGTTCGAGCGTTTCGTTATGCCTTGATTAAGGGCTTCCATTGGGGGCCAAACCTCTCGCGTTTCGTGGCCGAGACGATTGACGAAGTTGGATGGAATGCACTCCGAGAGAGCGAGATCAGCTCCTTCAAGACCCGATACCTTGACATGCTCGATCTCGTCTCGTTGAAACGAGAATTGGATCATCATTTATCGACGAGCGACGGCCTATTCCGTCCAACGGCGTTCCAACGGAATGTTCAGTTGCAATTGCCATACACGCAATAGAACATTCAGCTGCAATACTTTTATTCGCAGGACTTCGCACTCGTTACGTGTAGTCCGACATTAGCACGGGAGAGAGTTGGGCACCTGAGTCACTCGCTCCGCCACTTGCCCTCGCGAAAGCGTTCTCCCGATCCGGCTGCGGCCGGATTTTCTTGTTGTTTTCAAGGGTTATGCGGGACAGGCTGTTAACCGGCCCCGGTGCCAAAAGCCTCGGAAGCGGTCTCTCAGGGCCGATATTCTCCGGACCTATTAACCGCGCGCAGTTCGGTTCAGAGCGCCATGCTATTGAAATCATTGGGGTTAGAGTGGGCGCGCACTGGGCGAGGTTCGCAGTTCCGTTCGCCAAGCCGCTGGAACCCGGATCGAACGATCAGCGAACGGCCCTAGCCTCGGTCGCGCAGGATGGCGATGTCCTGCAACAGCTCGAGCGGCCGCTGCTGGCGGCGGGCGATATTCTCGATCACGCTGCGCAGAAGGCGCTCGGGCTCGCTCGCATCCACGACGATGGCCGGAATCTGGGTTTCCCCAAGGGCGACATAAGCCTCCATCCGACCCTGACCGCAGACCAGACGATAGGACACTCCCGCCTCTTCATCGTCCCGGGCGACGGTGATCGGCTTTTTCAGCCCGACCCTGCCGATACTGTCGACAATCGCTCGGAAGGTCTTTTCCGAGCGTTCACGCGGGTTCTCCACCGTGATGGCGGAAATCGGAGTCACCTGCACTTCGTCCCGCATCTCGACTTCGCTCACCATGGTGCCACCTCGGCAACCGGTACTCGGCGGGCCATGGCGAAGAAGAAATCGAGCGTTTCAAATCGGAAAGCGTCCAGCATCAGGCCATTCTCCTCGGCAAGCCCCAGGGGTTTTGTTCGCATCTCGAATTGGGGCAGCAGGTAATAGTCGAGCGCGGCGGTGTTCGTTCGGTCCATCCGGATGGCGATGGTGATGTCGGGCACGAGGCCGGTGTCGAAACGGATTTTCCAGCGCAGGCCGCCGGTGGAGGTTTCGCGGCAGCGGGCGACAGCGACGGAGTCGGTGAATTCGCCATTGATCGTCAGCAGGTCGGTCGCCGGATTGCGCGTCACGGTGCCGCCGAGACGGGTGATCTCGCGGATCACACGCTCCACCTCGTCGCCGTGGAACAGCCGCAGCAAGCGGTTCACTTCGATGTAGTGGTAGTCCCGGTCCGGTGTGAAGCCAACGAGGGAATAGGCCCGGATCAGGCTGCCGAACCGGTGGGCATAGGCGCCGCTGGACGGCATCCCGTCGGCCTCGTCGATCACCAGACCGGATATGTAGCCGTGGCGCTGGAACAGCCGCGTCAACCGTTCCAACATCTCGTCGTCCGAGAGCCGGCGGTTCCGGGCGGCTATGATCGCTTGCACTTTCTGAAACTGTTTCGGCTCGACGATGGCATCGAACGCCCCTTCCGAACGGATACATCTCCGGACCATTCGCCACCCGCTTCTGCTTCAGTTTGAAGGAGCGCCGGTTGTAGACGTTGTTGCCGATGTATTTCTCGTTGGTCAGGATCTGGTGCACGGTGGAGCGGGTCCAGGCCCGGCCGAGATCGGTCAGGATCCCGCGCTCGTTCAGTTCGGCCGCGATTTCGGTTTCCGAGCGGCCGTGCTTGAGGAACCGGCTGTAGATCCAGCGCACGGTCTGCACCTCAGCGTCGGGTCCTGGCTACCAGGATCACCCGGTCTGTCTGCAAGCTCTTGTGCTCACCGCGCTTCAGCTCGGCCTTCACTTCACCCCGTTCGTCAAGCAGGACCCTGCGAAGGCCAAAACCCGCCGCACCGCCCTGCCGGAAGCCGCGTTCGATCAGGCGGCACTGCCCGATGAAGACCTTGTTTGAAAGGTCCCGGCTGTATTCCCCGGCCATCGCGCGCTTGACGCTCTTGACGATCGTGGCAACCGGACCTCCGTCATTTTCGAATTGCTCGGCGCAATACTCGACCTGCTTGTTGGCGCGACGGCAGATGTATTCGTAGTAGGCGGATTCATCGGCATCCTGAAAACGGCCCCATCGGCTGACGTCATAGACAAGGATTACCTCGAAATCCGCGGTGCCGTCCTGCACATCCTGGATCAGCTGCTGCAGCGCCTCGCGTCCCTCGATCCTGAGCCCACTCTTGCCCGCATCGGCGTAGGAACGGACCAATTCAAAGCCGCGTTCCTCCGCGTATTTGCGGATCGCGTCCGACTGGTTTTCGGTCGAGTATTTCTGATGGTCCGTCGACATGCGGACGTATTCAGCCGCACGGCGCTTTGGCGGGGAGTTCGCCGGTTCTTTTCTTGAGGGCAGCTCTCTGCCTGCCATGCCCGTCTCCAGATCAGTTCATGCAGGCGTCTCCGTCTGGTCGGACCCGGGGTATTGGCTGGGGCGCAAAATGGAATCTGCCGCTGTGTTGTCTTCTCCACAGGTTTACCGGAGGAGGACGCCGCGATGCGGATCAAGATGGGCACATCTGTGCCGAAAATGGGCACAACTGTGCACCCAGACGCCGAACAGACCGCCTATCGCACGGCCATTGCCGATGCCCTGCGCCGCGAACTGGGGCCGACGCATCAGGCCATCAAGACGGTGATGCGCTGGACCGGAGCGAGTGAGCGGACGGCAAAGTACTGGCTGTCTGGCGAACGCGGGCCTAGCGGAGAGCATCTTATCCGGCTCGCGCAACATTCGGATGCAGTGCTGATCACCATCCTGATCATGGCCGAGCGACTGCCGGAGCAGCGGCGGCACAGATGTACCGACTGTCCTGCGCGCGAGCTTGTGTTGCAAGACCTCGGACAGGAACAGAAATTGTCCGGGGGTTCCTGACATGCAAGGGAGCGGCTGAGCGCCACCCTGCCCCCTTGTTCAGGAAACAAGTCGCCACAATGTTCAGGCGGAGATTAGATCCCCCATTCTCCGCAAGAGTTGCGGCGAATGACAGGGGATCATGCTTTGATACCATTTTCCTGCCAGTCTCTGTCACCAAACCTTCTTGGCGGCAGACCGCTGGCGACAACGCCCTTTGATGTTAGAATTGGTCGATATTCTGTTGCCAAGTGCATTTGCTGTGACTAGGTTCGCAGCAACACTCGTTGGCGACAGAATCGGTGCCTGCATGATCATCAAACCCTACGATCTGACAGATGCCGTTACCTATCACACCGGCGGCTTTCCCCTTGGCTCACTCGACTACGAGGTGCTTCTCGGGCCCCTTGAAGAGGCAGCGGCCTCCCTTGCCCGATACGATGCAAAGATGTCGGGAATGGTGAACAGCGAGTTGTTCCTCGCCCCCCTGCGTCGCCAGGATGCGGTCACCTCATCCCGGATGGAGGGGACGATCTCGACCATCGAAGAGCTGTACCGCCTTGAAGCCGAAGAAGACGCGGGCAGCGCCGACCCTTATCGGGAAGCGCGCAACGACGACGTCGAGACCTACCTTTACTCCCGCGCGTTACGGAATGCTCAACAGGCGCTTGCCGACGGCGCCCCGCTCGGCGAACACCTGATCCGGACTGCCCACCAGCAGCTGCTGTCCTTTGGCCGGGGAGCCCGCAAGCGCCCCGGCAGCTACAAGGTCGAGCAGAACTACATCGGGGATGAACGGCGGGGAAGGATCTACTACGTTCCGATCGCCCCGGAGCAGCTGGGCCCGGCGATGGGCGAACTGGTCCGCTACATCAACGAAAGCACGATGCGGCCATTGATCCGCACCGCCATCGCGCATGTCGAATTCGAGGCCCTGCATCCGTTCGAGGACGGCAACGGCCGGATCGGCCGCATGCTGATCACGCTGATGCTGTGGAAACTCGGCGTCCTGCATCAGCCGAACTTCTTCGTATCGGGCTACTTCGAAGCCAACAAGGACGAGTACATCGAACGAATGCGCGCAGTCTCGGCCACCGGCGACTGGACCGGCTGGGTCGTATTCTTCCTCAAGGCGATGCACGCCCAGGCGACGGTCAACATCCAGACGGCCGACGCGATCTTCCGCCTTCACGGCGAGATGCGGGAGCGGTTCCGCGACGTCCTCAACTCGCAGTTCCACGATCAGGCGCTGGACTTTGTCTTCGCGAGCCCGATCTTCCGCAACGACCGCTTCGTCGAACGCTCAGGCATCCCAACATCCTCGGCACGCGCGCTATCACGACGGCTGGTCGAGGCAGGCATGCTGCGCACCATTGAACCGGCTTCCGGACGACGTGCGGCGATGTACGCCTTTGACCCGCTGCTTGATCTGCTGAAGGTGTGACGGTCAGCCACGAGTTCCAGTCCGGGTCCTAGACGCTGCCCAGCATGTCGATCGAGACCGGCATGCCCGAGGTGCCGCGCTACGCGATGTATTCCGGCTGCGTGCTCGACCAGATCACCTAGCAGATGCAGCGCTCCGGCCTGCTGACAGCCACGGCGCGGCTGGTGGCGCAGGGCGAGACGGTCGGCACGACCACCAACGCCGGGACACCCGCCGCGCTGGAGCTGAAGCGCTTCGGGCACCTCAATGGCGCGATCATCGAAGCGGTGATGGTGCGGAAGCTGAACGAGGAACTGGCCGCGAATGGCGGCCCCGGTGTCAATCCTGGATCCTCTCGATCAGCGAGACGCCAGGCAGTCCCTCGAAATGTGCGTCGCAGGTCAGGAGCGTCGCACTTTGCGCGCGGGCCGTTGCGAAGATGATGGCGTCGGCGGTTGCCAGCTTATGCTCCCGGCACGCCTCCGCCGCCGCGAGCGCGATCTCGGTATCGAGCGGAACGACATGGCAGACCTGAGTGAATGCGATGACCTGATCCGCCTTGTCCTCGCCGACCTCGCGGGTCAGCCATTTCGCCAGTTCCAGTTGGACCATGGTCGGTACGAGCCACTCGGTCTGTTCGGGCAATTGCCCGGACAGCTTCTCGCCGGTCGGTGAGCCGATGAGCCACTCGATCCACGCCGACGTGTCGACGAGGATCATCAGAACCGATCCGTCCGGTCGCGATAATCGGTGGCGGACGCGCCGCGCGCGAGCCCTTTCAGCGCCTCCGGCTTCGGCACCGGCACCAGCAGGACGCCGGTGCCCTTCGGGATGAAGGCGAAGGTCAGCCCGGCTTCCCAGTGCTGCGCCGCGCGGACCGCCTTGGGGATCGAGATCTGGAACTTCGAGGACAGGGTCGCGGTCTCGGCCATGGTCATACTCTCATTTTATCGATGGCTAAAACGTAAGACGCCCATGCGGCGGAAGCAAGGACTCTGACCAATGGCAGAAAGGCGAGTGTCCGTCCGCCTCAACGAGCTTGATGCAGCGGCCGGCGTCGGCATGCAGCGAAATTCGCTGCGCAATGCGCGCTCGGCGTTCAATGCCCTGTTCGCCATCCTGTCGATCCTGGAAAGCGGCCTCCTTCCGCCTGAACCGTTAAGTCCGCTTCGCACCTATGATCGGTGCGGCCGCCCCATGGCCGTCCTGCCGCCGCGTCTTGCAGCGATTAACGCAACTCTGGATGCACCGGGCTGGTTCGCATCTGTCTGGCAGGCAATCGCTGTCGCCGGCGGCCTCGGCCTGCCCGAGGACCCCTCACCCAGGGATTTGCTGCAACATGAATGCTGGGACCGGATAAAAGAGCTGCAAGGATCATCAATCGGAATCCTGGAGAAAATCTTTTGCAAATATAAAGGTTATGTTCGACGGGCGCTGTTGGCACAGTCGTAAAAATCTAATTCTGATGTGATCTTGCCCCCGTTTCAGCGGACACTCAGGCGGTTTCGGTTTGCGCTGCGATAAACTCGCGTGGTGAGCGCATCTTCAGCCCTGAAGACTGAAGATAATTGCCCCTTCGTCTGTCTTTCGGGCGTTCCCGCTGAAGCTCGCAAGACAGACGAACGGAAGCCCATGGAGAGTTTGTCGTTACGGGTGCGTCGAACGCGCAGAGCATCTTGAAGCGGTCCACTCTGGACTTGCGCACCCGGACAAAAAAGGAAACCTCGGATGTTTCATTCTGCTCTCAGACCCCCTGAACTGCGCGCGCTGCGCGAAAGTGCCGCATTCCGCGACTGGCTGGACGGCCACGGCGATGATCTGCTCGATGCTGCCGACCTTCTCGGCGGGTCGCACTGGACTTGGATGCTGTCGAGAGCCGCTATGAGATAGTCTATTACCTCGGCCCACTACTGATGCCAGAATTTCCTTTCTTGTCAGGATTTGGCAACTGCTTAGCAGAAATCCATGTGTTGCGGGCCCGTAAAATTAAACGGAATGTAGAAGAAATGATCTACCTGGTTGCCTCCGCCACCCACTTACGATGAGGCCCCACGCCCTGGCACGCATCCCCCGGCGTATCCTGACATCTTCCCCCTCGGGTTCGGATGAGTTGTGATCCATGTGCAGATGATAGTCACCCACGCCCGCCGCCGAGAAACAGATCCGCCGCGGCTGGTCTGGCGGGCGATGGCTTCCCCGAACGAATCTCGCACCGCCTGTCTGAAGTCGACGCCCTTATCAGATAAGCCGCCCTTTCCCTGCCCGATCACATATTCGGGTAGTTTGGCCCGTCGCCGCCCTGCGGTGTGGTCCAGTCGATGTTCTGGCTGGGGTCCTTGATATCGCAGGTCTTGCAATGGACGCAGTTCTGAAAGTTGATGACAAAGCGCGGGCCGGTGGTGTCCTGCACCACCTCATAGACGCCCGCCGGGCAGTAACGCTGCGCCGGTTCGTCGTATTCCGGCAGGTTCACCGCAATCGGGATCGAGGGATCGCGCAGCTTCAGGTGGCAGGGCTGGCTTTCCTCGTGGTTGGTAAAGCTGAAGGCCACGTTGGTCAGCCGGTCAAAGCTCAGCTTGCCGTCGGGGCGCGGATAGTCGATCACCGGGAAATCGGCGGCCTTGCCGGTCGAGGCGGCATCAGTCTTGCCGTGGCTCCAGGTTCCCATCGGGTTCCAGCCGGTCAGGTTGGCCATCCACATGTCGAACCCGCCCAGCATCAGCGACGGCCACAGACCCAGTTTCGACCAGATCGGCTTGACGTTGCGCACCGGGCGCAAATCCCGGGCGATGGGGCCGGTGCGGACATCGTGGTCATATTCCGTCAGCCGGTCGCCCTCGCGCCCCGCCGGTCCTGCGCATAGCCCCGTGCGGTGTCGCGGATCAACCGTTCCTCTTCGTGAAGCTCATCCTCCAGCAGCGGATCGTCCCAGCGAAAACCGCCCATCACATCTTTCATCATCATTCCTCCTGTTGCTCAGACGCGCTCGATCAGCAGTGCGGCACCCTGCCCCACGCCGACGCACATGGTGGCAAGTCCATAGCGGCCGCCGCTGCGAGCCAGTTCAAGGGCGGCGGTGCCGGCGATGCGAGC
>JAUNUO010000097.1:0-3221 GCA_030538135.1 Paracoccus sp. (in: a-proteobacteria)
TGTTCATCCTTTACACCTCGGGCTCGACCGGCAAGCCCAAGGGGGTGGTGCATACCACCGGCGGTTATCTGGTCTATGCCTCGATGACGCATCAGCATGTCTTTGACTACAAGGACGGCGATGTGTTCTGGTGCACGGCCGACGTGGGCTGGGTAACCGGCCACAGCTATATCGTCTATGGTCCGCTGGCCAACGGCGCCACCACCGTCATGTTCGAGGGTGTGCCGACCTATCCCGACGCCGGCCGGTTCTGGGAGGTCTGCGAAAAGCACGGCGTGACCCAGTTCTATACCGCGCCGACCGCGCTGCGTTCGCTGATGAGCAAGGGCGACGACGTTCCGGCGAAATACGACCTGTCGAAACTGCGCGTGCTGGGTTCGGTGGGCGAGCCGATCAACCCCGAAGCCTGGGTCTGGTATGACAAGCACATCGGCAAGCACCGCTGCCCGATCGTGGATACCTTCTGGCAGACGGAAACCGGCGGCCACGTCATCACCGCGCTGCCCGGTGCCACGGAAACCAAGCCGGGCTCTGCGACCAACCCCTATTTCGGGGTCAAGCCTGCGGTTCTCGATCCGCAAACGGGCCGCAAGTTGCAGGAAACCGAAACCGAAGGTGTGCTGTGCATCAGCGACAGCTGGCCCGGTCAGATGCGCACCCTGTGGGGCGATCACGACCGTTTCCAGGAATCCTATTTCCAGCAATACAAGGGCTATTATTTCACCGGCGACGGCTGCCGGCGGGATCAGGACGGCTATTACTGGATCACCGGCCGCGTCGATGACGTCATCAACGTCAGCGGTCACCGGATGGGCACCGCCGAGGTCGAATCGGCGCTGGTCGCCCATGGCAAGGTCGCCGAGGCCGCCGTGGTCGGCTATCCTCATGCTCTGAAGGGGCAGGGCATCTATGCCTATGTCACCCTGATGGACGGGGTGGAACCCAGCGACGAAGTGCGTGCCGAACTGGTGAAATGGGTCCGCACGGAAATCGGCCCCATCGCCAGCCCGGACCTGATCCAGTGGGCGCCCGGCCTGCCCAAGACCCGCTCGGGCAAGATCATGCGCCGTATCCTGCGCAAGATCGCCGAAAACGATTACGACAGCCTGGGCGACCTTTCGACCCTGGCCGAACCCGAAGTGGTCGGCGAGCTGATCGAAAACCGGATGAATCGCGGATGATCTGACGGGCGCGCCCCACGCGGGCGCGCCCATTGTTCTTTCGCCGCCGTCCGGTCCACGATCCGGCGCGGCTGCAAAGACAGGGGGCGTCGCCTGCCGTTCACGGAGGCTGACGCAGGGAGAGACAGGATTTTCGTAAGGAGGGAATCCATATGCAGGACTCGATGCTTGAACGCATCGCAGCCAGTCCCGCCTATCAGGAGCTGAAAAGCAAACGGCTCCGTTTTGGTTGGATACTGACGATTGCAATGATGGTCGTATATTACGGCTTTATCCTGATTGTTGCCTTCAGCAAGGAAACACTGGCCGTCCGCATGGGCGATGGTGTGATGACCTGGGGCATCCCGATTGGTTTCGGCGTGATCGTGTTCACGATCGTGATTACCGCCGTTTACGTCATGCGTGCCAACCGCGAATTTGACGACCTGAACGACCGCATCAAGCGCGAGGCCCTGAAATGAAGCCATTCATGTCCATGGGCCGCTTCCTTGGTCTGTCCGCGCTGATCTTTGTGCCGACCGTGGTGTTCGCTGATGCGATCACCGGCGAGATGCAGCGCCAGCCGACCAACTGGACGGCGATCATCATGTTCGGCGTTTTCGTTCTGGCGACGCTGTATATCACCAAATGGGCAGCCGGGCGCACCAAGTCGGCGGCCGATTTCTATACCGCCGGCGGTGGTATTTCGGGTTTCCAGAACGGTCTGGCCATCGCGGGCGACTATATGTCCGCGGCCTCGTTCCTGGGGATTTCGGCGGCGGTCATGGCCAACGGCTATGACGGGCTGATCTATTCGATCGGCTTCCTTGTCGGCTGGCCGATCCTGACCTTCCTGATGGCGGAAAAGCTGCGCAACCTGGGCAAGTTCACCTTTGCCGACGTGGCCTCGTTCCGCTTTGCGCAGACGCCGGTGCGGTTGTTCGCGGCATCGTCCACGCTGGTCGTGGTCGCGTTCTATCTGATCGCACAGATGGTCGGCGCGGGTCAGCTGATCAAGCTGCTGTTCGGTCTGGAATACTGGATGGCCGTTATCATCGTCGGTGGTCTGATGATGGTCTATGTGCTGTTCGGCGGCATGACCGCGACGACCTGGGTGCAGATCATCAAGGCATGTCTGCTGTTGGGCGGCGCGTCCTTCATGGCGTTCATGGTGATGGCCAAATACGGCTTCTCGCCCGAGCGGCTGTTCGCGGCATCGGTCCAGATCAAGACCGACATCGCGACGGCGGGCGGTGCAACGCCGGAAGAGGCGGCAACAGCCGGACAGGCGATCATGGGACCGGGCACATTCGTGAAAGACCCGATCTCGGCCATATCGTTCGGCATGGCGCTGATGTTCGGCACCGCCGGTCTGCCGCATATCCTGATGCGCTTCTTCACCGTGCCGTCCGCCAAAGAGGCGCGCAAATCGGTGATGTGGGCGACCGTCTGGATCGGCTATTTCTACCTGCTGACCTTCATCATCGGCTTTGGTGCGATCGTGTTCGTGCTGACCAACCCCGATTTCCTTGATCCGGTGGCTGGTGGCCTGATCGGTGGCAGCAACATGGCTGCGGTCCATCTGGCGAACGCTGTCGGCGGCAACATCTTCCTTGGCTTCATCTCGGCCGTGGCCTTTGCCACCATTCTTGCGGTGGTTGCGGGCCTGACGCTGTCGGGGGCCTCGGCGGTGTCGCATGACATCTATTCCAGCATCATCAAGAAGGGCACGGCCGACAGTGCCTCGGAACTGCGCGTGTCGCGGATCACCACGCTGTGCCTTGGCGTCGTGGCGGTGATCCTGGGCATCGCGTTCGAGAAACAGAACATCGCGTTCATGGTGTCGCTGGCATTTGCCATCGCGGCTTCGGCGAACTTCCCGGTTCTGTTCCTGTCGATCCTGTGGAAAGGGATGACGACCCGCGGTGCCGTTATCGGTGGCTTCATGGGCCTGATCTCCTCGGTTCTGCTGACGCTTCTGTCGCCGTCGGTCTGGGAAGCCACGCTGGGCAATCCGGCTGGTTCCGCGCCGTTCCCCTATACCTCGCCTGCGCTGTTCTC
>JAUNUO010000097.1:3321-9032 GCA_030538135.1 Paracoccus sp. (in: a-proteobacteria)
TGGGCAATCCGGCTGGTTCCGCGCCGTTCCCCTATACCTCGCCTGCGCTGTTCTCGATGACGCTGGGCTTCCTGGGGATCTGGCTGTTCTCGATCACCGACAACTCGGCACGTGCCAGGATCGACCGTGACGGCTATCTGGCGCAGGAAGTCCGGTCCGAGACCGGCATCGGTGCAGCCGCGGCGTCCGAACATTGACGGGCAAGACCGCAGATCGCAACAATCCGGCCGGGCCTTCGGGCCCGGACCCGGTGACCTTGGCCCAGCCGTCGGCATCCGTGCCGGCGGCTGACGCCGTTCCAGACTCTGCCGCGCGACGGGGGGCGGGTGCCGATCACGACCGGCGCGAATTCGTGTCGCTGATGACCTCGCGCGTGGGCGATACCATCCTGCGCAAACCGTTCGAGGTCGATGGCGCCACCGATCTTGTCAGCCTGTGCCGCGAAATGTCCGAACGCTCGCTTGGCGATGCGCTGGTGCGCGATGGCGACCGGCTGGGCATGTTCACCACCACCAATCTGCGTGACGCCATCCTGTTGCCGACGCCGCCCGCCGAACTGGCGGTGCGCGACGTGGCAAGCTTTCCGGTCATGTCGCTGTCGGTCGATGACGACCTGTTCGAAGCGATGATCCTGATGCAGCGCCACCGCGTTCACCGGCTGGCGGTTCGTGACGGGGACAAGGTGGTCGGCGTGCTGGCGCAACTGGACCTGATGGGTTTCGTTGCCAACAATTCCTTTCTGATCGCCCATCAGGTGAACGAGGCGACCGATATCGACGAGCTGCGGCGGGCCGCCGAACAGATCAACGGGCTGATCCGCGTGCTGCACGGCGATGGCGTGCGGATCGAGGTGATTGCCGCCCTGACGGGCGAATTGAACCGCGCAATCTTCCGCCGTCTCTGGACCCTGCTTGCCCCTGCCGACCTGCGCGAAAACAGTTGCCTGATCGTCATGGGCAGCGAGGGGCGCGGCGAACAGATCATCAAGACGGATCAGGACAACGGGCTGATCCTGCGCGAAGGCTTTGACCACGACGACCTGCCCGAGGTGACGCGGGCCTTTACCGAGGCGCTGGTGTCCTTTGGCTATCCGCCCTGTCCGGGCGGGATCATGGTCAGCAACGCTTTGTGGCGTCAGCCGGTGTCGGGATACCGCCGCAACATCGGCCAGTGGCTTTACGGCGATGATGCCGAAGGACCGATGAATCTGGCGATCTTTCTTGATGCGGTGGCGGTCGCGGGGGACGGCGCGCTGCTGGATGAGGTGAAAGAGCATCTTTATACGCTGCTGTCCGACAGCGACGCCTATCTTGCGCGCTTTGCCGCCGCCGTGAACAGCTTTGCCGAGGATCGCAGCTGGTGGTCGCGCCTGCCCGGTCTCAGCGGGCGCGGATCGGCCGAGGTGGACATCAAGAAGCTGGGTCTTTTCCCCATCGTGCAGGGCGCGCGCGCGCTGGCGCTGAAATACCGGATGCCGCAGATCGGCACCGCCGACCGGCTGACTGCGCTGGCCGATGCGCGCCGGATCGACGCCGATCTGGCCCGCGATCTGACCGACGCGCTGCGGTTCCTGATCGGGGTCAAGCTGGACAACAACCTGCGCCAGATGGAGGCGGGGCGCAAACCGGACAATCTGGTCCGGCTGGAGGAACTGGGCACCCTGGACCGTCAGGCTCTCAAGGATTCGCTGGCCATCGTGCGGCGGTTCCGGGAATGGGTGTCGCAGCATTTCCGTCTGGGGACATAGCAAAGCAGGAGGGGGGGAAGGCGTATGGCACGGATCATGGTGATCGAGGACGAGGACAATATCGCCATTGCGCTGGATTATCTGCTGACGCGCGATGGGCACGAACATTCGCGCCTTGCCACCGGCGCCGGCGCCGTCGAGGCGATCCGTGCGGCGATGCCTGACCTTGTTCTTCTTGACGTGATGCTGCCCGAGGTGTCGGGCTATCAGATCGTTCAGGACCTGCGCGCCGATCCGGTGCTGAAATCGGTGCGGGTGCTGTTGATGACCGCCCGCGGTTCCGTGGTCGAGCGCCGCAAGGGAATGGCGCTTGGTGCCGACGGATTCATCGCCAAACCCTTTGAGCTGACCGAATTGCGCGCGGAAATGGCGCGCCTGCTGGAAGGGGGCGGCACGTCATGCTGACCGCATTGCCGTTGCGTCTGCGAGTCCTGCTGATCTTTCTGGGTCTCGCGGGCGGGATCGCGGTGGTGATGGTGCTGGGGCTGATAATGGCGGGGCAGCGGCTAAGCGATCCTTCGGCCACCGAGGCGCTGTCCGTCGCGGCCATCGTGGGGTTCAGTGGCGTCGGCGCGCTGGTGGCGATTGTCTGGTTCCTGTTTGATCGTAACGTCGCCCGCCCCATCGAGGCGCTGGCCGGCGGGCTGCGCACGGGCGCAGCACCCGACCCCGAACAGGCGCGCTATCTGGCCGATCTTGGCCCCGCCGCCCGTGCCGCCGCCGAGGCGCGCGCCCGTCAGGCCGAGGCGCTGGCCGAGGCGATTCACGAACATGCCGCCGATCTGGCCCGCGAAAAGGCGACGCTGGAATCGATCCTGTCGGATTTCGGCGCAGGCGCGGTGATGACCGACGGTGCCGGACGGGTGGTGTTCTATAACGCATCGGCCGCGCGGCTGTTGCCGGGGCTGGCGCTGGACCGACCCTTGGACCGGTTCCTGCGCGCCGGTGCGATCGAGGCCGCGCGTGCGCGACTGGCGACCGGCGTGCCGGCGACCGACCTGTCCTGCCTGACGCTGGACGGGGTCAGCCTGTCGGGGCGGATGCGCCCGATGGAAGGGGGCGGCACGTTGCTGATTCTGCGCGACCGCCCTGCCAGCCAGCCGCTGCCGCGCGCCGCGCTGGAATCGTTGCGCCGCCATTCCGCGACCCTTGTGCCGATGTTGCAGGATCTGGACGGGCCGATCCCGCCCGCGCTGGCCGGGGTGATCCGGGCGGAGGGGCAGGGGCTGGCCCGCGCCACGCGCGAGCTGTCCGACGCGCTGGACGAGGGCGCGCCCGCGGCCCGTGCAAGCCTGCGGGAACTTGCGGCGGGGCTGCGGTCGGCTGCCGACCTGCCGGCGCTGGATTTTCTGGCCGATGCGGGGGCGATGAACGGGCTTTTGCTGACCCTTGGCCACAATCTCGAAGCCGAGGGGCACGAGGTGCGGCTGACGGTCGAACCGGGCGAGGGCCAGCCCGCGTCCGAGGCGCATCTGGTGCTGGAATGGCCCGGACCGGCGCTGTCGATGGACCGGCTTGAGGGCTGGCTGGCGGCGCCACCCGACCCCGACCAGCCCGAACAGAGCGGCGCGGACCTGCTGTCCGCGCATAGCACCGGCATCTGGGCCGAGGAACAGGGCGGCTTTGGTCGGCTGATCCTGCCGCTGGCGCTGGCGCCGTCTGTCGGCGCGGGCGGCGGGCTGACCTATGACTTTGCGCTGGCCGGACGCGGGGTCGCCTCCTCGCGCCTTGGGGACGTGACCTGCGTGGTTTTCGACACCGAGACGACCGGCCTTGCCCCCGGATCGCGGATCGTCCAGATTGCCGGGGTGCGGATCGCGCGCGGTCGCCTGACTGGCGAACGCTTTGACACGCTGGTCGATCCCGGCATCCCGATTCCGCCCGGTTCCACCGAAATCCACGGTATCACCGATGCGATGGTTCAGGGCGCACCCGATGCAACCGCCGCCCTGACCGCATTCGCCCATTTTGCCGAAGGGACGGTTCTGGTCGCCCATAACGCGCCCTTCGACATGATGATCCTGCGCCACGCCGCGCTGGAAACCGGGGTGCATTTCGACAATCGCGTGGTGGATACGATGATGCTGTCGGCGCTGGTCTATGGCGATACGGCGGATCATACGCTGGATGCGCTGACGGCGCGATTGGGCATCACCATTCCGCCCGAGGATCGCCACACCGCCATCGGCGACACGCTGGCCACCGCCGAAGCCTTCCTGCGGCTGATTCCCGCGCTTGAGGCCAAGGGTCTGGGCCGGTTCGAGGACGTGCTGGCCGAAGCGAAAAAACATCGCAGCGTGATCGAGGACACCAATATCGCCCCGCCGCCCGACCCGACCTGACGGGCGCCCCGGCGCGGGCGGCAATACCGGTATCGGATGCGGTCTTGTGATACGGGTGCGGTCTCGGATAGCCTGCGGCCCGGTATCGCAAGAGGTGGCGCAATGAACGGTGAACTGACGCAATGGTCCGGCCCCGAGGGATTGCCGCGTTTCGACCTGATCGCGGATGGTGATTTCGCACCGGTCGTCGATGCCGAACTGACCGCGGCCGAGGCCGCGCACGACGCCATCGCGACCAACCCCGCCGCGCCGGATTTCGCCAATACGCTGGCCGCGATGGAGGTTGCGGACGAGGGCCTGAACCGGGTTCTGTCCGTGTTCTATACGCTGGCCGGGGTCGATTCGAACCCCGCGCGCGAGGCGTTGCAGCGCGATTTCGCGCCGAAACTGGCCGCCTATGGCAGCCGGATCAGCATGGATGCGCGGCTTTATTCACGTGTGCAGGCGGTGGCGGATGCGGGCGGCCTGTCGCCCGAGGATGCGCGGCTGGTGGAACTGTCATTGCGCGGGTTTCGCCGTGCGGGGGCCGGGCTGACCGGCGCCGACCGCGACCGCATGGCCGCGATCCGCAGCCGCATGGCCGTGCTGACCACGCAGTTTTCGCAAAACGTGCTGGCCGACGAACGCGATTATGTCCTGCCGGTGACTGACGACGGGCTGGCCGGTCTGCCCGACTGGCTGGTGCGGGCGATGGCCGCGGCGGCGCGGGAGCGCGGGCAAGATGGCCATGTCGTCACCCTGTCGCGATCCCTGATCGTGCCGTTTCTGGAATATGCGACCGACCGCGCTCTGCGCGAGGTGGCTTTCCGGGCATGGGCCGCGCGCGGTTCCGGCCGGGGGGCGGGCGGTGCGGCGACCGATAACGGCGCGATCATCGCCGAAATCCTGTCGCTGCGCCACGAACGGGCGCGGTTGCTGGGCTATGACGATTTCGCCGCCTACAAGCTGGACCCGGAAATGGCCGGCAACGCCGAACGGGTCGAGGATCTTTTGATGGCGGTCTGGAAACCAGCCAAGGCCCGCGCCGCCGAGGATCAGGCCGCGCTGACGGACATGCTGCGCGCCGATGGCGTGAACGGCGCGCTGGAACCGTGGGACTGGCGCCACTATGCCGAACGCCGTCGCCGCGCCGAACACGATCTGGATGAATCCGAGATCAAGCCCTATCTCACGCTGAACGCGATGCTGGGCGCGGTGTTCGACACCGCCAATCGCCTGTTCGGACTCGAGTTTCAGCCCTTCGATGCGCCGCTGTGGTCGCGCGATGCACGGGCGTGGCGGGTCACGCGGAACGGGCGGCTGATGGCGATCTTTGTCGGCGATTACTTTGCCCGGCCCGGCAAGCGGTCAGGCGCGTGGTGTTCGACGCTGCAAAAACAGCACGGCATGGGGGCGGGACAGCGGCCCATCGTGGTGAACGTCTGCAATTTCACCCCGCCCGATGCCCAAGATGCGCCGGCCTTCCTGTCATGGGACGACGCCAAGACACTGTTCCACGAATTCGGCCATGCGACGCATCACATCCTGTCGGATGTGACCTGGCCGTCGCTGTCGGGAACCTCGGTCTCGCAGGATTTCGTGGAACTGCCCAGCCAGCTTTACGAACACTGGCTGGATCAGCC
>JAUNUO010000097.1:9132-10403 GCA_030538135.1 Paracoccus sp. (in: a-proteobacteria)
GTGCGCACGCCCGACAACAGCGCGTAATGCACCCAGCCGCCGGCGCCGTCGCGATCCTCGACCCGGCGCCAGTGCCCGAACTCGGCCACCACCCGCAGCGGCATCCCGGCATGACGGAACACCCAGTCGATTCGGTGCGACAGACTGGGACCACGGCGGGCGTTGCCCTCGGATCCCTTCAGGCTGACATAGCGGGGCAGGGGCAGGTTCGTCACCGGGCCGCGGCCCTGATCGGCATTGCGCGAAATCTGCGCATCGGCGCTGACGGCCTGAGCCAGAACCAACGGCTGCGGCGGGGTTTCGGCCCCGACCCCGATTCCCATCACCGAAAATCCGATCGCCGCCAGCACGGCCTTCAGCCCCTTGTGCATCGTTTTTCCTGTCCTTCTTGCGACGATCCGCCGCGATCTTGCCCGCCCCCTGCGTGGGGGGTCTTGTGCCTCTGGCGTAACGCGGGCAGTTTGCCAAAAGCCGCCGCGCTTGGGAAGGGCGCGGCCCGCACGTCATCGAGAAAGTGAGGTCAATATGATCGCCTCTGCGCCCGGCTCCCGTCCTCGTCTCAAGGTCGCCGTTACCCGCCGTCTGCCCGAAGCGGTCGAGACCCGCATGAAAGAACTGTTCGACGTGACGCTGCGTCCCGACGACAGCCGGATGAGCCGCGATGAACTGGTCGCCGCCATGCGCGACAATGATGTTGTCGTGCCGACCCTGACCGACCGTATTGACGCCAACATGCTGGCGCAGGCGGGTGACCGGCTGAAACTGATCGCGAACTATGGCGCGGGGGTTGACCATATCGACATCTCCAGCGCGCGGCAGCGCGGGGTTCTGGTGTCCAACACGCCCGGCGTCGTGACCGAGGACACCGCCGACATGACCATGGCGCTGATTCTGGCGGTGACGCGGCGCATCCCCGAAGGGCTGGCCGAAATGCAGGCCGGGCGCTGGAAGGGCTGGTCGCCGACCGCGCATCTGGGCGGTCGCGTCGGCGGGCGTCGTCTGGGCATTCTGGGCATGGGCCGCATCGGTCAGGCCGTGGCGCGGCGCGCGAATGCCTTTGGGATGCAGGTGCATTACCACAACCGCAAACGTCTGCGCCCCGAACCCGAGGAAGAATTGCAGGCGACATATTGGGAAAGCCTCGATCAGATGCTGGCCCGCATGGACATCATCTCGATCAATGCCCCGCATACGCCAAGCACGTTCCATCTGCTGAACGCGCGGCGGCTGAAACTGCTGAAACCGACGGCGGTCGTCGTCAACACCTCGCG
>JAUNUO010000098.1:0-4778 GCA_030538135.1 Paracoccus sp. (in: a-proteobacteria)
CTCGTTGAAGCCGGGGGCGTGGGCCGAGGGGGCGCCGCCTTCGGCTTCGGTGTGTTCGGGGTGCTGGGCGGCCTGAGCCTCGGCCTGCTGTGCCGCGAACTGGCGCATCATCGCCTCGCGTTCGGCCTCGGTCAGGGGGCGGATCAGGGACAGTTGTTTCGTCACATCGCCGCGCAGACCGTCGAGCAGGGTTTCGAACAGCTGGAAGCCCTCGGTCTTGTATTCGTTCAGCGGATCGCGTTGCGCATAGCCGCGGAAGCCCACGACCGAGCGCAGATGTTCCAGCGTCACCAGATGTTCGCGCCATTTCTGGTCGATCATCTGCAAGAGAATCTGCTTTTCGACCTGACGCATGGTTTCTTCGCCGAATTGCGCGGTCTTGTCGGCCATATAGGCGTCGGTGGCCTCGATCACGCGTTCCTGCACGGTTAACTGATCGGCGCCTTCTTCGGCGGACCATTCGGCCACCGGCAGGTCCATGTTCAGGCTTTCGCGGATGGCGGTTTTCAGTCCCTCGGTATCCCATTGCTCGGGATAGGATTTCGGCGGCATATACTGATGGATCAGATCGTCGATGACCTGATGGCGCATGTCGGCGGCGATTTCGCCCAGTTCGTCGGTTTCCATGATCTCGCGGCGCTGCGAAAAGATCGCCTTGCGCTGATCGTTCATCACGTCGTCGAATTTCAGCAATTGCTTGCGGATGTCAAAGTTGCGCGCCTCGACCTTGGCCTGCGCGCGTTCCAGCGACTTGTTGACCCAGGGGTGAACGATGGCCTCGCCTTCCTTCATGCCCAGCGTGGCCAGCACTTTTTCCAGCCGTTCCGAGCCAAAGATCCGCATCAGGTCGTCTTCCAGAGACAGGAAGAACAGCGAGCGGCCGGGGTCGCCCTGACGGCCGGAACGGCCGCGCAACTGGTTGTCGATGCGGCGGCTTTCGTGGCGTTCGGTGGCCAGAACGAACAGGCCGCCGGCATCCAGCACCTTTTGCCGGTCGGTGGCATGTTGCGATTCGATGCGTTCGCGCAACTGGTCGGGGTGCGCGTCGGGATCGGCGGCCAGCGCCTCCATCACCTTCATTTCCACGTTGCCGCCAAGCTGGATGTCGGTGCCGCGACCGGCCATGTTGGTGGCGATGGTGACGGCGCCGGGCTTGCCCGCATCGGCGACGATCTGGGCCTCGGCCTCGTGCTGGCGGGCGTTCAGGACATTATGGGTGATGCCTTCGCGGGTCAGGATGCCGGACAGCATTTCAGATTTTTCGATGCTGGTGGTGCCGACAAGGATCGGCTGGCCCTTGGCGTTGGCTTCCTTGATCGCCTCGACCACGGCGGTATATTTTTCATCCGCCGTGCGATAGACGCGGTCGTGTTCGTCCTGCCGCTGGATCGGGCGGTTCGTCGGCACCTCGACCACGCCGAGACGATAGATTTCGGCGAATTCCTCGGCCTCGGTGGCGGCGGTGCCGGTCATGCCGGACAGCTTGCCATAAAGGCGGAAATAGTTCTGGAAGGTGACCGAGGCCAGCGTGACGTTTTCGGGTTGGATGGCGACGTTTTCCTTGGCCTCGATGGCCTGATGCAGGCCGTCGGAGAGGCGGCGGCCCTTCATCATCCGGCCGGTGAATTCGTCGATCAGCACCACCTCGCCGTCGCGGACGATATAGTTCTGGTCGCGGTGGAACAGCTTGTGCGCGCGCAGGGCCTGGCTGATGTGGTGGACGATGGTGGTCGATTCCGGGTCATACAGCGTCTGACCGTCGGGCAGGATGCCCGCGGCCTGCAACATCTGTTCGACCGCCTCGTTGCCGTCCTCGGAAAAGGTGGCGTTGCGGGTCTTTTCGTCGATGGTGTAATGCGTCTCGTCCAGTTGCGGGATGAACCCGTCAACCATGCGGTAAAGTTCGGAACGGTCCTGCGACGGGCCGGAAATGATAAGCGGCGTGCGCGCCTCGTCGATGAGGATGCTGTCCACCTCGTCCACGATGGCGAAGTTGTGACCGCGCTGGACCATTTCTTCGATCGAGGCTTTCATGTTGTCGCGCAGATAGTCGAAACCCAGCTCGTTGTTGGTGGCATAGGTCACGTCCGCGGCATAAGCCTGACGTTTTTCGGGTTCGGGCTGAAAGGGCACCACGACGCCGGTGGTCATGCCAAGCTGGGCAAAGACCTTGCCCATCCAGTCGGCGTCGCGTTTGGCCAGATAGTCGTTGACGGTGACGATATGCACGCCCTTGCCGGTCAGCGCGTTCAGATAGGCCGGGAATGTGGCGACAAGGGTTTTCCCCTCGCCCGTCTTCATTTCGGCGATATTGCCCTGATGCAGGAAGATGCCGCCCATCAGCTGCGTGTCGAACGCCCGCAGGCCAAGCGCGCGGCGTGCGCCCTCGCGGCAGTTGGCGAAGGCTTCGGGCAAAAGCGCGTCCAGCGATTCACCGGCCTGCGCGCGTTGTTGCAGTTCGCGGGTCTTTTCGATCAGACCTTCATCGGAACGGGCCTTGGCCTCATCCTCCAGCGCGTTGATTCTGGCCACCAGCGGGCGGGCGGATTTTACCTTGCGATCGTTGGGGGTGCCAAAGATCTTTCTTGCCAATGCTCCGAGCATCTTACCTTCGCGTATCTAAGGGGCGCGCGGGGCCGGGGGGCCACTTGCCCGCACCCTTGGTCCTGCCGTATTCAGGGCGCGAACGAAAAGCGGCGGGCGCGCCTTTTCGGGTTGCGCCGGATGTAGGCTTGCCCCGCCCGACTGTCAACGTCAGGCCCCCGCCGGGATGCGGGTTCGTCTGGAAAACAAGGGAATTCCGATGCGTCTTTTCCGCCTGTCCGCCGTTCTTGCCGCGACCAGCCTGCTGGCGGTTCCTGCCGGGGCGCAGGATGCCGATACCGTGGTCGCCACCGTCAATGACACGCCGATCACGCTGGGTCAGATGATCGCGATGAAACAGGGGCTGCACGATCAGGCCGCCGCCAACCTGCCCGATCAGGCCCTGTGGGATCTGATGCTGGACCAGATGATCCGCACCACCGCCGTCGCGCAGATGGGCGAGGCGAACATGACCGCCCGCGACACGGCCCGGCTGGAACTGGAACGCCGCGCCTATCTGGCCTCTGCCGCGCTGGAAAAGGTGGCCGAGGTCGAGGTGAGCGATGAAGAAATCACCGCCGCCTATCAGCGCACCTTCGGCGAGGCCGCGCCGATGACGCAATATTCCGCCGCCCATATCCTAGTGGAAACCGAGGCCGAGGCGCAGGACATCCGCCGCCAACTGGCCGAGGAAAGCGGCGATTTCGGGCAGATCGCGCGCGAAAAATCCAAGGATCCGGCCAGCGGCGCCAATGACGGCGAACTTGGCTGGTTCGCGGCCGATCAGATGGTCGCCCCCTTTGCCGAGGCGGTGAAGGGGCTGCAAAAGGGTCAGATTTCCGACCCGGTCCAGACCGATTTCGGCTGGCATGTCATCCGGCTGGACGACACCCGCCTGATGGAAGCCCCCAAGCTTGAGGAAATCCGCCCGCAACTGATCGCGCAGATCCGCCGCGAAAAGGTGGATGCCGAAGTGCAGCGGCTGGTGGGCGAAGCCAAGGTCGAAAAGACCGAAGGGCTGGTGCCGTCGCTGATTAACAACGGCGAATTTCTGGACACCAAGTAATCAGGGGCAGGAACATGGCCAAGGACGACAAGAAAAAGAAAGCCGCCAAGGAAAAGGGCAAGGGCAAGGGCAAGGATAAGGGCAAGGTGAAGGCGAAGAAGTCCGCCGCCCCGGTCAAGGCGGCCAAGCCGGTTTCGCCGCTGGCGCCTTCGTCTTTCCCGGCGCTGCCGGAGATTGCGGGCGTGGAATTCGCCAGCGCGGCGGCGGGGGTGAAATACAAGGGCCGCACCGATGTGACGCTGATCCGGCTTGCGCCGGGAACGTCGGTGGCCGGCGTGTTCACCCGGTCGTCCACCCGCGCGGCCTGCGTGCTGGACAATCAGGCCAAGCTGCGCGGCAAGCAGGATACCTCGGGCGGGGCGGCGATCATCGTCAATTCCGGCAATTCCAACGCTTTCACCGGCGCGCGTGGGCAGGAATCTGTCGATGCCGTCACCGGCGCCGTGGCCAAGGCATTGAATGTGCCGGCGGCGCGGGTGTTTTCGTCCTCGACCGGCGTGATCGGCGAACCCCTGCCGCATGACCGTATCGTGGGCGTGGTCGGCGATCTGGCCAAGGGGCTGAAGGCCGAGGGCGCGGCGGATGCGGCGCGCGCCATCATGACCACTGACACCTTCCCCAAGGGGGCCTTTGCGCAGGTCAAGGGCGAGGAAGGGGTGATCCGCATCGCCGGGATCGCCAAGGGGTCGGGCATGATCGCGCCGGATATGGCGACCATGCTGGTCTATATTTTCACCGACGCCCGGATCGAACCGGCGTTGTTGCAGAAAATCCTGTCGAAACATGTGGATGATACGTTCAACGCGATCACGGTGGACAGCGACACCTCGACCTCGGATGCGCTGATCCTGGCGGCGACCGGGCAATCGGGGGCGGAACCGATCACCGATCTGCGCAGCAAGATCGGGCGCGATTTCGCCGCCGCCCTGAACGAGGTGATGCTGGATCTGGCCAAGCAGGTCGTCCGCGACGGCGAGGGCGCGACGAAATTCATCGAGGTGCGCGTGACCGGCGCCGCGACGTCCGAGGATGCGAATCGGGTGGCCATGGCCATCGCCAATTCGCCGCTGGTGAAAACCGCCATCGCCGGGCAGGACGCCAACTGGGGCCGGATCGTGATGGCGGTCGG
>JAUNUO010000098.1:4878-10374 GCA_030538135.1 Paracoccus sp. (in: a-proteobacteria)
AATTCTCTTGAGGAGGAGAGGACTGGAACCATGATCCGCACGATCGTTATCGGAAGTTGTGTGTTCGTTCAGGGGTTTTACGAACGGCAGATGGCCAATGGAAACATCGTCGTGCGTGTTGGCACCAGAACGTTCGAGGGGCGCCCCGTAAACGCCTGATCTTTCAGGAAACGGTCCGTTCCGAGACTTGTCAGTCGCACACACGACATTCGCATCAAAAACCAGACGGGGCGCCAGAAGGCGCCCCGTTTTTTGGATGGCCAAGGGCGGCGCAGCCGTTACAGCTTGCGCTCGACCTCCTCGCGCTCAAAGATTTCGATGACATCGCCCTTGCGGATGTCGTCGTAGTTTTCAAAGGCCATGCCGCATTCCTGACCGGACTGGACCTCTTTCACTTCGTCCTTGAAGCGTTTCAGCGTCTTGAGCGTGCCTTCGTGGATCACCACGTTGTCGCGCAGCAGGCGGACACCCGCCGACCGGCGCGCCACGCCCTCGGTCACCAGACAGCCCGCCACGGTGCCGACGCCGGATACGCGGAAGGTATCCTTGATTTCCGCATAGCCGATGAAGTTCTCGCGCACCTCGGCCGACAGCAGGCCGGATGCGGCGGCTTTGATGTCGTCGATCATGTCGTAGATGATCGAGTAATAGCGGATCTCGACGCCCTTCTGGTTGGCTGAGGCGCGGGCCGGCGCGTTGGCGCGGACGTTGAAGCCGATGACCGGCGCGCGGCTGGCCTCGGCCAGGCCGATGTCGGATTCGGTGATCGCGCCGACGCCGTAATGCAGCACGCGGACGCGAACTTCTTCGTTGCCGATCTTTTCCAGCGCCTGAACGATGGCCTCGGCCGAACCCTGCACGTCGGCCTTAACCACCACGGGCAGTTCGGCAACCGATTGATCCGCCTTGGCCTTGGCCAGCATCTGATCCAGCGTGATCGCGGCACCGGCGGCGGCGCGTTTGTCTTTCGCGGCGTGAATGCGGTAATTGGCGATCTCGCGGGCCTGCGCCTCGGTATCGACGACGTTCAGCACATCGCCCGCCTCGGGCGTGCCGTTGAGGCCCAGAACCTCGACCGGAACCGAAGGCCCGGCCTCGTCCACGCGTTCGCCCTTGTCGTTGATAAGGGCGCGGACCTTGCCCCACTGTTCGCCGACGACAAAGATGTCGCCGCGTTTCAGCGTGCCGTTCTGGACCAGAACCGTGGCGACGGGGCCGCGGCCCACGTCAAGCTGCGCCTCGATCACGGCGCCGGATGCGGCGCGGTTCGGGTTGGCGCGCAGTTCCAGGATTTCCGCCTGCAACGCGATCGCTTCCAGCAGGTTATCCAGCCCCAGCCCGGTCTTGGCCGAAACCTCGACATCCTGCACCTCGCCCGACATCGCCTCGACGACGACTTCGTGCTGCAACAGGTCGGTGCGGACCTTTTGCGGGTCGGCGGCGGGTTTATCGACCTTGTTGATGGCGACGATCATCGGCACGTTGGCGGCCTTGGCGTGGTTGATCGCCTCGACCGTCTGCGGCATCACCGCGTCATCGGCGGCGACCACCAGAACGACGATATCCGTCACCTGCGCACCACGCGCCCGCATCGAGGTGAATGCCGCGTGGCCCGGTGTATCAAGGAAGGACAGCACCGCCCCCGATTCCGTTGTCACCTGATAGGCGCCGATATGCTGGGTGATGCCGCCGGCCTCGCCCGAGACGACGTTGGCGTGACGGATCGCGTCCAGCAGGCTGGTCTTGCCGTGATCGACGTGGCCCATGATGGTGATGATCGGCGGGCGCGATTGCAGGTCTTCGGGCTTGTCCTCGACCGTGTCGATGACCTGTTCCACATCCGCATCCGACACGCGCACGGCGTTATGGCCGAATTCGTCGATCACCAGTTCGGCGGTGTCGGCGTCGATGGTCTGGTTAGCGGTGACCATCATGCCCATCTTCATCAGCGATTTGACCACATCGGCGGCGCGTTCGGCCATCCGGTTGGCCAGTTCGCTGACCGCGATGGTTTCGGGCAATTGCACGTCGCGGGCCTGTTTTTCCGCGCGCATCGAGCCGCCCATCGCCTTTTGACGGGCCTTTTCCTGCTTGCGCTTCATCGCGGCAAGACTGCGCTGCCGCCCGCCTTCGCCGCCCTCAAGCGCCTGATTCAGCGACAGTTTGCCGGTGCGCCGGCCCTCGTCGCGGCCAGCGCCCTTGTTGCGCGCATCGCGGTCGGCGGGGCGGCTGTCGCGGTCGCGGTCGGAGCCGGGTGCGCGGCGCGGGCCGGTGGTGGTGACGCCCTTGGTTTCGGCGCGCGCGGCTGCGGCTTCGGCTGCGGCGCGGTCCTGCGGGGCAGGGGCGGCGGCGCGGGGCGCGCGGGCGGCGCCGGCACCGCCTTGACGGGCTGCCGGTTCCTCGCGCCTGGGCGCGGCGCGGGCGGCCTTTTCCGCCTCGGCGGCTTCGGCGGCCTCACGGGCGCGGCGGGCGTCTTCTTCTTCCTTGGCGCGCAGGGCTTCTTCGCGCTCGCGTTCTTCGCGTTCCTTGGCCTCAAGCTCGGCCCGGCGGCGTTCGCGTTCTTCCTCGCGGGCCTTTTCATCGGCGGCGCGGGCGGCGGCTTCGTCTTCCTCGCGCGCCTTGGCGGCGGCAAGTGCGCGCAGACGGCGCTGCATTTCGGCTTCGGACAGGCCGGCGGGACGGCGCGAGGATGCCGCGACGGCGGCCGCCGCAGCCTCGGGGGTCACGCGCGGCTTGTCACCGGCGGCGGCGCCACCGGCCTTGGGCACCACGACCCGTTTGCGCTTGGTCTCGACGACGACGCTTTTCGTGCGGCCGTGGGAAAAGCTCTGCTTGACCTGACCGGGGCGCCCGCCGCCCAGACCCAGTGGTTTCTTGCCGTCTTTATCGCTCATCTGCGTCATCAATCCTTCTCGGCGGCTGAACCGCCGTCATGCCCGCGCAGACCTGTCAGCCTGCCCGCATCCCGTATCACTTTCCCGGTCAGCCCACCCGGCGCGAGCGCGCCGTGTATCGCATGATCGCGACCAAAGGACAAACCCAATTCTGAGGCCGTCAGGCAGCCGAACCAGCGTCCGCCCGTGGGCGTCCACAGCTTGCCCTTGCCCCGTTCCGACCCGTCGCTGGCTTGCAGCAGAACCTTTGCCCTGCCCTCGGCCAGCCAGCCTTTCACCTTCTCGAAACCGCAGACCGCATCGCCGGCCTTGCGCGCCAGCGACACCAGTTCCACGACCCGCCGCGCCAGCCCGGTTTCGACCTGATCGGCCAGATCGGGCGGGGCCTTCAGCGGGGTGCGTGCGGCGCGGGAAAACAGCCCCTTCGCCGCCGCCTTGTCGATGGCCGCGCGATCCGCCGCCACCCAGATGCCGCGACCGGGCAGCTTTTCGGCCAGATCGGGCACCACCGTGCCATCGGGCGCGGCGACAAAGCGCACCAGCCCGTGCTTGGGCTGCACGTCGCCCGTGACGATGCAGCGCCGTTCCGGCTGATCGCGGCCCCCCCGGCTCATGGCGGATCCGGGACTTACGCCCCGGCCTCCTCGTCCTCGGTGGCCTCGGCATCGCCGGCCTCAAGCTCGGTCGGATCGACCCAGCCCAGCATGACCCGCGCGGTCATCACCAGATCCTGCGCGTCCTCAAGGCTGACGCCGAAAGGTTCCAGCAACCCGTCATCCTTGACCCGCGCGCCGTCCACCGTGGTCCAGCCGCCGGCCAGTTCCCAATCGGCGCAGGTGGCGAAATCTTCCAGCGTTTTCACGCCGTCCTTGGCCAGTGCCTCGACCATCTGGGGGGTCAGGCCATCAAATTCAATAAGGCTGTCCTCGGCACCCAGTTCGCGCGCATTGGCCAAGGCCTCGCGGCTGGCGGCCTCCAGCACGTCGCGGGCGCGGGCCTGCAATTCGCCGGCCGTACCCTCGTCCACGCCTTCGATCGACAGCAGTTCGTCGATCTCGACATAGGCGACCTCTTCCAGATTGGTGAAGCCTTCGGCCACCAGAAGCTGGGCAAAGAATTCGTCCAGATCCAGCTTGTCCATGAACAGTTGCGTCCGGGCGTTGAATTCGGCCTGACGGCGTTTCGATTCTTCTTCCTCGGTCAGGATGTCGATGTCGAGGCCGGTCAGCTGGCTGGCCAGACGCACGTTCTGGCCGCGCCGCCCGATGGCAAGGGACAGCTGTTCGTCGGGCACGACAACCTCGATCCGGGTGGCTTCCTCGTCAAAGACGACCTTGCTGACCTCGGCCGGTTGCAGCGCGTTCACAAGGAAGGTCGCCTGATCTTCCGACCACGGAATGATGTCGATCTTTTCGCCCTGCAATTCTCCGACCACGGCCTGAACGCGGCTGCCGCGCATACCCACACAGGCGCCCACGGGGTCGATCGAGTTGTCATAGCTGATGACGGCGATCTTGGCACGCGAACCGGGGTCGCGGGCGACGGCCTTGATCTCGATCACGCCGTCATAGATTTCCGGCACTTCCATCTTGAACAGTTCGGCCATGAACTGCGGGTCGGTGCGCGACAGGAAGATCTGCGGGCCGCGGGTTTCGCGGCGCACGTCCTTGACATAGGCGCGGATGCGGTCGTTCGGGCGATAGCTTTCGCGGCCGATCTTTTCGTTGCGGCGCAGGATCGCCTCGCCCCGGCCCACATCGACGATGATGTTGCCGTATTCCTCGCGCTTGACGACGCCGTTGATGATGGAACCGGCGCGGTCCTTGAATTCCTCATACTGGCGGTCGCGTTCGGCTTCGCGCACGCGCTGAAGGATGACCTGCTTCGCCGATTGCGCGGCGATGCGGCCCAGATCGACCGGCGGAACTTCTTCCTCGAACACGTCGCCGGGCTGGGGTGCGCCGGCGAAATCCTCGATCCGCTGTCCTTCGCGCAGCCACAGATTGCGGCCACCCTTGGCGGCCTCGAAATAGGGGGCGGCCTCGGCCGCCGTGAACTGCGCCTGATAGTTCTCGATCGCGTCATCCTCGACCACGGTGCGGGCACGGGTAAAGGTGGCGTTGCCGGTCTTGCGGTCGATGCGGACGCGGATGTCCATGTCGGCGCCATAGCGCGACTTGGCGGCACGGGCGAGACTGTCCTCCATCGCTTCGATGACCAGTTCCGGTTCGATCATCTTTTCGCGCGCGACGGCCTCGGCGGTCTGCAACAGTTCAAGCTGGTTGGCAGAGGTGATTGCCATGCCTGTTTACTCCTTCGTGTCGGCGCCCTCGGCGCCCTCATCTTCGGTCTGGATTTCGTCAAAGGCGGCTTCGTCGAGATTGTCGATCTCGACCCCGGCCTCTTTTTTCTGGCGCAGCATTTCGCGGATCAGTTCGTCGGTCAGCACCAGCTTGGCGTCCGACAGCCAGTCGAAATGCAGGCCGATGGTCTGGGTTTCGCCGGCCTCGTCGATGTTCAGCAGAACTTCGTCGCCCTCGGTCCCGGCCAGGATGCCCTTGAACCGCTTGCGCCCGTCGATGGGCTGGTTGGTTTCCAGTTT
>JAUNUO010000099.1 GCA_030538135.1 Paracoccus sp. (in: a-proteobacteria)
CCAGAACGCAATCAAGGCATATACCGGCAATGCGGAAACACGCCCTTGAAGTTCGATTTCTTCGGAGTAACCGGGTTGGTTGGGATCGGTGCAAGTCGCGGGGTATCGCGAACACTCTGGAACCATACCCCGCGATAACAGCACTTTCGAAGGAATCATCCGCTCATGGTCGAGGGCAGCTTTGACGAATACATGTGATCCGATAAGCTATTCAGGCGAGGAACGATCCGGCGGTGCGGTCGAGGCGCCGATGATGAGTTCGGGGCGAAAGATCGTGTCGGCGGGGCGCTGTCCGGCGATCATGGTCAGCAGGCTGCGGGCGGCCTCGCGCCCGATCTGGCGCCGGGGCTGGCGGATCGTGGTCAAAGGTGTCGGCAAGTGGACGATCCAGTCGATGCCGTCGAAGCCCACCACGGAAACCTGACGCGGCACCTCGACCCCCGACCGCTGCAATTCGCCGGTGAAGCCCGCGGCGGATTCATCGCTGAAGGCGACGATGCCGGTGGGGCGCAGCGCCTGCGACGCGGCAAGCCATGCGCGGGCCGCCAGCCGCCCGGATTCCAGTGTGAAGTCACCCGCAAACCCCGACGGCAGGTGGCCAAGGGCGCGCCGAATTCCCCCGACCCGCGCATTGTGCAGCACATTGCCGGACGGCCCGCCGATCCAGCCAATGCGGCTGTGGCCAAGGTCCAGCAGGTGCCGCACCGCCAGTTCGGTGCCCGCGGCGTTGTCCAGCACGACGCGGGGCAGGTCCACCCCGTCGATCCATTCGCAGGCCATGACCAGCGGCGGCGCACCGGGCAGCGCGGCAAGGTCGGCGGCGGTGACGCTGCCATCCAGCAGCACGATTCCATCCGCGCGCGACGGGTCCAGAAACCGCGCCAGCGCGCGGTGCCGTCCGCCCTCGTCCATGGTGTCGCCCACCAGCAGGTCGTATCCCGCCGCCGTGATTTCCTGCCCCATACCTGACAGGATGTCGGCAAAGAACGGATTGCCGAGGTTTGGCACCAAGGCCACAACCGCGCCCGTGCGCCCCTTGCGCAGGTTCCGCGCCGCGTGGTTCACGCGATAGCCGGTGGCAGCGATAGCCGTCTGGACCGCGGTCCGGGTACGCGCCGATACCATGTCCGGTCGCGACAGGGCGCGGCTGACCGTCGCCACGGAAACGCCGGCGCGGCTGGCCACATCCGCAAGACGTGCGGGGGAATGGGGCGGTTCCTCGATCATCGGGGCAGGCTAAACCCGCGCTGCCGATCCGCGCAAGCCTGTCCAAATGGCCAGTTGCAAACGATTGCAGAACGGTTAGCGTGCCTGTGGGGGAGGAACCCATGCAGACCATCAAGGGGCCGGGCCTGTTTCTGGCGCAGTTCGCGTCGGATATAGCGCCGTTCAACGACTGGAACGCGATCACGGCCTGGGCGGCTTCGCTTGGCTATGTCGGCGTGCAGGTGCCAAGCGGCGATGCGCGGCTGTTCGATCTGGATCTGGCCGTATCCTCGCGGGACTGGCGGGACGAATTCCTGGGAATCGCGGCGGCGAACGGGATCGCGGTGACGGAACTGTCCAGCCATTTGCAGGGGCAGTTGATCGCGGTGCATCCGGCCTATGACGCGGCCTTCGACGCATTTGCCCCGCCCGCACTGCGCGGCGATCCGGCGGGGCGGCAGGCATGGGCGGTGGATCAGGTGGCAAAGACCATCCGCGCCAGTCGTCTGCTTGGCCTCGACGCGATGGCGACGTTTTCGGGTGCGCTGGCATGGCCCTATCTTTACCCTTGGCCGCAGCGCGCGCCGGGCCTGATCGAGACGGCATTCACCACACTGGCCGCCCGCTGGCGTCCGCTGCTGGACTTAGCCGAAGAAAACGGCGTCGATATCTGCTATGAAATCCATCCCGGCGAGGATCTGCACGACGGCGTCACCTTCGAAATGTTCCTGGATTGCACCGGCGGGCATGGGCGGGCGAACATGCTTTATGATCCGTCGCATTATGTCCTGCAACAGCTGGATTATCTGGCGAACATCGACATCTATCACGACCGTATCCGCATGTTCCATGTGAAGGATGCCGAATTCCGGCCGACCGGGCGGCAGGGTGTCTATGGCGGTTATCAGCCGTGGCCGGACCGGGCTGGACGGTTCCGCAGCCCCGGCGACGGCCAGGTGGATTTCGCGCAGGTGTTCGCGAAGCTGGCGCAATATGATTTCCCTGGCTGGGCGGTGGTCGAATGGGAATGCGCACTGAAACACCCCGAGGACGGCGCACGAGAAGGAGCCGATTTCGTGCGCCGCCACATCATCCGCACCACGCCCCATGCCTTCGACGACTTTGCCGCACAGGCAACCGACCGCGCCGCGATCGACCACGCATTGGGGCTGGTATGAGCGCGCCGCTTCCCCTTGGCATGGTCGGCGGCGGCGAGGGTGCCTTCATCGGCGCGATCCACCGCATCGCCGCCCGGATGGACGGGCATTTCCAACTGGTCGCGGGGGCGCTGTCGTCGGATCCGGCGCGGGCGGCGGCCTCGGCCCACGCATTGGGTATTGAACGCAGCTATGCCGATTACGTCCAGATGGCACAGGAAGAAGCGGCGCGGCCTGACGGTATCCGCGCCGTCGCCGTGGTGACGCCCAACCATCTGCACGCGCCCGTGGCGCAGGCGTTTCTTGCGGCGGGCATCCACGTCATCTGCGACAAGCCGCTGACCGCGACGCAGGAACAGGCCCGCGCCCTGGCTGCGACCGCGCGCGCCAGCACGGCGCGGTTCTTTCTGACGCATAACTATTGCGCGCATCCGATGATCCGCGAGGCCCGCGCCATCGTGGCCGAGGGCGGGATCGGCGAGTTGCGGCTGGTGCAGGTGGAATTTCTGCAAGGCTGGCTGTCCACGGATGTGCGCAGCAAGCAGGCCGAATGGCGCACCGATCCGGCACGGTCCGGGGCAGGGGCCATCGGCGATATCGGCACCCATGCCTGGCAACTGGCCGAATTCGTGACCGGTCAGACGCCGGCGGCACTGTCGGCCGATCTGTCCAGCATGGTGCGGTGCCGGGCGGTGGACGACGATGCGCGGATTGCGCTGCGTTATGCTTCGGGTGCGAAAGGCGGCATCTGGGTCAGTCAGGTCGCCATCGGTCAGGAAGGGGGGCTGACCCTGCGCCTGTTCGGCACCACGGCCGCAGTTGAATGGCGGTTGCAGGACCCCGAGGCGCTGATCCTGACCGGCGCCGATGGCGTGGCGCAGCGGCTGACCCGTGCGCGGGACCGCTCGCAATCCGGTCGCACACCGCCCGGCCACCCCGAGGGGTATCTGGAAGCCTTCGCCAACCTTTACAGCGACATCGCCGCTGTGATCCGGGGGGACGAGACGCATCTGGACCGTATCCCCGGTATCGCGGCGGGTCTGTCGGGCATGGCCTTCATCGCCGCCGCGCAGGCGTCCGCCGCCAAAGACGGCGCCTGGACGAAGGTGGCGCCATGACCGTGCTGGCGCTGGAACAGATCAGCAAGTCCTTTGGACCGGTCGAGGTGCTGCACGGCGTCGATCTGGCCCTGAATGCGGGCGAGGTTCACGCCCTGATCGGCGAAAACGGCGCGGGCAAATCCACGATCATGAAGATCCTCGGTGGGTTTCTTGCGCCCACGTCCGGCCGCGTCCTGCTCGACGGGCAACCTGCCGCCTTCCGTTCAGGCCCCGAGGCCGAGGCGGCGGGAATCGTCGTCATCCATCAGGAATTCAATCTCGCCCCGGCGCTGTCGGTCGCCGCCAACATCTTTCTGGGGCGCGAGATCACCCGCGCCGGGCGACTGGATCACCGCGCGATGAACGAGGCTGCCGCCGACCTGCTGACGCGCCTTGGCACCGCGATCCGCCCGGATGCCCGCATCCGCGACCTGTCCGTGCCCGACCGGCAGATGGTCGAGATCGCCAAGGCCCTGTCGCGCCGCGCCCGCGTGCTCATCATGGACGAACCCTCGGCCGCGCTGACCCATCGCGAGGTCGAGGCGCTGTATGCGCAGGTTGACCGGCTGCGGGCCGAAGGCGTGGCGCTGATGTTCTGTTCGCACCGGCTGGATGAGGTGACGCGGCTGGCAGACCGCATCACCGTGCTGCGCGACGGCCGCGTGGTGCGCCGTGCCCTGCGCGGCGAGATGACCGAGGATGACATGGCGACCGCGATGGTCGGGCGCGAGCTGACCGACATCTTTCCGCCGCGCGACACCGCGACCGGCGAGGAATTGTTGCGTGTCGAAGGGTTGTCGGTGCCGGGCCTTGTCCACGACGCCGACCTGATCCTGCGCCGGGGCGAGGTGTTGGGCATTGCCGGGCTGGTCGGATCGGGCCGCACCGAACTGGCGGAAGGTATCGCCGGCCTGCGCCCCGCCACGGGCCGGATCAGCGTCGGCGGGCGCCCGGTGCCGATCCGACGCCCCCGCGACGCCGCCGGCGCCGGGATCGCCTATCTGACCGAGGACCGGAAGGAAGCGGGCCTTCTGCTGCAAAAGCCGCTGACCCGGAACCTGACCCTTGCCGCGCTGCACGATTTCGGCTTTGTGATCGACCGGGCGCGCGAGGCGCAGGCGATGGCCGATGCCACCCGCGACTTCGACATCCGCGCGGCCTCGCCCATGATGCCCGCCGGCGCGCTGTCGGGCGGCAATCAGCAAAAGCTGTTGCTGGCCAAGACCATGCTCACCGGCCCCATGATCGTCATCATCGACGAACCCACCCGCGGGATCGACGTGGGCACCAAGCAGCAGATCTACCGTTTTGTCCGCGACCTGGCGCGGCAGGGGCGCGGGGTGATCGTTATCTCGTCCGAAATGGCCGAGGTGATCGGCCTGTCCGACCGCGTGCTGATCATGCGGCAAGGCCGCATCGCGGGCGAGGTCGCGGGCGACGCCATCACCGAGGAAAACATCGTCCGCCTTGCCATGGGGCTGGACGGCGAAAGGAAATCCGCATGAGGCGCATCGACCTGCATCTTCTGGGCCCGCTGGTGGCGCTGGTCGGGCTGTTCATTCTTGGCGCGTTGCTGAATCCGGCGTTTCTTGCGCCGGCGAACCTGTCGAACGTGGTCGGACGATCTGCCTTCATCGGGCTGATCGCCATCGGTATGACATTTGTGATCACGCAAGGGGGTCTGGACCTGTCGGTCGGGTCGATGGCGGCCTTTCTGGCCGGGATCACCATCATGGCGATGAACGCGCTGGTGCCCCTCACGGGCGTCAACTGGGGCACGATCCTGATCGGCATGGGCGTCGCCCTTGGCGGTGGTCTGCTGGCCGGCGGGGTGAACGGGGCGCTGATCACCAAGGCCCGGATCGAGGCCTTCATTGTCACACTGGGCACGATGGGTATTTTCCGCAGCCTGATGACCTGGCTGGCCGATGGCGGCACGCTCAGCCTCGATTCGGGGCTGCGGGCGCTGTATCGGCCGGTCTATTTCGGCGGCATCGGCTGGGTGACATGGCCGATCATCATCTTTGCCCTTGCCGCGATCATCGGCGAATTCGTGATGCGCCACACCCGGTTCGGCCGCCATGTCGAGGCCATCGGATCGAACGACCGCGTTGCCCGCTATTCCGCCATAGATGTCGAGCGGGTGCGGCTGACCACCTATGTCATCCTCGGTGCGCTGGTCGGGCTGGCGACGATCCTTTACGTGCCCCGGCTCGGCTCTGCCTCGGGTTCCACCGGCACCCTTTGGGAACTCGAGGCGATCGCCGCCGTCATCATCGGCGGCACCGCGCTGAAAGGCGGCACGGGCCGCGTCTGGGGGACGGTCGTGGGCGTCCTGATCCTGTCGCTGATCGACAATATCCTGAATCTGGCGAATCTGGTCAGCCCCTATCTGAACGGGGCGATTCAGGGCGTTATCATCGTGCTTGCTGTCGTCTTGCAGCGAGAGAAACGGGCCGCCGAGTAGCGGCAGAATGGGAGGAAGAAGAATGATCCGTCGCAATTTGCTGAAACTTCCGCTGGCCGCAGCCGCGCTGTCGCTGGCCGCCGGCATGGCCGTCGCACAGGACGCCGAAAAGAAGGTGATCGGGGTGTCCATCCCCTCGGCCACCCACGGTTTCATGGGCGGGCTGAACTGGCACGCGCAGGATACGATCAAGCGGCTGAACGCCACCTATCCGAACCTCGAATTCGTGCTGACCACCGCTGGCGAGGCCGCCAAGCAGGTGTCGGACATCGAGGACATGCTGGCCACCCGCAACATCGACGGGCTGGTCGTGCTGCCCTTCGAATCCGAACCGCTGACCGATCCGGTCAAGCAGGTCAAGGCCGCGGGCAAGTTCGTCACCGTGGTTGACCGCGGCCTGGCCGAGGAAGGGATCGAGGATCTGTATGTCGCCGGCGACAACACCGCCTTTGGCCGCGTCGCGGGCGAATACTTCCGCGACAACCTGAAGCCCGGCGCCAAGATCGTGGTGCTGCGCGGTATTCCCACCACGCTGGACAACGAACGCGTCGATGCGTTCCAGGCGGCGCTTGCCGGGTCCGACAAAGAAATCCTCGACATGCAGCACGGCAACTGGAACCGTGACGACGCCTTCAAGGTGATGCAGGATTATCTGGCGAAATACCCCGAAATCGACGCGGTATGGGCGGCTGATGACGACATGGCCATCGGCGTGCTGGAGGCCATCGCCCAGGCTGGACGGCAAGACCAGATGATCGTGGTCGGCGGCGCAGGCATGAAGGATATCGTCAAGCGGATCATGGACAAGGACCCGCAACTGCCGGTGAACGTGACTTATCCGCCCGCGCTGATCTCATCCGCGCTGGAGATGACCGCGCTGCATTTCGTGTCCAGCGCCCCGATGGCCGGCCGCTATATCATCGCAAGCCAGCTCATCACCCCCGAGAACGCCGAGCAGTTCTATTTCCCCGACAGCCCGTTCTGAGACAACAGTCACGCTGGCGGGTAGGCCGCCAGCGTGATCCCCAGGAACACCGTTTGTCGGAAAGGAATGGGCGGATGCTTGGGCAGAAGATGCCCGATGGCCGGGGTCATTCGTTGGGGTCGGGACTTCGGTAACGGGGACGTCTCGGTCAGGGGATTTCGCGCATGTCGAATGTCCCGCTTAACTGCGTTTTGTCTTTGGAACCGTTGATCGGCGTCCCTGTCCGGCGCCCTTCTTTTGAGGTTGACCCGGGTGCATGTTTCGGTCCTCGGTCGGCGCGGTGGCCGCCAACATGATGCAGTGCAATGCAAGTCCGGTGTGCCTATCTCATTGGTGCGCTCGACATGGTCGGCGTCGGTCCTGAGCACGGCATCACCGTAACCGTGTCCTGTGGGGACCTCAAGGCCCGCCATCAGGCAGACAGCAATCTGGAATCTGTATCGTCAACAACGGCTTATCGAAACGGAAGTCGGTGTCATCCTTCCACATCCGGTGAAGGATCACGGCGACACGTCGGGCCAGCGCAACCATGGCGCGCTTGGCTCCTCGGCGGCGCGCGAGTTTCGCCGCCCAACGTCGCAACCATGTTGCCCGTCCGCGATGCATCATGACCGTGGCAGACTGGCGCAGCGCACGGCGCAGATTGACGTCGCCCGCCTTGGTTATCCTGCCCGAGATGTCGTGCTTGGCAGACTGGTTGCGAGACGGCGTCAAGCCTATACGTTCGAGGAACTGATCGCTGAAATCTGCAACTGCATGATCTGCGCCACCCTTGGCCTGACCCCCGATTTCGGGCAATACGCCGCCTATATCGAAAGCTGGCCGCGTGCGCTGAAAGATGACAAGCGCCTGATTTTCCTGGCCGCAACCGAAGCACCGAAAGCCGTTGATCTGCTGATGCAGACTGCCCCCCGCCACTGTCGAGGAAAGGGCCCCCGCATGAGCGGCCCCACCACCCTGCCCCGCCATTGGGAAACGCATCTTTATGGCTATGCCTATTTCTGCGCCAGCCTTGCGATCATTCGAGACGGCCCCTGCACCGGTGGCGGGTCGGCCCTCATTATTGCAGCTCGGATGGCGTGCGTGGTCGTGGTGCAACCGTGACGAACCTGACCCATAGTGCTTCCTTCCAGTCCTGCGAAAGGATCGCACCATCAAACCGTGAGATCAAACAGTTTGCGGTGGCGCGATGCACCAAAGGAATATGGTCCGCCCAAGACCCTCTACAACCGCTGGAAGCGGTGGAGCGACAAGGAGGCCTTCACTCGAATGATGGACGGACTTGTCTCGGGCCGCATGGTCCGCAAGCTTACCGTTCGACACGAACAGAACAGCAAGCCGCTGGTAATGTAGCGGCTTTTTCCTAAAACCAGAAAAAGGCCGGGCATCACGCCCGGCCTTTTGTCTTTGCAGCGATCAAATATTACTGGCGCGCCGTTGCGCCGGCCGTCATTGGGCGCAATAGTCAGCCATGGCCTGCGCCATCACATCGTCTTCAGCTTGCGGGATCGGCGCCCAGTTCCCGGCATTGTCTTCGGCCTTGTGCAACATCTCGCCTTTCGCATCCGGTTCGGCGAAATAGCTGACACTGGGCATGTCAACTTCGCGCGTGGCGCAGTTGATCTGGAAGGTGGCCTTCAAAGAACGATGGCCACCCTCGGTTTCGTGCTCGAAGTTCATCAACCCGTCAAAGGTCGGCTTTCCGTCGGTGTCAGACACAGTTTGCGGATCAACATAAAGCTGCGCGCCTGCGCCGTTGAACTCTGTCAGCTTGGTCAGGGGGTGATCATCATCCGTCTTGCCGTCGGCGCCGACCATCCAGGCCATGCCCTCACCAATGAAGAAGGACCGCTGTTCATCCTCGCCTTTCAATTCGATGACGCTGCCGGACGTGTCCCAGGTGAACTCACCCTCGGACTGGAAATCGCCCTCCGCTTCCTCGAGATAGGTCTCGTCCAAGGTGTAGAACCCGGCCTCGTTGATGGTCAGCGCGGTCTCGATGCCGGGGCACGAGGCGCAGGGAAGCGTGCCGACATAGCGGCCTTCCCAATCGACTGAGGTCCGAGTGGCATCCTGCGCAACGGCCGCGCCTGCCAGAAGCGTCACACCCAGGGCGATAATGCTGGTTTTCATGTCCATGTTCCTTTCAGAGGATGCTATTGGTCTTGGTGATCGGGCGAAGCATAGCGTTCAGCCTCGGCCCGGTTGTCTAGCCTACTGCCGGTCTCGTGGACAGCAGGTTAAGCCAGGATCCGCGAGAAACAGCCCGCGCGGCCGCAAATATCAGAACGGATTCTCGATGCAGACGCCGGTTGGAGGGAAATCCGCGACATTCCCCGTGACGACCGTTGCGCCGTGATGCAGCGCGGTGGCGGCGATCATCAGGTCGGCGCCGGTATGGCCCAGTTGCTGGCTGAGGCGACCCCAGATCCGCGCGGCCTCGGGGCCGAAAGGCAGGATACGGTCAGCGAAGACCAGCAGCGTCCGATCCAGCCAGCCTTGCAGATCGGCGGCAAAGCCGGGGTCGCGGTCGCGCTGCTGGCAGATGCCGCGTTCGATTTCGCCGATGGTGATGGCCCACAGGAACAGGTCGCGCTCGGGCCGGGCGCGCATCTCTTGGATCGGACTCGCGCTCAGACTTGAACTGCATGGCCACGGCCCGACGCGCCAGCCCCTTCCTCGTGCTGGGGCCGGTTGGCGCAGCGAGGGGCGCTTATCCGTTCCACTGTTGTTCAGCAGATCGAATTAATCGGGCCGGGGCCTTGCGCGCCGCAGGTCGAGAAGACGCGGCTGATCCCGGCGTGAATCTGAAAATACGACATTCCCGACCTCGCGCCGGAAAGCTCGCTGATCGACTGGCTGGCGAGCAGACTTTCACGGTCGTGTCGCCGCCCGATCTAGGTGTTCAGTCCCGGCATCTGGTGGATCGGGTTCCGGCACGCCTGCGCCCGACTGGCGCATCGGCGGGCCTTCGGCGCATAGGGGGCCGGGTCTGGTCAACCTGTTCAGCATCGAATCGCCCGCTTTTACCGCCGCGCTCGCAATTGGAGAGTATGCAGCCGAACTGGCGCACTAACGGCCAGATAAGCGGCTTAACCGCCTGAACTCTGTCGTCATGGACTTGCTCGGAAGCAAAAAACTGAATGTTCAAATATTCAGGTATGTTGTCCAAGGCGGGAGGCACCTCATCCGCACGGGATAGATCAAAATGCAGCCAAGGAAATCGAGGGCAGCGATATCTCGTCGATCGGCATTGGCTCGAGGGACGATAGTCCTCGAACCTGCCTCATCAGGCAGGCTGTTGCCCGGTATATGCATTGATTGCGTTCTGA
>JAUNUO010000100.1:0-5438 GCA_030538135.1 Paracoccus sp. (in: a-proteobacteria)
CCGACGATGCTGACGGCGCAGGAACAGAAACTGTATTACTGGCTGACGCGGAATCGGATCGGCGGGCCGGGGGCGGTGGTCGATCTGGGCAGTTTCATTGGCGGATCGACCGCGCGGCTGGCGGCGGGAATGGCCGATGCGGGCGGCAACGACCTGCTGCACGCCTATGACCGGTTTACCGTCGATCCCGATACGCAGCGGAAATTCCTGTCCGATCCCGGCATTCCGCCGATTCCGGACGGCGATATGTTCAGCGCCGCGCAAGAACTGCTGGCACCTTGGGCGGATCGCATCCGGTTCCACCGGGGCGAAATTCACGAACTGGGCTATGATCCCGCCAGCGGACCGATCGCGGTGCTGATCCTGGACGCCTGCAAGCGCGCGAATTGGACCGATGTGATGGCCGCCGATTTCTATCCGCATCTGGTGGCAGGGCGGTCGGTCGTTAACCATCAGGATTTTCTGCAATGGAATCAGATCTGGCTGCCGCCGCATACGGCACTGATGGCCGATTTCCTTGAGCCGCTGATCTTTGTGCCCGGCACATCGCTGATGTTCCGATGTGTCCGGGTGCCGACGCGCGACGACATCGCCGCGCGCCGCGTCGAAGATATGGACGATGCCCAGTTGATCGAGGCACTGCGCGACATGAAGCGCCGGCTGCGCGGCTGGGGTGTGGGGACCGGGCTGGACAAGATGATCCGTGCGATCCGTCTGAACCCCGGCGAACGGCGGTTCTGGAAGATGCGCGACCCCGACCAAGCTTGACTCTGCCCGCGTTCGCGGCAACGAAAAAGGCAAACCCCGCAAAGGACGGTCCCGATGTTCCGCTGGTTCGAAAGGCGGCTGAACCCCTATCCGATGGACGCGCCCGCATTGCCGCCGCAGTCGCTGATCGGGTTCTGCCTGTATTATTCGCGCGGCGCCTGGCCGTGGCTGATCGTCATGGCGCTTGGCTCGGCCGTGTTTGCAATCATCGAGATCTGGCTGTTCGGCGAGGCCGGCAAGCTGGTGGACAGGATGGCGGCGCAAGGTCCGGCGGCGTTCTGGGATACCGAAGGCAACTGGCTGATCCTGCTGGCAATTGTCGTGCTGGTCGTGCTGCCGCTGATCGACGTGCTGGCCGAATTGGTGATGCACCAGACATTGATCGGGAATTTCCCGCAGCGCATCCGCTGGCAGGCGCATCGTTACCTGCTGCGCCAGTCGATGAGCTTTTTCCAGGACGAGTTTTCCGGCCGCATCGCCACCAAGCTGATGCAGACCTCGCTTGCCGTGCGCGAGGTGGTGATGAAGATCCTCGACGTGCTGGTCTATGTTCTGGCCTATTTCATCGGCGCAGTGGTGCTGGCCCTGTTGAACGACTGGCGGCTGGCGGTTCCCTTTGCGCTGTTCGGGCTGCTGTATGGCGCACTGCTGTGGCGGCTGATCCCCGTGCTGGGGCGGATCTCACAGGATCAGGCCGATGCGCGGTCGGTGATGACCGGGCGCATCGTGGACAGCTATACCAATATCGCCACGGTCAAGCTGTTCAGCCACGCCCGTCGCGAGGAAACCTATGTGCAGGAAGGGATGCACGGGTTCCTGACCACGGTTTACCGTCAGATGCGGCTGGTCACGGTGCTGAACGTGGCGCTGCGGCTGTTGAACTCGGCCCTGCTGGCGGGGGTGACGGGGGCCGGGGTGTGGCTGTGGATGCGCGGCCATGTCGAGATCGGCGCTGTCGCCGCCGCAGTTCCGCTTGCAATGCGGTTCAACGGCATGTCGCATTGGATCATGTGGGAAATGTCGTCCCTGTTCGAGAACATCGGCACGGTGCGCGACGGGATCGGCAGCCTTGCCCTGCCCCGCATCGTGGACGATGCGCCGGGCGCCGTGGTGCTGGTCGCCGGCCCTGGCGAAGTGCGGTTCGAGAACGTCACCTTCCGTTACGGCGCGCAGCCGGGCGCGCGCGGGGCGGTGCTGGACGATCTGAACCTGACCATCGCACCCGGCGAACGGGTCGGGCTGGTCGGGCGGTCGGGCGCGGGCAAATCGACGCTGGTGAACCTTCTGCTGAGGTTTCACGATCTGGAATCGGGGCGTATCACCATCGACGGGCAGGATGTGTCGCAGGTAACGCAGGAATCGCTGCGCGCAGCGATTGGCGTGGTCACGCAGGACAGCGCATTGCTGCACCGTTCCGTGCGCGACAACATTGCCTATGGCCGGCCGGGCGCGGATGAGCAGGCGATTCTTGCCGCCGCGCGCATGGCCGAGGCACATGATTTCCTGCCCGCTCTGGCCGACAGCCGGGGGCGGCGCGGGCTGGATGCGCATGTGGGTGAACGCGGGGTGAAACTGTCGGGCGGGCAGCGTCAGCGTATCGCCATCGCCCGTGTCGCGCTGAAGGACGCGCCGATCCTGATTCTGGACGAGGCGACATCGGCGCTGGATTCCGAGGTCGAGGCGGCGATCCAGTCGCGGCTGGAAACACTGATGGAAGGAAAGACAGTTATCGCCATCGCGCACCGCCTGTCCACCATCGCGGCGATGGATCGTCTGGTGGTCATGGATGGCGGGCGGATCGTGGAACAGGGCACCCATGCCGAACTGCTGAATCGCGGCGGGCTGTATGCAAGGCTGTGGGCGCGGCAGTCGGGCGGTTTTCTTGCCGCCGACACCGACGACAAGACGGGCACGGCGGAATAACCCGCCGCGCCCTTCCGTATCGCCCGCCCCTTATTCGACGGGACGACGCTGTTCCATGAACTGGTCGAATTCGGCCTTGTCCTTGGCCTCGCGCAGCTTTTGCAGGAAGTCCAAAAATTCACGGTGCTCGTCCTCAAGCCGCTTCAACGTTTCGGTGCGATAAGCGTCAAAGGCGGTGTTGCCGGTGGTGGAAAACCCGGCGTGACGGTGGCGGCGATGATGACAGCCGAACATGCGTTTGCTCCAGATCATATAGGCGAGAATGGCAAGGCCCACGGGCCAGACAAAGACAAAGCCAAGGATCATGGCGATGATCCACGCCGGCTTTCCGCGCTGATCCAGCCAGTCGCGAACGCCGGTCAGGGCCGCAGCGATGCGATCCCACACCGTAGATTGCACCAGTTGAGTGTTCATTCCGATCCCTTTCCGATGTAAATGTTATTCACATTAACATAGATGGAGCAGCGGCGGAACGGTTCAAGGCGCCATCCGAAAAAATCGGCGGAAAAATTACTGCGGTAACAGGCCCAGACCACGCAGATAGATCAGCGCCCCGCTTTCCAGCATTTCCGAGGCAGAAAACGGTGCCCGCGCGCCGGGTTTGCCGCGCCCGAACAGTTCGACGACGCCGTGGCTCAGCGCCCAGATGTGGTTGGCCACCATGGTTGCTGGCGGGCGCTGATCGGCAGGCAGATGCCGAAACAAGGCGGCAGCGGCGGTGACGATCACGCTGCGCGCGCGTTCGGATGCCTGCATCAGATCGCTGTTGCCGGTGATCGAAATGCCCGATTCGAACATGGCGATATATTGGCCGGGACGTTCACGGGCAAAATCCAGATAGGCCTGTCCCGTGCGCAGGAATGCCGCCATAGGGTTCGGTCTGGCATCACCGAACGCCAATTCCAGCCGGTCGGCGAATGCCAGAAAACCCTGCCGCGCCACCTCTTCAAGCAGGTCGTCGCGGCCGCTGAAATGGCGATAGGGCGCGGCGGCGGAAACCCCGGCGCGCCGCGCCGCCTCGGCCAAGGTAAAGGATTGCGGCCCGGCCTCGGCGATCAGCGCCGCCGTCGCCTGAATCAGCGCCTCGCGCAGATTGCCGTGGTGATAGCTGTCCCGCCCGGCCACGTTTGCCCCTTTTGAACCGGCGCGGCCTACATGCCTTCGCCGAAATAATTTCCCACCAGATCGGCCAGCGCCTGCAACAGCACAGCCGCCTCGGGACCGCTGGTCGAGACGGTGATCGAACTACCGCGCGGGGCGGCCAGCATCAGCAGACCCATGATCGAATCGCCGGACACCGACATGCCGTCCTTTTCGACGGCGGCCGTCGCATCGAACCGTTCCACCGTTTCCACGAATTTCGCGCTGGCGCGGGCGTGCAGGCCCTTTTCATTGATGATGGACAACACGCGGCAATGCATTTCAGTCATCAGGCAAGTCTGCCCTCTTTTGCGAACAGGTCCAGAAACACGTCATAGGAATCAATGTATTTCCGTCCCGCCTCTTTCGCACCCTCGACCGCCTGCGCCAAGGGCATGTGCCGGGTCTTGGCCAGTTTGATAAGCATGGGCAGGTTGGCACCATAGAGGATCATCCGTCCCTGCATCGCGCAGGCCGGTATCGACAGGTTCGACGGCGACCCACCAAAGATGTCGGTCACCACGACCACGCCATCGCCGGTATCGACAGCATCGGCGGCGGCCCGGATTTCTTCCTGTTTCACCCTGCGGTCGTGATCGTCCTCGATCCTCACCGCGCGGACGCCCTGCTGCGGGCCGACGACATGTTCGACCGCCAGCTGATACTCGCGGGCCAGACCGCCATGTGCTACGATGACAATTCCGATCAACTCGCTTCACCACATCCTGACTGCGGCACGCCCACCGGGGTCACTCAACGGCACCCGATTCAGCGGCAAGCGGCTTTTCTGCGCCGCGGCGCTCAAGTTCTCTATGCCTTCTTGACACTTGCCAGCCGGCTTCTGCAAGCGCATCCGCCATATTTTCCGCCAAAGTGACGGAACGATGTTGCCCGCCGGTGCAGCCAAAGGCAATCGACAGATGCGCCTTGCCTTCCTCAAGATGGGCGGGCAGCAGAAACAGGATCAGGTCGCGGACGCGGGCGGAAAATTCATCATAGCGCGGATCCGCCGAGACATAATCGCGCACCGTCGCGCTGCGGCCATCCAGCGGGCGCAACTCGGCCTGCCAGTGTGGATTGGCCAGAAAGCGGCAGTCAAAAATCATGTCTACCCCGCGCGGCAACCCGCGCTTGTAGGAAAAGGACTGCACCGACACGGTCAGGCGCTTGTCCGGGGTGGTATCGAACCAACGCGCCAGTTCCGCCTTGAGATCATGTGGCGACAGGTCCGACGTATCGACCAGCACGTCGGCCCGCGCTTTGACCGGGGCCAGCAGGTCGATTTCCGCCAGAACCCCCGCCATCGGCGCATCGGTCGGTGCCAGCGGGTGACGGCGACGGGTTTCGCTGTAACGGCGCACCAGCGCATCGGGCGAACAGTCCAGATACAGCACCTCAGGCGCAAAGGCGGGATTGCGGGTCAGCCGGTCGATCAGTTCGATCAGGTTGCCTGCGGAAAAATCTCGGTTGCGCACGTCCAGCCCAAGGGCCAGCGGCACCGGGCGCGGCGGACCATCCAACAGTCGCGGCACCAGAGACAGGGGCAGGTTGTCGATGGCCTCGAACCCCAGATCCTCAAGAACGTTGATCGCGGTCGAACGCCCCGC
>JAUNUO010000100.1:5538-7582 GCA_030538135.1 Paracoccus sp. (in: a-proteobacteria)
CGCGCATCTTCCGCCCGTCCCAGATCGACGACCAGAACGACCGGCACCGCCCCCGCCGAATCGGCCCGCAAGATACCGATGCCGCGCGCCTCGATAAGCCCGCGAAGGGAATCTGGCGCGTCGGCCAGCACCATATCGCCATCACGGCGCAGCACGGTGCGGTCGTCGCTGACCAAAACCGCCCCCATCGCCATCAGCGCCAGCGCAAGCGCCGACTTGCCCGCGCCCGAAGGACCGAGAATCAGCAGGCCGCGCCCGTCGATCGCCACCGACGACGCATGAATCACCTTGCCGCGAATCATCTTTCCCCCTTCTCTGGTGGCAGGGAATAGTTAATGCTCTGCCCAGCATTGTGCCATGAGCGTGATGGTGGCGATAACATTTGGTGTTTGCGCTATCCGTCCGGTCGCACCGCTTTTTTCGCAAAACTGTCGTGTTATAGGCTTGGGCATCAATGAAACGCGCACCATCTGTCAGGAGCCTGTGTAATGACCAGCCGCGTGAACCCCAATTGCCGCCTTGAGGATCAGGGAATCGAAGGGCTGGGCAACGTCTATTACAACCTGCTTGAACCGGCCCTGATAACCGAGGCCATCGCCCGCGGCGAAGGCAAGCTGGGTCTGGGCGGCACCTTCCTGGTGTCCACCGGCGCACATACCGGCCGTTCGCCCAAGGACAAGTTCGTGGTGCGCACCCCTGCGGTCGAAAATACGATCTGGTGGGAAAACAACGCCCCCATGGACCCCGAGGCGTTTGACCGCCTGCACGCCGACATGCTGGCCCATCTGAAGGGGCGCGACATGTTCGTGCAGGATCTGTTCGGCGGTGCCGACCCGGAAAACCGGCTGGATGTGCGCGTCGTGACCGAACTGGCCTGGCACGGGTTGTTCATCCGCCACCTGCTGCGCCGCCCCGAGGCTTCGGAACTGGCGACCTTCTCCCCCGACTTCACGATCATCAACGTTCCCAGCTTCAAGGCCGATCCGGCCCGCCACGGCTGCCGCAGCGAAACCGTGATCGCGCTGAACTTCGACAAGAAGCTGATCCTGATCGCCAACACCGCCTATGCCGGCGAGAACAAGAAGTCGGTGTTCACGTTGCTGAACTATCTGCTGCCCGAAAAAGGCATCATGCCGATGCATTGCAGCGCCAACCACGCGCCCGGCAATCCCGATGACAGCGCGATCTTCTTTGGTCTGTCCGGCACCGGCAAGACCACGCTTTCGGCCGATCCCTCGCGCGTGCTGATCGGCGATGACGAACATGGCTGGTCGGACAAGGGCATCTTCAACTTTGAAGGCGGCTGCTATGCCAAGACCATCAACCTGTCACCCAAGGCCGAACCCGAAATCTATGCCACCACCAGCCGTTTCGGCACCGTGATCGAAAACATGGTCTATGACCCCGACACGCTGGAGCTGGATTTCGAGGACAACTCGATCACCGACAACATGCGCTGCGCCTATCCGTTGGATGCAATCGGCAACGCATCGGACACCAGCCTTGGCGGCAATCCGAAAAACGTCATCATGCTGACCTGCGATGCCTATGGCGTGCTGCCGCCCATCGCGCGGCTGACGCCGGCGCAGGCGATGTATCATTTCCTGTCCGGCTTTACCTCGAAGACGCCCGGAACCGAGGTCGGCGTGACCGAGCCGATCCCGACCTTCTCGACCTGTTTCGGTGCGCCTTTCATGCCGCGCCGCCCCGAGGTCTATGGCAAGCTGTTGCAGGAAAAGATCGCTCAGAACGGTTCGAATTGCTGGCTGGTCAACACCGGCTGGACCGGCGGCGCCTATGGCACCGGTTCGCGGATGCCGATCGCGGCGACCCGCGCCCTGCTGACCGCCGCGCTGGACGGTTCGCTGAACGAAGTCGAGTTCCGCAAGGATCCGAACTTCGGCTTTGACGTGCCGGTGTCGGTGCCGGGCGTGTCCGATGTGCTGCTGGACCCGCGCCAGACCTGGGCCGACCCCGCCGCTTATGACGCGCAGGCCGCCAAGCTGGTGCAGATGTTCAGCGACAACTTTGCCCAGTATCTGGA
>JAUNUO010000100.1:7682-10184 GCA_030538135.1 Paracoccus sp. (in: a-proteobacteria)
CTTTCGGTTGACCTGATAGCCGCGCAACTGGTTGTGACGGCGTTCGCGGGCGGATTGGGGGTCGTGCATCGACACCCAGGTATCGGTGACAACCAGATCAGCCCCCCGGACGGCCTTGTCCGGGTCGCGCTCGATGGTGATGGGGTGACCCTGCGCGGCCGCATAATCCAGCCATTCCCGTTCCGGGTCCAGCGGCGGCGGGCCGGTGAAGGTCAGATCGAACCCGAACTGCCCCGCCGCATGGGCAAAGCTGGCGAAGACGTTGTTGCCGTCGCCCGACCAGACCACCTTTTTCCCCGCGATCGTGCCGCGATGTTCCTCGAAGGTCATGATGTCGGCCATGATCTGACAGGGATGCGTGCGGTTGGTCAGCCCGTTGATGACCGGCACGCTGGCGTATTCGGCCATCTCGTGCAGGGTGGCTTCCTCGAAGGTGCGGATCATGATGAGATCGACATAGCGCGACAGAACCCGCGCCGTATCGGCGATGGTCTCGCCATGCCCAAGCTGCATTTCCGAGCCTGACAGCACCATCGTCTGCCCACCCATCTGCCGCACGCCCACGTCAAAGCTGACCCGCGTGCGCGTGGACGGCTTTTCAAAGATCAGCGCGACCATGCGGCCCGCCAATGGCTGATCGTCGTCGGGCGTGCCTTTGGGGCGGTCGTTGCGGGCGGTTTTCATCGCGCGGGCGTTGGTAATGATCTTGCGCAGGTCGGTCTTGTCGGTTGTGTGGATATCAAGGAAATCGGGCATGTGTTCTTCTTTCTGTTCCGCGCCAGCAAGCCTTTGGAATGCAGCGCGGTCAAGGGGTTTGACGATGCACGGGGCCGGTCAAATCCCCTCATCGTCGCCGGATCATGATGCGGGCCGGGCTGCCATCCTCGGAGGGGCGGATGTCCGTGCCGCTGAACCCCGCCTTTTCATAGGCGCGGATGGCGCGGAGGTTGCCCGGCTCGGGGTCGATGACCAGAACCGGGGCACGTTCCAGCAGCCGCCGCGCCAGTGCATCCAGCCATGCCCCGCCCTGCCCCATGCCCTGCGGCGCGGAAAAGGCGTCGATGGCCACGGCATCGGGCGGCAGGTCGTGGAAATGCGGCGCATTCCAGTGATGCGCGGGATAATGCTGGGCATAGGCGATCGGGTGTCCGTCCGCCATGACGATCAGCGCCGTCATGGCGGGGTTGTCCAGATCCTCGGCGATCAGCGCCAGTTGCTCGGCGGGATCGCCCCACCATTCGGCGACCTGCCGCGCGGCCAGCCAATCCGCCAGCATCGGCAGATCGGAGCGCGCCGCGGGCCGAAACCGATAATCAGGCAAGGCTGGCCGCCGCCCTGTCCAGCCGCACCACCGCCTCGGCGATTTCATCATCACTGATATTCAGGGGCGGCAGGATGCGCAGCACGTTGTCGGCGGCGGGAACGGTCAGGATATGCTGGTCGTATCCGGCCTTGACCAGATCGGCGGGCGCCACCTTGCATTTCAGCCCCAGCATCAGCCCCATGCCGCGCACACCCTCGAATACATCGGGATGGGCGGCGACCAGACCTTCCAGTTTCTGCCGGAACAGGCCCGCCTTGCGGTTCACCTCGGCCAGAAAGGCGGGGTCGGCCACGATCTCCATTACCCGCGCCCCGACCGCGCAGGCCAAGGGGTTGCCGCCATAGGTCGAGCCGTGCGTGCCGGCGATCATGCCCGCCGCCGCCTTGTCGGTGGCCAGCACCGCGCCAAGGGGAAATCCGCCGCCGATACCCTTGGCGACCATCATGATGTCGGGGGTTATCCCCGCGTATTCATGGGCAAAAAGCCGGCCCGTGCGGCCCATGCCGCACTGCACCTCGTCCAGCACCAGCAGAGCGCCGGTCTTGTCGCAGGCAGCGCGCAGCCCTTTCAGGCAGACTTCGGGCAGCGGGCGGATGCCGCCTTCGCCCTGCACGGGTTCAAGCATCACGGCGGCGGTTTTGTCAGTGATTGCTGCCTTCAGCGCGTCGTGATCGCCCCAGGGGATCGGGCGGAAGCCGGGCATCAGCGGGCCGAAGCCCTTGGTCATCTTTTCCGACCCCGCCGCCGCGATGGCGCCGGTCGAGCGGCCGTGGAACGCGCCCTCGATGGTGACGATCTCGATCCGGTCGGGCTGGCCCTGATCGGACCAGTATTTGCGCACCATCTTGATGGCCAGTTCCGCCGCCTCGGTGCCGGAATTGGTCATAAACACTTGATTTGCAAAGGTATGTTCGGCCAGAAGATCGGCCAGCCGTTCCTGTTCGGGGATCTGATAGAGGTTCGAGACATGCCAGATCTTCTGCGCCTGCTGCGTCAGCGCCTCGACCAGATCGGGGTTGGCATGGCCAAGCGCGTTCACGGCAATGCCCGCGCCAAGGTCCAGATAGCGGGTGCCATCCGTGGCAATCGCCCAGGCGCCCTCGCCACGGTCAAAGGCGATGGGGGCACGGTTATAGGTCGGCAGGACATGCGAGGTCATGGCGGAATTTCCCTGACAG
>JAUNUO010000101.1:0-2512 GCA_030538135.1 Paracoccus sp. (in: a-proteobacteria)
GGTCGCTGGCATCGCCGTCGATGATGATGCGGGTGGTCACGTCATCCTGCATCGTCTCGGCCACCAGCCGGATCACCGGCGTCATGCTGCCCTGCAATTCGATCCGGCCTTCGGTCAGGTCGAAGCGCTTGCCCAGCAGATCGACGCGGCCCCGGATCAGTTCCAGCATCCCCACCGGGATCACATTGCGCGAGGTGCCCGTGATGCGCATCTGACCGCCCATTTCCGCATCCACGCCCCGGCCCCGGATGAAAATCTGGTTCGGCGCGTCGATGGTCAGGTCCAGTCGCGGCGGGTTGGCGGGCGGCGTGGCGGGCGGGCCGACCATGCCCGCGTCGCTGGCCGCCTGACCGGGAAACGGTTCCAGCCCGGCCTTTGCGCGTGTCGCGCGCACGGGGCGGGTGTCGCCGACATGGGTGATGTCGGGGATCGGGGTGGAACCGCCCAGACCCGTCGAGGGGATGCGGATTTCCGCATCGGGGATCATCACCCGTCCTGAAATCAGCAGCGACTGCCCCATCACCCCCGAGGCACGGACCGACCCGTTCAGCAGCGCCTCATACAGGTTCGGGTCGCGCACCGTCACATTGTCCAGCACCACCCCGACATCCACCGTGCCCGCATCCAGATCGACCGGGCCGCTGACGGTGATCCGCCCCCCGGCCGAGACATTGCCCGCGCCCTCGACATTGATGCGCCGCCCGTTCAGGTTGGCCGCCACATCAAGACCTTCCAGCCGGATGCCAAGGCGCGGCTCGGCCAGACGCCCGTTCATCAGCCGCACATTGCCCGCCAGCGATTCCAGCCCCGGCGGCCCGCGCAGGGTCAGGTCGAAATTCACCGGCCCCTCGATGCTGCGGGTGCGCAGGAACGGGTTAGCGACGGCGGCATCGGAAATGCCCGAGATCCGCAGATCGGTGGTGGCGAAATCCTGTGCCGCGGTGCCGGTGATCTGCGCGCGCGTGCCGCCCGGTGCGGTGGCGGTCAGGTTCACGGCATAATCCGCGCCCGCCTGGCGCATCGTGCCGGTGAGCTGCGCCGGGCCGGGAAAGCCCGGCACCAGCAGCCCCAGATCGGCCAGCCGCGCATCCAGATTCAGCCCCGCCGCCGGGCTGCCGTCGCCGGTCACGGTCAGTTGCGGGTTGCGCAGGTTCAGCCGCTGGATGGAAAAGGCGCCGCTGACGACCTGCTGACTGGCGGCCAGATCAAAACTGGTGTTTCCGGCCAGAATCCGGTCGGCCTGTTCCTGCCCCACGCGCAGCCCCGACGCCGACCCTTGCGCCGTAACCCGGCGCGTGGTGCCGTCGTCGGTGATGCGTCCATCCGCGGTCAGCGATCCCCCGATGCCATTGCCCAGAAACCGCAGATCGCCAGCGTTGATGCGCGCGGTCAGGTCGGTCGCGGCCTGTCCGACCTGCCCCGAGGCGGTGGCGTTCAGCCGCGGGTTCTGCACCCGCGCATCCTCGATGGACAGGACGCCATTGCGTTCGACCCCGCGCAGTTGCAGCCGTGTCGGTCCCGACAGCGCCGCATCCAGTTGCGACTGCCCAAGCGCCAGATCGTTCGCCGTTCCATCCACCATCAGCCGCCGCGCGCCGGTGCCGTCATCGGCAAAGCTGGCCGTCGCATCAAAGCTGCCGCGCCAGCCAAGCCCAAGCGAATCCAGCCGCCGGATTTCCGCCTGCGCGGTCAGATCGGTGCCCTGCGGGCCGATCTGGCCGGTGGCCTCGATCAGCGCCTGATCGTTGGTGATGCGGGCCTGTTCGATGCTGATCTGCCCGTCCTGTTCGCTGCCGCGAATGGCGATCCGGGTGGTGCCGGTCAGCGCGCCATCGACGTTCTGCTGACCCAGCCGCAGGTTCTGGCCGGTGCCGGTCAGGTCGAAACGGCGTTGCCCATCCATCTCGCGCGCGGTGGCGGTGGCGGTCAGCGCGCCGGAAAGCCCGCGCCCGAAAGCGGCCAGATCGGGCACATCGACATCCAGCCTGGCGTCCAGTTCACCCGGCGCGAAATTGCCGCTGCCATCAAGGGTCAATTGCGGGTTCGCCAGCCGCAACTGTTCCAGGTTGTAGCTGCCGTCGCCGCCCTCACCCGCGATGACGGTCAGATTGGTGCGCCCGGCCAATGCGTCGTCAAGTTCGGCGATGCCCAGTTCCAGATCCTCGGCCACCCCGCTGATGGTCAGGCGGCGCTGTCCCTCGGGTCCGTTCAGAAACGCCTCGGCCGACAGGGAACCGCCATAACCGGCCCCCGCGTCGGACAGGTCGGCCATCTCGACCCGCGCGGTCACATCCGATGACAGGCGGGAAATCATCCCTTGCGCCGTCGCCGTCAGTTCCTGTGCATTGACGGACAGTTCGTTGATCTCGGTGCCGTTCTCGTCGCGCCGGACCGAGGCGATGATGTTGGATTGCCCGCGCAGCAGCCGGTCCAGATTGTCCTGATCGACAGTGATGTCGGTGCCGATCACTTCGGCGTTCACGTCAAAGGCGCGGGTCAGCACCTGATACAG
>JAUNUO010000101.1:2612-5657 GCA_030538135.1 Paracoccus sp. (in: a-proteobacteria)
GCCGGATCGGCGAACACCATGTCCTGCGTGCCAAAGCTGATCCGCCCGGTGATTTCCGACAGATCGTTGCCGTCCAGCAGCACCTGACCCGCGCCATCCAGTTGCAGCGCGCCGATGGTCAGGTCGGGCCGCTGAAACTGCCCGATGCGCCCGGTCAGCGACCAGCCCTGACCCTGCGCCGCGTCATATTCCAGCGACAACCGCCCATTGTTGACCAAAGTGCCCTCGGCAAAGGGCATCCTGACCGGCAGATCCGTCGCGCCCGCATCAGCACCCAGCGTCATCAGCAGAACGGCGGTCTGCGGCGCGCCCTGATCGGTCAGGCTCAACGCGCCCGACAGGTTCATCGCCTCGGTGTCGATCATCAGCACCGGCAAATCCAGCCGCCCGTCCTGTCCCCGCCAGCCCTCGGCCAGCAATTGCGTGCTGGTGCCGAAAAAGGCGCCGTTCGAGGGGTTCATCAGGCTCGCCACGTCGCCGCCCAGTTCAAGACGGAACCCGGTGCCGGGGTTGCCCTGATCGTCGGGGCGTTCGTTGATGCTGGCCCGCCCCGTCACCCTTGGCTGCCCGTCGGTGGCGAGTGAAATATCAGCCGTGAAATCGCTGATCGGCCCTTCGCCGGTAATGTCGGCATGAAGCGCCGGCTTGCCGTGCAGGTCGATCAGGTTCGCCAGAAGGCCATCTGCCGCCTCGTCCAGCGTCAGATCCAGCTTCAGCACCTGCGTGCTGTTGGAATAGCCGGCATCCAGCGCGAATTGCCCGCGTGGCCCGTCCTGCCGGTCGATGGACAGGACGGCGGTGCCCTCGCCGCCCGACAGGTTCATGTTGCCCGACAGTGAAACCACGGCGGGCAGGCCGATCACGGGTTCACCGATCTCGACGCGCTGCGCCTGAATCCGGTCGATGTTGATGCCGACCGGCAGTTCGGGCAGGCGGAACTCGGGCACCTCGGTGCGCACCGCACCCGTTTCCTCGCCGGCGGGCAGGCGCGGCAGCAGGATTTCGGCGGCGGACAGTTCTGCGATCTCGATCCGGCGCCGCAGCAGGGCGGACCGGTTCCACTGGATCGCACCATCGCGCAGCGTCAGCCAGACACCCTCGTCATCGGCGATGGTCAGTTCGGAAAAGGTCGCCCGCGACGACAGCGCGCCCTGAAAATTGCTGATCTGCACCACCCGGCCCGCGCCGGACAGGTTTTCTTCCAGCAGGCGGGTGATAAAGCCGCGGTCGTCGTCAACCTGCTGCGACAGTTCGATCAGGCTTTGCGCCTCGGCGGGCGATTGCGCGGCCACGGGGGCCGGGGCGGCGATCCAGACAAAGGCCAGTGCTGCAAGGATTTTCCGCATCAGAACGCCTGCCCCAGTCCCAGATAAACCTGCACCCCGTCGCCGGTGTCGCCGCCCACGGGTGCCGCGATGTCGAACCGCAGCGGCCCGATGGGCGTGGCATAGCGCACCCCCAGCCCCGCCCCCGAATGCCAGTCGGCATCCCCGCCAAAGGAACCCTCGGTCCAGACCTGACCGGCATCGGCAAAGGCCACCACGCCGACCCGTTCCCGCACCCGCCAGCGGATTTCGGCGGACAGGGTGGTGGCCGACATGCCGCCGGTCTTGACCGGACCGTCCGGCCCCTGGATCACCTCGACCCCCAGCGATTGATAGGGCTGGCCGCGCACGGTGCCCCCGCCGCCGGAATAGAACAGGTAATCGCGCGGGGTTTCCTGAATGTCCGGGCCAATGACGGTTCCGGCCCGCGCCCGGCCCGCCAGCGTGATCCGGTCCTCGGTGCCGAAACTGCGATAGACGCGGGTTTCACCGATGATCTGCGCGCCGCTGCCGGTGTCGCTGAACCCGTAGAACGGCGTGAACCGCCCCTCGATCCAATAGCCCTTGCGCGCGTCGGTCGGTTCGTCGCGGGCGTCGAACGTCAGGCGCGAGGGCAGCGCCAGCACCCGGAAATTGTTCTTTCCGGTTTCATCCGTCACGCGGGATGCGACATATTGCAAGGCCATGTCCCCGGTCAGCCGGTCGCTGTGGATATAATTGGCGCCAAAGGACAGGCTGACGGTATCGGAATCGTAATCCACCTCGCGCATGCGGGCGACATCGGCGGCCAGATAGGCGGTCACATCGGGGTGAAAGGTGGCAGGCCGTTCCAGCCGCGCGCCAAGGCTGTAATCCTGCCCGCTGTCGCGCGCGCCGATATCCGACACCGACCCGTCGATCCGCAGCCGTTCGCCGCCGCCGCGCAGGTTGCGGTGCAGCCAATAGGCTGAGATCATCACCCCTTCGGTGTTGGAAATCTCGAACCCCGCGCCGATGCGACGGGGCTTTTGTTCGATCACCGCCAGATCCATGTCCATGGAATTGTCGGCGTTCAGCACATCCGCCTCGGTCAGGGTGATGGCGGAAAAGATACCGGTGCGGCGCAGGCGTTTGCGCACGGTGTCCAGTTCCTCGGGGTCGAATCGCGCACCTTCGGGGTATCCGGCGATCTTGCGCAAGCGGCGTTCGTTCATGCGTTCGAACCCGCTGACATGCAGGGGGCCAAAGGTGACGACCGGACCGGGCGCAAGCGCGATCTGGCTGTCCACCGTCTGCGAGGGATGATCGGCGGTGATCTGTTGGCCCGACACGTCGGCCTTGGCATGGCCGTGATCGCGCCAGTCGCGGACCGCCTGCGTGGCCGCGCTGCGGATGATGCCGGTTCCCGCCATCTGGCCCGCCGCATAATCGTCATCCGCCGTGGTGCCGGGCACCAGCGGCGCGATGGCCGCGCGCGAAAAGGTGAACTGGCGACCCGGCTGCACCGCGATGACCACGTGCCGCACCTCGGCCGGGGCGTCCAGTGGTGCGATCGCCGCCGCCTCGACCCCGTCCAGCGTGATGTTCACCACCGAATCGTAATAGCCCAGATCATACAGCGCCCCCAGAAGGCGGGCGTAATCGGCGCGCGCGGCGGCCAGCACATCCTGCCCGGTGGTCCGGTCCTCTTGCAGCGCGCCCGAGATCAGGGATGTGTTGCGCAGGCTGCGGTCCAGCGCGG
>JAUNUO010000101.1:5757-7293 GCA_030538135.1 Paracoccus sp. (in: a-proteobacteria)
ACGCTGCCGGCAAGGAACATCCCGTCAAGCGGCATGAAGCGCAGCGCCAGTTCGCGGCAATGCAGGCCCAGCAGTTCGGCGAACAGATCACAGGTGGCCGCCGCCGCCGCATCACCCGCCCCGGCGGCTTGGGCGATCTGTTCGGGGCGGACCTCGGGCGCGCCGGTGCGCAGCGCGTGCAGTTTCGACAGGCCCCGCCCGGCAAAGGTTTCTTCGGTCGAAAAAAAGGCCGCGCGCGCCTGCGGGCCGATCACGCCTTCAAGCCGGGCCATGATATGTTCGGGCAGATGCGTATGACCTTCCTCGGCCTCAAGACAGGTGATCGCCCCGCCGGGCAGGCTGCGCACGGCGCAGACGTTCAGCCCGGTCCCCGCGCCCACGACCAGAGCCTGCCCGTTGCGGGCGCGGCTTTCGGGGGCCGGTCGCAGCACCTGAACCCCCTCGCCATGCAGGGCGGGTGTAGCGTAACCCAATGCGGTCAGATCGTTGATAAGCAGGGCGGTGTCGGCATCTGTCAGCCGCGCCAGCCCTTCGGTCGAAAACGACCAGTCGCGGTTGGTCAGTGCCGCACGCCCGCCGCTGACCGGCCCCGCCACCGCGACGCAGACATCGCTGATCGGGGGCTGGTCCTGCTCGGTCAGGAACTGCTGCACCACGGCATCGAAACTGGCGAAATCGTCGCCCCGGTATCGGGTCACGCTGGACAGGTCGATCCGCCCGTTCCGCGCCAGCGCCAGCCGCGCGTTGGTGCCCCCCACATCCGCCAGCAACATCGCCATGATCCGCCCCTATTTCCCTGCGCTGGCGCCCTGTCTATGCCAGCCCGCCCCTTTGCGCAAAGGGGGCAGGGGGAACCATCGCGGCCCGCAGGCGTTGGGTGCAGGTATGGATGAACCGCAAGAAAGTGAAAAGATGACCGCCCCGTTCACCGCCCGCATCGCCGCGACCGCCGCCGTGCTGACCACGGCGCTGACCCTTGCCACACCCGCCACCGCCACGCCGATCAAGGCATGGTCCGCGATGGCCGGGGTGGAACCGGCGGTCCTTCTGCAAACCGCGCAGGAACTGCCGCTGTCGGCGGTGGCGGTGGGCGATCAGCCCTATTGCGCGCCCGACGCCGAAATCGCCACCGCGCTGACCCATGATTTCGATGAAGCGCTGGTCGGGACGACAGGTGTTGACGGGCACCAGACCGAATTGTGGGGGTCGGACCTGATGGGCACCTGGACCGTGGTCGCGGCCCGCGACGACGACACAAGCTGCATCATCGCATCCGGCATCGGCTTTGACGCCGCGACCGACAGCGCCGCCTTCTATCGCACCGCCGGCCTGATCTGAGCGGTTGCAGAGACCCCCGCCCGCAACTAGCCTCGCCCCAAAGGACGAGGCGCAGATGAACACCACCCCCCTTCTGATCGGACCCGAGGCGGAATCCCGCCTCGACTGGCTGGCCCTGACCGACGCGCTGGCCGCAGGCCACGCCCGCCCAAGGGCCGAGGTCGCCGATACCTTCCTCTATCGCGGCAAGGACACGCT
>JAUNUO010000101.1:7393-9899 GCA_030538135.1 Paracoccus sp. (in: a-proteobacteria)
GGCCATGTCGCAGGCGCGATGATCGCCGCCTATCGCACGCTGATCCCCGACGCCCGCTTTGCCGTCTGGTCCCGGCGCCCCGAACCCGCGCGCCAACTGGCCGCGCAGATGGGGGCCACCGCCGTCACCGATCTGGAAACCGCCGTCCGCAACGCCGAGATCATCGCCTCGGCGACCATGACCACCGATCCGATCATCCGCGGCGACTGGATCGCCCCCGGCACGCATCTGGACCTGATCGGTGCCTATCGCCCCGACATGCGCGAGGCGGACGACACCGCCCTGAAACGCGCCCGCCTGTTCGTGGACAGCCGCGCCACGACCATCGGCCATATCGGCGAAATCCAGATCCCGCTGGACAGCGGCGCGATCACCGAAGCCGACATCATCGCCGATTTCTATGACCTCCCCTCGGGCCGGTTCGCCCGCAGCTCGGATGACGAGATCACCATCGCCAAGAACGGCGGCGGCGCGCATCTGGACCTGATGACAGCGCGTTACATTCTGGATGCGGCCACGGCCTGATCTTCTGTTTTCGAATATCGCGCGGGGGTCTGGCGACGCCCCGCCTCACGCCGCCGCCGGCAGGCGCGAGGGTGCCTCGCGGATGGGCAGATGGATCAGCGCCGAAAACGCGCCCACGCCCACGCCGACCCACCAGACCAGCGTGTAATCGCCGTAAACGTCATACAGCCAGCCGCCCAGCCAGACCCCCAGAAACGATCCGATCTGGTGCGACAGAAATACGAATCCATACAGCGTGCCCATATAGCGCAGCCCATAGATATAGGCGACCAACCCCGAGGTCAGCGGCACCGTGGCCAGCCACAGCCCGCCCATGAACAGCGAAAAGATCACCACCGATGCCGGCGTGATCGGCATCAGGATGAATGCCGCCGAGGCAAGGGTGCGCAGGGTATAGATTCCGGCCAGCAGGTATTTGCGCGTATATCGCTTGCCCAGCCAGCCGGCAAAGATCGAGCCGGCGATATTGGCGATGCCGATCAGCGCGATGGCGATCGCCCCAAGCCGTGACGTCGTGGTGATCCCCAGACTGGCCAGCATCCCGCCGGGCGCGATCGGCCCGCACATTTCCTCGACCATGGCGGGGAAATGCGCGGTGATGAAGGCAAGCTGATACCCGCATGAGAAAAATCCGGCGAAGATCATCAGATAGCTGGGGTCGCGAAAGGCGCGCATCACCACCGCGCCCATGCTTTCCTCAAGCTCGGATCGCGTGGCGGGCCGGGTGCTGCCCAGCATCGGCAGAAACAGCAGACAGGCCAGCACCATCACGCCAAAGATGATGAACACCGTCTGCCACGGATAGAATTGCAACAGGATCTCGGCCATGGGTGCGCCGAACACCTGCCCGGCCGATCCGGCGGCGGTGGCGATGCCCAGTGCCAGCGACCTGTTCTCGTCGCTGGATGCGCGCCCGACGACGGCCAGAATGACCCCGAACCCGGTGCCCGCGATGCCGAAACCCACCATGACCTCAAGCAGTTGCATGGTCGCGGGGGTGGTGGCGAAAGCGGTCAGGATCAGCCCGGCGGAATACAGGATCGCGCCCAGAACGATGGCCAGCTTGTCGCCGAAACGTTCGGCCAGCGCGCCAAAGATCGGCTGCCCGATGCCCCAGGCCAGGTTCTGAATGGCGATGGCCATGGAAAATTCGACCCGAGGCCAGCCGAATTCGGCGCTGATCGGAATCTGGAACATGCCGAAACTGGCACGCATGGCGAAATTTATCAGCAGGATCAGCGATCCGCCAATCAGGATCGGCGTGAACAGGCGCGCGCTTTGCTGCGACATGGCGTCCCCTCCGGCAACAGCCAGACAGCATTGACGCGCGCGCGCTGCCCCGTCAACGGGGTGATTGTAAGGCTACAATCAGCGGCGGCGGCTGATTTCGTTCTGGATCGAAAACCGCGACGAGGGGATGTTCATGCCCTTGGCCATCTCGCCCAGAATCACCGTGGTCTTTTCCCCGGCCTTGTCGGTGATGATCCACTGACGCAATTCCGTCGGGCCGCCGGTGAACAGCATCTGGATATTGCCGTATTCCGGGTGCGCGGGGTCCTGCGCAGTGACGACGGTGGCGTTGTTGCGTTCGGAATGGCCGGTGACCATGTTCGCCCGCCCCAGATTGACGTTGCGGTCAAGAATGATCGACAGCGGCGTTTCCGAAAGCGGATATTGCTGCGCCGACGAATTGGACTTGCCGTCGAACACCGCCACCGTCCCGCCCGAGGCCAGAACCAGCGTGTTGTCGTTGTTGTATTCGAACCGCACCTGACCGGGGCGCGAGATATAGACCGTGCCGGTGGAAATGGTGCCGTCGTTGTTCACCTGCGTAAAGGCGGCGGTCACCGTGCGCAGCCCGTTCAGGTAATTCGACAACTCGTTCAGGGAAATACGCTCGGCCAATGCCGGAAAGGCAAGGGCAAGCACGAAGGCGGGCGCAAGAGCGAGGGTTTTCAGTTTCATAGGCCGGATCATATCG
>JAUNUO010000102.1:0-1837 GCA_030538135.1 Paracoccus sp. (in: a-proteobacteria)
ATCTCGGTGGAAAGCCCGTATCTACCGTCACCTTATCGAGAAGTTCTTCGGTAAGTTCAAGGAATTCAATCGCATCGCCATGCATGCCTGCAAGGCGGACCGGAGTTTCGAAGAAACGATATACCTCGCTGCCGCCCGATGAAACCCCACTGGCCCTAGGCCCTGCCGGGCATGGGGCGCAAGCCGCCGCGCTGATCGAGATAGCGGATCGCCTCCTCGACGCTGTGGGTGCGAGCGTCCGTCTGGATCAGGTCAAGGATGCCGTGGCGGGTCAGGGATCGCGCGGCCCGCAGTGATTCCAGCCGCGCGATCGAGACATGGATGCCCTTGCCATGGCAGTCGGCGATGACCTGCCCCAGCACCTCGGCCGCAGTGTAATCGACATCGGCGATGGCGCTGGCCTCCAGCACCAGAAGGTGCAGCGGGCCGCGCGCGGCGATCAGCGCCAGCAGCTGCGCGCGAAAGTTTTCGGCGTTGGAAAACAGCAGCGGCGCCTGAAATGCCGCGACCAGCACGCCCGGTTCCCGTTCGCCCGTGGCGGCGGGCCACCAGATCGTCGTGCCTGGGATGCGGGTCAGTTCCTGCACGCTGCTGTGAGTGGCCGACCAGACCCCGTGCAGCAGCGCCAGCCCGATCCCGGTGGCGATCCCGGCCTGTATCGGCAGGACGACCACGGCAAGCAGGGTCAGGATCGCCAGCAACCCCTCGGTGGGGGCGCGACGGGCGATACGGGCCAGCGCGCCGATCCGAAAGATGCGCCCGACCACGAACAGCAGGACGCCGGCCAGCGCGGCATGCGGGATCGCGGCCATCAGACCGCCGCCCGTCAGCGCCAGCACCGCCACCACACCCGCTGCGGTCAACGCCCCCATCTGCGACGTGATCCCGGCCGCCACCGCCGCCGCCGTGCGGGGTGGACTTGCGTTGACCGGAAAGGCCCCGAGCGCGGCCGAGGCCAGGTTACCCGCGCCGAGACCGCGAAAATCGGCGTTGATATCCTCGGCCCCGCCCGGAAAGCCGCGATCCACCGCCGCCGTCTGCATCATCACCACCAGCGCCACCAGCAGCGCCAGCGGCACCAGATGCGGCAGCAGTTCCAGCGACGGGGCGGCCAGCGGCTTCCACGGGACGGGTGCGACGGGGCCCAGCGTGGTGACGCCCATCCGGTCCAGCCCGAAAACCCAGGTTGCCAGCATCGCCAGACCAAGGCCGATCAGTGCACCGGGCAGGCGAGGGGCCATGCGTTCGGTCAGCACCATCGCGGCCAGCACCGACAGCCCGACAGCCATCGTCCAGGGATTCGCCTGCGGCATGACACGGACAAGCGCCAACAGCTGCTGCGGCAGGGTGTCCCCCTGCGCCGCGACGCCCATCAATGCAGGCAGTTGCGACCCGACGATATGCACAGCAATGCCGGCCAGAAAGCCGGTGACGACCGGCACCGACAGCAGGTTCGCGACGTAACCCAGCCGCAGCACCCCCGCCAAAAGCAGCACCAGCCCGACCAGCACCGCCAGCAGGGCGGCCGCCGCGATCGGATCGGCGCCATGCGTCGCCGCCAGCCCCGCCAGCGCCACGGCGAAGATCGGCGTGATCGTCGAATCGGCCCCCACGGTCATCACCCGGCTTCGTCCGAGCAGGGCAAAGCCCAGCGTTGCCCCGACAAAGGCGTAAAGACCCAGTTGCGGGGGAAACCCGCCCAGACGCGCGGTTGCGATCTGTTCGGGAATGGTGATCGCCGCCAGCGTGAGGCCGCCCAGAATATCGCTTTTGCCGGGCAGGTGCCCCTTCGGCCGTCTCGGCGCCATGATGCAGCCTTTCATGTGGGTCGTCTTAC
>JAUNUO010000102.1:1937-9705 GCA_030538135.1 Paracoccus sp. (in: a-proteobacteria)
GCACTCAGGACAGAGGCGTCGTCCGCCGGTTGCTGCCGCCCGTCACCCGGACCCCCGCCTTCTCGATGGTGGCGACCTTGCCCTGATCGACCATGCGCATTCGTTCGGTATGGGATCGCTTGGCCGGCCATGTCTGAAACGGCATCGCGAACCGCAGATAGCCATGCTGACGATTCACGGCGCGTCCCCTTCGCGTGCGGCGCGGCGATCCTCTTGCGCGAAATAGAACCGCTTGGTCAATTCGGACACAACCAGATACGCGCTGGTGATCGCCAGCAGGCCCGCCAACACCGGCAACGGCAGCGGGACAAAGCCGAACCACGCCGCCAGTGGCGAATAGGGCAGCGCGATGGCGATCAGCGCGACCGTGCCCGTCAGCACCGCCAGCAGGCGCGAGGGGCGGCTTTGCCAGAACGGCTTGTGCGTGCGGACGACCAGCACGATGGAAAGCTGCGTCAGCAGCGATTCCACGAACCAGCCGGTGCGGAACAGATCGGCCCCCGCGTTCATCACCAGCAGCAGAAAACCAAAGGTCAGGAAGTCGAAAAAGGAACTGACCAGCCCGAAATAGATCATGAATCGCCGGATCGACCCGATGTTCCAGCGCGGCGGTTTCGCGATGGATTCCGGGTCCACGCGGTCATGCGCGATGGCCAGCGACGGCAGCGAGGACAGAAGGTTGTTCAGCAATATCTGCGGCGCCAGCAGCGGCAGGAACGGCAGCATCAGCGAGGCGAAGGCCATCGAGATCATGTTGCCGAAATTCGCGCTGGTCGTGATCGAGATATACTTCATCGTATTGGCAAAGGTCCGCCGTCCGTCGTCGATACCGCGCGCCAGCACGCCCAGATCCTGCTTGAGCAGGATCATGTCGGCGGCCTCGCGCGCCACGTCCACCGCACCATCGACCGAGATGCCCACATCCGCCTCGTGCAGGGCGGGGGCGTCGTTGATGCCATCGCCCATGTAGCCGACGACATGGCCGCGACCGCGCAGCGCCTCGATGATGCGCTCCTTCTGGTTCGGGTCGATTTCGGCGAACAGGTCGGTGCCGGGCGCGCGGGCGAACAGCGCCGCCTTGGTCATCCGGCTCAGGTCGTCGCCGGTCAGGATGCTGTCGGCGCGCAGGCCGACCGACCGCGCCAGATGCGCGGCGACATAGCGGTTGTCGCCGGTGACGATCTTGACCGCGATCCCCCGGTCGTGCAGCGCCTGCAAGGTTTCCGTCATCCCGGCCTTGGCGGGGTCGAGGAACAGCAGGAAACCGGCGAAGGTCAGGTCGGCTTCCTGCGCCTTCTCGTCTGCGGCCAGATGCCGGATCGCGACGCCGAGGACGCGGAATCCCTCGCCGCTCCACCCCTGCATCCGTTCGGTGATGGCGCGGGTGCGGGCGTCGTCCAGCGGCACGTCCTGCCCCGCCTCAAGCACGCGGGAACAGGCGTCCAGCACGTTCTGGAACGCGCCCTTGCAGATCAGCAGATCGCCCTGATCCGGGTGGCGCAGCGCGACCGACAGCCGCTTGCGCTGAAAGTCATAGGGCAGTTCGGCGGTCTTTTCCCAGCCCTCGGGCACGGTGCCCACTGCCACGATGGCCTCATCCAGCGGGTTCGGCATCCCGGCCTGATGCGCGGCATTCAGCATCGCCCAGCTCCGCACATCGGCGCTGTCGTTGCCCGCCGGGTCAAGGCAGCGGTCCAGCCGTACCACGCCCTCGGTCACGGTGCCGGTCTTGTCGGTGCACAGCAGGTTGACGCTGCCCAGGTTCTCGATCGCGTCCAGACGGCGCACGATCACCCCGCTGGCGGCCATGTTCCGCGCCCCCTGCGCCAGCGTGACCGAGATGATCGCGGGCAGCAGTTCCGGCGTCAGACCCACGGCCAGCGCAAGGGAAAACAGCAGTGAATCGATCAGCGGCCGGTGCAGCAGCAGGTTCGCCGACAGGACCAGAATCACGATCACCAGCGTGATTTCGGTCATCAGATAGCCGAAACGGCGGATGCCGCGGGCAAAGTCGGTCTCGGGCGCGCGGCGGGCCAGAGACGCGGCGATGGTGGCGAATTCCGTGCGCGCGCCAGTGCCCACGGCCAGCACCGTCGCCGTTCCGCTGCGGACCGAGGTGCCCGCGAAAACCACGTTGTCGCGTCGCGCGATGGGGGCGTCGGGCGCGGACAGGCCCGGCGTTTTCACCACGGGATAGGTCTCGCCGGTCAGGGCGGCCTCGCTGACGTTCAGGTCGGCCGCGTCCAGCACCAGCCCGTCCACCGGGATCAGGCTGCCCGCCGACAGCCGGATCACGCCGCCCGCGACCAGCGTGTCGGCCGACACCTGCGTTTCGACGCCGTCCCGCAGAACCACCGCCTTGCGGGAAATGCGCGCCGTCAGCGCCTCCATCGTGCGGGACGCGCCCCATTCCTGGGTAAAGCTCAGCAGGCAACTTGCCAGGATGATCGTGCCGATGATCAGCGCGTCGTTGCGGTCGCCCACGAAGGCCGAGACGATGGCCGCGAACACAAGGATCAGCACCAGCGAGCTGCGGAACTGCCGGATGAAGGTGCCCAGCCGCGTCGCCTTGTCCCGCGCGGCGATGCTGTTCGGCCCGTCGGCGGCCAGCCGCCGCGCGGCCTCGGGCGCGGTCAGGCCGGCGGGGGTGGCCGACAGGTCGGCAAGCACCGCCTCGGACGGGCGCGACCAATAGGCGTTGGGGGCGGGTATCGTGACGGGCATGGATGGTTTTGACGAAGATATTCGATGCTTGTGCGGCGGGAAAACCGTCGGATCGCAACCTAACGGAAATTTACCGGTTTGCAGAGCGACAAAACTGACTGGCAGGAACAGCGAACCGTTGCAGGCCCTTTGAACCAGGATTGAGCGTCGCCTCATTTCATGGCGAGGCCCGCCCGGTCAAGATTTTCGACCCTGAGCTTTTCGTGCGATCCGCTGGACCCGTCCCCGGCCCGATGATGACCAGATATGTCGCAGGGACGACCACCGCCATCATCAGCGCGGCGAAAACGACATCGCTGAAAAAATGCCCGCCAAATGCCACGCGCAGCCCGCCGCCAAAGGCGACATAGACAGCCGCGCAGATCAGCATCGCAAGGCGGCCTTTCCCGCTCAGCCGGGGCCACAGCAGCAGGATGACGATCAGCGCAATCGCCATCACCGCGCTGCCTTCCCCCGACACGAAGCTGCAATTGTGGCTGCACTCCGTCGCCGGAACCAGCGGCGGCGTGAACAGATGGCGGCCCCCGAACTCCAGAACGTCACGCGGGCGCGCGCGGCCCCACCATGACTTGAATATCCCGTTGACGATCAGACCCGGTCCCAGCGCATAGGCCATAAGAGCAAAGCTGATCTGGCGACAGGTCAGCAATAGCGGAGATTGGCGCAGCAGATTCACGACCAGCAGAATCGCCAGCGCCGCGACCAGACCGTCGGTCGAAGCGATAAACGCATGGCGAACATCGACCCAGACCGGATTTCGGGACATGGCAAAGCCCGTGTGATCGCCGAACAGGTGACTGACGCCCAGATCGAACTGCGGGAACATGATGAAAAGACCGATGCGAGCAAAAGACCCACGATTGCGCCAGGAATCATGCGGCGGGCGAGAATGGTGGACGACATCAACGGAGTTTCCTTGAAAATCGCCCGGCCGTCGCTCTTGCCCAGAAGAGGGCATTTACCTTGGGCACGTCGTTGAGGATGGTCCTTGCGGAAGGGGCAAGGCGCGACATCGTGTTAGCCATGACATCCTCGTCGGAAAACGTGCGGAACACAGGATGGCACCCGAAGATGACGGCGATTTCTGCTCGGCATTACATTTCGGTAATCTTCCGGCGGAAACATTACGCACAGATAATCTTGCCGCGATTTTTCTGTCAGGCGGGGCCCCCATCTTCACCTCATCGGGCGGCGCAAGGACCGTTCCGGCGAAAAAGGAGAAATCACATGAAACGCAAGATCGTGACTCTGATGGGCACCGCCATGCTGTCGGCTGCGGCGCTGACCGGCGGCATCGCCTGGGCCGGCAGCAGCGACGACAAGGCCGAGAGCGCGCTGCTCCAGAACGCCCCCCACGACATCGCCGCCGCCATCCGCGCGGCCGAGACCGCCTCGGGCGGGAAGGCCGTTGCGGCCGAATTCGAGGAGAAGGACGGCAAGGGCTATTACGAGATCGACCTGGTGGCGCATGACAAGCTGGTCGAGGTCAAGATCGACGCGGCCACCGGACAGGCGACCGAGACCAAGGACAAGGGCGCGCTGTCCGCGCAGAAGGACGATGATTACGTCGATCCCGCGCAACTGGGCGGCGCGCTGACCGACCTGGTCGCCAAGGCCGAAACCGAGGGCGCCGGCAAGGTCATGGCCATCGGCCTGGAGCATGAGGACGGCAAGGCCGTCGGGCTTGAGGTAGAGCTTGTCAAGGCCGACGGTTCGGTCCACGACTTCATCCTGAACCCCGCTGACGGCAAGCTGACTCCGGTCGTCGGCAATCAGGACGACGATGGTCAGGGCGAGGACAACGAAGCCGGCGAAAACAACGGGTAACGCCCTGCGAGACGCCATGCCGGCCCCCGCCGCGGGGGCCGGCCGAAGGACAGGACAGCGATGCGCATCTTGGTGATCGAGGACGACCGCACCACCGGCGACTATATCCTTGAAGGACTGCGGCAAGAGGGGCATATCGCCGACCTGTGCCGCAATGGCCGCGACGGGTTGGTCACCGCGCAAACGCATGATTTCGACGTGTTGGTGGTGGACCGGATGTTGCCCGATCTGGATGGGCTGTCGCTGGTGCGCACCTTGCGGGCGGCGCGGAACCTGACGCCCGCGATCTTCCTGACCGCGCTTGGCGGGGTGGACGACCGTATCGAAGGGCTGAACGCCGGCGGCGACGACTATCTGGTCAAGCCCTTCGCCTTTGGCGAATTGTCCGCGCGCATCAACGCCCTCGCCCGACGCCCCCAGATGCGCGAGGCCGAAACGGTGCTGACCGCGGGCGACCTGCGGATGGACCTGATCGGCCGCACCGTCACCCGTGCGGGCCAGCCCATCGACCTTCTGCCCCGCGAATTCGCCCTGCTGGAATGCCTGCTGCGCCGCAAGGGCCGCGTCCAGACCCGCACCATGCTGCTTGAGGCGGTATGGGATCTGAGCTTTGACCCGCAGACGAACGTGGTCGAAAGCCATGTCTCGCGCCTGCGGGCCAAGGTGGACAAGCCCTTCGACAGCGAACTGATCCACACGGTGCGCGGTGCCGGTTATCGGATCGACGCATGAGCCGCTGGCGCGACTTCGCCCGGATGACGCCGATGCGCCTGACGCTGCGGCTGGTGGCGCTGTTCACCGCCGTCAGCCTGATCGCCTTTGCCGCGACCTGGTGGCTGGCCGACCGCGCGCTGCTGGACGCGACCGAAGCGACGCTGGAAAGCCAGATCGACGAACTGTCCGCCTCGGGCCGGGCGTCGGACATTGCGGCGGCAGTAAAGGCTGCGGCGGCGCGGGCCGACCCGGACGACCTGATCCTGCGTTATGACGGGCCGGGCGGCGTCGTCGGCAACTATCCCGGCCCCCTGCCCGACGGCGAACTGGTCAAGGCTGCGTTGCGCAGCCACGATGTCGATGGCAACTTTGTCCTGCTGGCCAAGGATGTCGCGGACGGGCGGCTGGTCGTCGGTCAGGACGCCGACCCGTTCGACGAACTGCGCGAGGTGTTCCTGCGCGTCCTGACCTTCACCCTGCTGCCGACCGCGTTTCTGGTTCTGGCGGGCGGCGTCGCCATCGCCCTGCGCAGCGCCCGCCGCCTGCGCGCGATCGAAGGCACGCTGGCCCGGCTGGCCGCGGGCGACCTGACGGCGCGGCTGCCGCCTATGCCCGGCGCGCCCGACGACCTGACCCGCGTCGGCGCCGGGATCGACCGGCTGGCCGCCGCGCAGGAGGCCAATGTTTCCGCGTTGCGGCAGGTGTCGGCCGACATCGCCCACGACCTCAAGACGCCGATTCAGCGGCTGTCGGTGCTGCTGGGGCAGGCCCGCGCGCAGGCCCCGCAGATGGAACTGCTGGACCGCACCGGGGCCGAGGTTGACGGCATCGTCGCCACCTTTCACGCGCTGCTGCGGATCGCCCAGATCGAGGGCGGCAGCCCCCGCGCCCGGTTCGCGCAAGTGGACCTTGGCGCGCTGGCCGAGACGATGGCGGAACTCTATATCCCCGCCGCCGAGGAAACCGGGCATGCGCTGATCTTGTCGATGCACGACGCTGCCACGATCAACGGCGACCGCACCCTGCTGGGCCAGGTCATCGCCAACCTGATCGAGAACGCCCTGCGCCATACCCCGCCCGGCCCGGTGGCCCTAACCGTTGACGGCGCCACCATCACCGTCGCCGATCACGGCCCCGGCATCCCCCATGCGGAACGAACCGCCGTCCTGCGCCGCCTCTATCGTCTGGACCGCAGCCGTTCCACCCCCGGCAGCGGCCTTGGCCTGTCGCTGGTCGAGGCGATCGCGAAACTGCACGGCGGCAGTCTGGAGCTGACGGACAACGCGCCGGGGCTGCGGGTGACGGTGCGGCTGCCTATTCGTCCAATTCGCAGCACTGTCCGCTTAGATGATTGAAACAAAGCGATTTTATCTGGACAGGGTGGACGTTTGCGACAAGCCGGGGTTCATCCTGTATCATCGGCGGAAAGCGGGAACATCATCATCGTATCGGCGATCTTGCCGGCAAAGTCGGTGTCGTGGGTGGCCAGCAGGATGGTCGTGCCCTGCCGCTTCTGCGTCTCTAGAACATGCAGCAGTTGTGCGCGGTGGTGGGCGTCCAGACCGCGTTGAACTTCGTCCAGCAGCAGGACGAGTGGACGGTGCGCGATGGCGGCGGCGAGGCTGAGCAGGCGGCGCTGGCCGGTGTCGAGGTCCAGCGGATGCGCATGGGCCAGTGCGGTCAGGCCGGTCTGCGCCAGTGCGTCGCGGGCGAGGGCCCGAGGGTCGCGCAGGCCCAGCGTGGCGGGGCCGAGCGTCACCTCGTCCAGCACACGGGCGCACAGGAAATGACGGTCCGAGGCTTGCAGCACAGCGCCGATGATCCGCGCGATTTCGGGCGGCGTGGCGTGGGCGGGATCGAAGCCCGCGACCTCGACCCGACCGCGCGCAGGCGCTTGCAGACCCGCGACCAGTCGCAGGAAAGTGCTTTTGCCGCTGCCGTTCGGACCCAGCAGAGCGACGGCGGCGCCAGCCGGAATGGCTGCCGAAAGGTGCGAGAACAGCGGTGGCTGGCCGGGCCAGCCGAAATCGACGCCCATCAAACGCACCAGCGGATCGGCGGCGGGGACCAGCGGTGGCAGGGCAAGGGGCGCGCCTTGGGGCAACAGGATCGCCGCAGGCGCCCGCGCGCGAAGGTCGTTGACCGTCAGCGGTCCCTCGACATGCCCGTCGTGCAACAGCAGGTGCCCGCCCACCATCCGTTCCAGCCACGGATCGCAGCCGCTGTCCAGAATCAGCACCGACATGTTCCACGGCATCGCCCGCAGATGCGCCACCAGCCGGTCGCGCGTCTCGGCGTCCAGATCGGTCGTCGGCTCGTCAAGGATCAGCAGGCGCGGCTGCATGGCCAGCGCCCCGGCCAATGCCACCCGCTGTTGCTGGCCGCCCGACAGGTGGCGGGCGTCACGGTCGGCCAGCGCCGCGATCCCCAGCATCATCAGGGCGGCGCCGGTGCGGTGTGCGATTTCGGCGGCGGGCAGGCACAGGTTTTCAGGCCCGAAGGC
>JAUNUO010000103.1:0-1322 GCA_030538135.1 Paracoccus sp. (in: a-proteobacteria)
TGGACGGGCTGGAACTGATCGCCGACATCCGCGAGATTTATGACAATTACGGGTTCGAGACGCAGGTTCTGGCGGCCTCGATCCGCTCGGTCAACCATATCACCGATTGCGCCCGGATCGGCGCCGATGTCATCACCGCGCCGCCCAATGTCATTCAGGCGATGGTGAAACACGTGCTGACCGACAAGGGGCTGGAACAGTTCAACGCCGACTGGACCAAGACCGGGCAGAAGATCGGCTGAGCTATGGCCGGGCTGGATACGGAACTGCGCGAACGATTGCTGGCGGACCCCTCGGTCCTGCTGGGGGATCGCGATCTGATGCGGGCGCTGGTCGCCGCGCATGAGGCCGAGATCGGCGACAACGTCATCGACATCCGCGGCCGCGCGATGCAGGCACTGGAATCGCGGCTCGACCGGCTTGAGGCTGCGCATCAGACCGTCATCGCCGCGGCATGGGACAATCAGTCGGGCGCGGCCACCGTGCAGCGCGCCGTCCTTGCCCTGCTGGAGCCGGTCGATTTTGTGGGCTTCATCGCCGCGCTGACCGAAACCGTCGCGCCGGTGCTGCGCGTGGAAACGCTGCGGCTGGCGGTCGAGGCGGCGGATGCGGGTGGCACGGGCCTGCCCGACGGCATCGTGGCCCTGCCGCATGGTGCGATCGAGCGGTTGCTGTCGGCGGGCCGGCGGACGCCGCGCGGCGATGACATCGTGCTGCGCCGCGCGCATCCGGTGGCCGATCCGCTGCATGGCGGGGTCGCCGTCGCTTCCGAGGCGTTGATTCCGCTGGACCTTGGCCCCGACCTGCCGCCCGCGCTGCTGGTGATGGGCAGCGATGATCCGGCGCGCTTTACCCCGGCGCAGGGCACCGATCTGTTGCGGTTCTTTGCGCAGGCATTCCGGCTGGTGCTGATCGGCTGGCTGAAACGATGAGCGGCGGGGCCGGGGATCAGCCGCTGGCCCTTGCCCCGGCGATGGCCAAGGCGCTGGACCGCTGGCTGACGGCCGAGGGGGCGACGCGCGGGCGGTCGGATCACTCGCTGCGCGCCTATCGCGCCGATGTGACAGCGTTTCTGGGGTTTCTGGGCGGCTATCACGGCACGCCCGCCCTGCCCGGCACTCTGTCGGCGTTGCAACAGACCGATATGCGCGCCTTTGCCGCCGCCGAACGGGGGCGGGGCCTGTCGGCGCGGTCGCTGGCCCGGCGGCAATCGGCGGTGCGGGCCTTCCTGCGCTGGCTGTCCGACCGCGAGGGGGTGGACCTGTCCCCCGCCCTGTCGGCGCGCAGCCCGAAATACGCCCGCAGCCTGCCGCGCCCCTTGG
>JAUNUO010000103.1:1422-5373 GCA_030538135.1 Paracoccus sp. (in: a-proteobacteria)
TATCGCAGCGCCCATCCGCGCGGTTGAGCCGGGGGTTTCACACCCCCGGACCCCCGTGGGATATTTAAGAACCGAAGATGCCGGCTGGCGCTTCACGCTTTGGGACGGCACTATGCGCGGAAACCGTGGCGGGCGGTGGCGCGTTACGTCGCGATGAACAGGAAAGGCCGATTATGGAACATGCGATTTTCAAGCGTCCCTTGGGGGTGCCGGTGCCCAAGGGTTACGATCAGGCCGTGTTCGGCATGGGCTGCTACTGGGGCGTCGAGCGGTTGTTCTGGCAGGAAGAGGGTGTCTGGCTGACCGAGGTGGGTTTCGCGGGCGGGCAGACCGAAAACCCGACCTATCGGCAGGTCTGCGCCGGTGGGACCGGCCATGCCGAGGTGGTGCGGGTGATCTTTGACAGCTCGCGCATCAGCTATGACCACCTGCTGAAGATGTTCTGGGAAAACCACGATCCGACGCAGGGCGACCGGCAGGGCAACGACATCGGCGATCAGTATCGCAGCCTCATCATGGTGTTTTCCCCCACACAGCGCGCGCTGGCCGAGGCGTCATGCATTGATTATGGCAACCGTCTGGCGTTGCAGGGGTATGGCAAGATCACCACGCAGATCATCGACGAAGCCCCGTTCTGGCTGGCGCCCGAGGAAGATCATCAGCAATATCTGCACAAGGTTCCCGATGGTTATTGCAACCTGCGCGGCACCGGGGTAGCGGCGGCGGCGCCCCACCCGGAGTAAGACATGCCCACCTGGACCGCCCTGACCCAGACAACCAGCCGCGAGGATGCCGAGGCTTTGGCCGAAGCCTGCGAGGCTTTGTCGCCCGAGCCGATGGGAACGGGGTTCTTCGAGATCGAGGACGGGTCCGACAGGTGGGAGGTCGGGGCCTATTTCACCGATCAGCCCGACGAGCTGGGCCTTGCCCTGCTGGCCGCCGCGCATGGGGCGCAGCCGTTTCTGGTTTCCGAACTGCCCGAGGTGGATTGGGTCGCCCATGTGCGACGCGAACTGGCCCCCGTCGTTGCGGGGCGGTTCTTTGTCCACGGCAGCCATGACGCGGACAAGGTGCCTGCAGGGGCCGAGGCCCTGTGTATCGAGGCGGCGATGGCGTTCGGCACCGGCCATCACGCCACCACCAAGGGCTGTCTGCTGGCCTTGGACCGGCTGGCGGACGACGGTTTTTCCCCTGCGCACACGGCCGATATTGGCTGCGGGACCGCCGTTCTGGCGATGGCGGCGGCGCGGCTGTGGCCGGATGCGCCGCCGGTTCTGGCCAGCGACATCGACCCGGTGGCGGTGGCCACGGCGGCGGCGAATGTGGCGGCCAACGGGCTGGAGGGCCGGGTAATCTGCCTTGAGGCCGAGGGCTTTGACGCGCCCGCATTGAGGGATGGGGGGCCTTACGATCTGGTGCTGGCCAATATTCTGAAACAGCCGCTGATCGACCTTGCCCCCGATATGGCCCGTCATCTTGCGCCGGGCGGGCGGGTTGTGCTGTCGGGCATCCTGACCACGCAGGCAGACGAGGTGATCGCGGCCTATCGCGCGGCTGGCTTTACCGCACCGCAGCGCGAGGATGCGGGCGACTGGACCGCGCTGGTGATGACGCGCTAACCGCCGGGGCGGGTGATCCAGAGGACATTCAGATCGGCATCGGGTGTGAAATCCCTCCGCCGGACCTCGAATGTGGTCGGCGAGGTTTTCGTCACGCCATCAGCGCAGAAGGATACCAGCGAATCCATGGAAGGCTTTTCCACGATCAGCCGGAAATACCCCGATGGGACCGCGCCAGTTCGCCCCGGTTTTCAGCACATAGCCGACCATCCGGGCAAAACCGTAACCTCCATCCGGCCCGCCGATCAGCCGATCAGCCCCGGCGATGAAATCCCCCTCGGGGCAGAACTGCGCCCAAGAGGGATCGTTGGCGTCGATCTGGCCCGGCACGATGATCGCGCCCCCGCTGATCGGACGATAGTCATGCGACACGCGCAGCGGGTGACCGGCGGGAAAGGTTTGTTGCCAATGATACACGGTTTCCAGCGCCCAATCCGGCTGACCATCTGGCATCAATGCGCGCTGATGGGGGGTCAGAAGCACGCCGTTATCGGCCATTGCGGCGGCCAGCATCGGATTCAGCGGCAGGCCCGCCGCCGTCACGCGATCCGTCACATCCCGCCCTGCCAGAACGGCACGACGCTGTGCCTGCGGCGTCACCGGCCGACCGTCAACGGTGATGTGAAATTCCAGCGAATCCTTGTCCTCTTGCCAGCCCTGATAATAGCCGACCGGCAGTTCGGGGCTGATCGAAAGATCGGGCAGCGGAAAGGCGACGGTGATGGTCTGATCGTCGGAACCGTGGTTCAGAAAGACGTAATCCACCTGCACCCGGTCTGGCGAAATGCGCAGCACCTCGGATTGCATCTCGATCCGGTCGTTCTGGCGCAGTTCCAGCACCAGCCCGCCCGCCGACAACCCCGCCTCGCTGTCATTGGCCCATGCCGGTGCCGTCGTCAGCGCCGCGACCACGGCGGCGCGCAACATCATTCGCCCCCCTTGCGACGGCGGGCAAGCTTGGCCTCGATATAGTGGCGCAGTTCCTCGACCTCGGTGCGACTTTCGCGCAGGCCGTCCATGGCCGCGCGCAATTCGGCTTCGGTTCCAAGCAACCGGCGCGTCAGGTCGGCTTCGCGCGTTTCCAGTTCTGCAACGGCGGTGTCACGCTCTTCTTCGGCGTCGTGCAATTGCTGGGCCATCTTGTCCAGTTCGGACATGTCAGCGCGGGTTGGGCGGGTCAGGCGATGGATCAGCCAGCTTGCGAACCAGCCCAGCATGAAGGCGGCAAACAGGATGATTGCTGTGACGGTGATGAATTCGCTGCGGTTCATGCCTGTGCGCCGTCCGGTGCCTGTCAGCCGTCGCCGCCGGGGCGGGGTTGCGGCCGGGGGGTATCGTCGTCGGGTGTCTGGACCGGCACCGTAGCGGTTTCCGCATCAAGGTCCAGCCCATCCGGCACTGGCTCGACACTTTCCGACACACCCACGACCGAGGGCGGGATGGTCGGGCTGGCATGATCGGCGGGAGCCGATGCCGCAGCTTCCGGGGTGGCCGGGATCGGCGCGGGCGACAAGAGGGCGGCTGCGGCATCCGGCGCCCCCTTATGCGGCGGCTGAACGACGGTTCCCGGATCGGTCAGCGCCGGGGTTTCGGGATCGGCTGTCTCGCCGGTGACGCCGCTGGTCACTTTTGGGGCGGACAGGGTGCCCTGCGTGACCGGCAGATCGGACAGCAGGCGGAACTCGATGCGGCGGTTTGCCTCGCGCCCGGCCTCGGTGTCGTTGGATGCGACGGGCTGGCTTTCGCCATAGCCGCGCGGCGTCATCTGGGCGACATTGGCACCCTCGGCCGCAAGCGCCGTCAGAACCGCCTGTGCGCGGTTGCGCGACAGTTCGGCGTTCCACGCGTCCGACCCCTGAGCATCGGTGTGACCGCCGATCTCGATGCGGAAATCGGCACAGTCTTTCAGCAGGGCCGACAGACCGGCCAGCGTTTCCGCCGGATCGCCCGCGATGACTGATTTGTTCGGCTCGAACCCGATGGCGGATTCGGACATGATCGTATTCATCTGCGCCACGCAATCCTCACCATCAGGCAGGCCAAGCGACGCATCCAGCCGCCGGTCATAGCGCACCGACAATTCATAATGCGCCCCAGCCCCCAGTCGCGCGGCCAGAACCGCCGCCGCATGGTCCGATGCCTGCTGATCGCCGGAAATACCGCTGATGCGGATCAGATCGGGCGTCACGGTGACCGACCCGCTTTTCAGCGCGGACATCGCCTCAAGCCCGGAGATGACGCGCACGGTCCAGCCTCCGGGGGCATCAGGGTCGGCACGCAGGCTGGAATCGACACGGGCAAAGCGCGCGCGGGCAAAGCTGTCCACCGCGTC
>JAUNUO010000103.1:5473-9629 GCA_030538135.1 Paracoccus sp. (in: a-proteobacteria)
GCAGGCTGGAATCGACACGGGCAAAGCGCGCGCGGGCAAAGCTGTCCACCGCGTCACGCATCCGTTCATCCGTGATCCGCCCGCGCAGGGATACGGTGCCGTCATGGGCGACGGTGGCGGAAAACTCGGTCGGGCCGGCATGGGCGGTCTCGGGACGTTCATGTTCCGGGATCAGCGAAAAACCCGGTGGCAGCGCCGATTCCAGACGGCCCACGGTTTCGTCATATTGCGCCGCCGCAACCGACGCCGGAATGAACAGCGCAACATCGGTATCCGACAGGGTGGCGGTGCCGCCGCCGACCGATGCGACCGCGCCGATGGCGGCCACCGCCGCGCGCGCCCAATCGGGCGAGGGTGCCCCCAGACCGACCACGCAATCCGCACCCTGCGCGACACCGGCGCGCAGCGCGGCGGCCAGAATACGGTCGCGCGCCGCATCGCTGTCGGCGGAACAGGCATCAAACCGCGCGCCCTCGTCATCCAACACAAAGCGCAGCACAAAAGGCGTGATGACCGGCCGGGGCGCGGAAATATCAGTGGTCAGCATCACCGAAGCGGGCCGCGCCCGGTTCAACGCGGCCTCCAGCCGGGCCTTGTCCTCGGGGCTGTCGGTCAGGGCGGTGACGGTCACCCGGCCCGCGCTGATCGAAATCTTGGACCGGGGCGCCATCTGCGCCGCCCGCAGCCCGAAATCCAACGCCGTCTGCCAGCCGTCGGGCACCGGATAATCCGCCCCTTCCAGCAGATCGGTCACGCGCCGGGTGCCGGTATCGTCGCGCAGACCGCGCAACAGCGTCATCCGGTCGGTATCCGCCGGGACCAGCCCGATCAGCGAAATGCCTTCGTCATTGCGCAGCAGTTCCACCTCGAAATCGGGCGGGTCCAGCAATTCGGTGCTGGCGACGGTCATTCCGTCGATGATGCGGCTGGAATCGACGGTGGTGGCGGCCTCGGCCATGGCGCGGAACCGCTGCACCTCGGACGGGGCGGTGCCGGTCAGCCGCACCCGCAACCCGTCGGTCTCGACATCGGCCCAATCAAGCCCGCCGTGGTCCAACGCCAGCCGCACGTCCTGCGCGGAACGGTTTTCGATGAAATCGGCGGCCGCCCCGGCACCCACCCAGCACGCCGCACCCGCGCCGGTCAGCGCCAGAACGGTCACGAGGGCGGTTGTCATCCGGTTGGCCATCGGCACGCCTTATGGTTGCTCTGGATCGCAAAGATTTAGGTCCGCATCAGCCGGGACGCAATCAAACGATTGCGTCAACGGCAAGAAACAGCGCAAGGATCAGCCCGGCATCGCGGTTGGACCGGAACAGCCGCAGACAGACGGCCGGATCCTCGGGGCGGAAGATGCGCCACTGCCAGACCAGATGCGCCGCGAACCCGGCCAACCCGATCCACGCCAGCAGCCCGCCCCCCGCCGCCGCGATGGCCAGCGCCAGCAGCAGCACCGCCAGCCCGCCGAACAGCGCGATCCAGCGCGGGCTGTCCTTGCCGAACAGGCGGGCGGTGGATTTCACCCCGATCAGCGCGTCATCCTCGGTATCCTGATGGGCATAGATGGTGTCGTAAAAGATCGTCCAGGCAATGCCGCCGAACCATGCCAGCACCGGCGGCCAGCCGATCCCGCCCATATGCGCCGCCCATGCCAGCAGCACGCCCCAGTTGAAGGCCAGCCCAAGGAAAACCTGCGGCCACCAGGTGAATCGCTTGGCAAAAGGATAGATCGCCACCAAGGCCAACGAGGCCATCCCCAGCCAGATTGCCGCCCATCCCAGCGTCAGCAGCACCGCCAGCCCGATCAGCGACTGCGCCACCAGCCAGATCAGCGCGCCGCGCACAGTGACCTGACCCGAAGGGATCGGCCGCGACCGGGTGCGCGCCACCTGCGCGTCGAAATCGCGGTCGGTGATGTCGTTCCAAGTGCAGCCCGCGCCGCGCATCACCAGGGCGCCGATGCCGCAGGCCAGCGCGATCCACAGATCGCGCCACATCGGCGCATCGGCGATCATCGCCAGCCCGACACCCCACCAGCACGGCAGCAGCAGCAGCCACGTTCCGATGGGCCGGTCTGCCCGGGACAGGCGCAGCCACGGCCGCCAGCCAGGCGGGGCCAGCCGGTCCACCCAGTTGTCTTCGGGCGCGTCCACGACGCGATCTGGCGTTTGTCTTGAGGTTTGCATAACCTGCCGCCTGTCATGGCTAAGATCAGACTGTTCATAGATCACCCGCTGGCCGGGGGACAACCCGCCGAACTGAATGCCGATCAGGCGCATTACCTGTCGGGGGTGATGCGGCTTGCGCCCGGCGCGGAAATCGCCCTGTTCAACGGGCGCGACGGCGAATGGCTGGCGCGGATCACGGCGGCGGGCAAGCGCGGGGGCGAGGTCGAGGTGCTGCACCAGACCGCGCCGCAGCGTGACCCACCGGATCTGTGGCTGATCTTCGCGCCGATCAAGAAGGCCCGCACCGATTTCATCGTTGAAAAGGCGGCGGAACTGGGTTCGGCGCGCATCCTGCCGGTGCAGACCGATTTCACCAATGCCGAACGCATCCGGCAGGACCGGCTGCAAGCCCATGCCGTCGAAGCCGCCGAACAATGCGGCGGCACCTTCGTGCCTCAGGTCGAGGCGCTGCAACCGCTGTCGCGGCTGCTGTCGGGCTGGGACGAATCGCGCCGCATCCTCTGGGCCGACGAGGCCGCCGCCGGGCCTGCCGAATCGCTGGCCGGGCTACCGCCGGGGCCGTGGGCGGTGCTGATCGGACCCGAGGGCGGCTTTTCCCCGGCCGAGCGCGACCGCCTGCGCGCACTGCCTTTCGTGACCCGGATCAGCCTTGGCCCACGCATCCTGCGCGCCGATACAGCGGCGGTGGCGGCCCTGACGCTGTGGCAGGCGGCGATCGGCGACTGGAAATGACGTTTGACCCACCTTTCGGGTCATTTTATATCGCGCGCTTCCATCTGTAAAAATTTCGTTAAATTAACCGCTTATGCGGGCACAGCATAACGGCCATGCGACCGCGGATGTTCCCTTTCCATTCCCGATGAGCTATATGACAGATCATCATGCAATCCGCCCGGCAACGGGCTTTTTTTACAGGTGAAGAAATGGCTGCGTTTGACACGAACCGCGCACAAGCCGGTGCGCGTCCCCTTGGTTTTGGCTTTGCCCGTCTGGCGGCGGCGCTTACGTCATGGAATGATGCGCGCCGTACCCGTAATGCACTGAATCGTCTGTCCGACCATGAACTGGACGACATCGGCCTGTGCCGCGGTGACATCGACCGGATCGTGCGCGGCCTTTAATGGTCTGTTCCCGCGAACTGCTGTTCGCCGCGAATGAAATCAACCCCCGCCCGGCCGGGGGGGTTTTTTACCGGGCCGCACCACATCTACTGTACAAAACTACCCGGGGGGACCCGCCAAGGGCGGCGGGGGCAAAGCCCCCGGCCCCGCGCGCCGCATGACCAGAACCTGTCCACCCCAAGGCCAGCCGAACCGCCCTCGGGCCGTCTCGGCAAAGCCCATCGCGCGCCAGAACGCCACCGCCCCGTCGTTGCGCAACGCCACCTCGGCCCGCAAGCCGGAGTGTCCCCGTTCGGCGGCCAGCCGCGCCGCCAAACCGATCATCGCGCACCCCACGCCGCCGCGACGCAGCATCGGATCGACCATGATTCCGTCGATCACCAGATCGGCGGTCGGCGGCGCGGCGCGAAACAGCGGGGCCAGCAGATCGGGCGACACCTGCAAAAAGCCGCCGCCCGCGTCGCGCAACCCGGTCACGCCCACCACGCGGCCGCCGTCCACGGCGACCAAACCGCGCGTTCCGTCCGCCTCGGGCACCCGTCCCGGCCACAGCGGTCGCGCCGCGCGCCCAAAAGCCGCCCACCACATCGCCGCGGCCTGCGGCAGAAGATCGTCGGGGATGGGGGTCATGATTCTCATCCCTGCCCTTGTGCCCGCCCGGTCCACATGGCAGCAAGAGCGCCGACGAACGCTTGAAATCCCGATGACACCGCCCCCCCAACGCCGACCCGATACCCTGACGGCCGATCTGTCGGCCACCGCCGCCCGCGTGCTGGCGCGCAGCCCGGCTCAGTCGTTCCGGCACGGCATCGTGCAGTCACTGCCCTTCCTGCTGGTCATGGTGCC
>JAUNUO010000104.1:0-3615 GCA_030538135.1 Paracoccus sp. (in: a-proteobacteria)
CGCTCGCGATGAATTATGACGCCGCCCTGGATCAAGCCATCGGACAGCTTCACGAAGAAGGCCGTTACCGCACGTTCATTGATATCGAGCGGCGCAAGGATCATTATCCGCAGGCAATCTGGACCCGCCCGGACGGGACGGAAACCGAAATCACCGTCTGGTGCGGCAATGACTATCTGGGCATGGGCCAACACCCCACCGTGCTGACCGCCATGCACGAGGCGCTGGATACGACCGGCGCCGGCTCGGGCGGCACCCGCAATATTTCCGGCACCACGGTGCATCACAAGCGGCTTGAGGCCGAACTGGCCGATCTGCACGGGAAAGAGGCCGCGCTGGTGTTTTCCAGCGCCTATATCGCCAATGACGCGACGCTTTCGACGCTGCCCAAGCTGTTCCCGGGCCTCATCACCTATTCGGATTCGCTGAACCATGCCTCGATGATCGAGGGGATTCGCCGCAATGGCGGGGCCAAGCGGATTTTCCGGCACAACGACCTGGCCCATCTGCGCGAACTGCTTGAGGCCGACGATCCCGCCGCACCGAAACTGATCGCCTTTGAATCGATCTATTCGATGGACGGCGATTTCGCCCCTATTGCGGCGATCTGCGATCTGGCCGACGAATTCAATGCCCTGACCTATCTGGACGAGGTTCACGCGGTCGGCATGTATGGCCCGCGCGGTGGCGGTGTGGCCGAGCGCGACGGTCTGATGGACCGGATCGACATCTTCAACGGCACGCTGGGCAAGGCGTTTGGCGTGTTCGGCGGCTATATCGCCGGGTCTGCCCGGATGATGGACGCGGTGCGGTCCTATGCGCCGGGATTCATCTTTACCACCTCGCTGCCGCCGGCGGTGGCGGCCGGTGCGGCGGCCTCGATCCGTTTTCTGAAGGGCGACGGCGGGCAAAAGCTGCGCGATGCGCAGCAATTGCATGCACGGATCCTGAAAATGCGGCTGAAAGGGCTGGGAATGCCCATCATTGACCACGGCAGCCATATCGTGCCGGTGGTGATCGGCGATCCCAAGCATACCAAGGCCCTGTCCGACATGCTGTTGGGTGATTTCGGCATCTATGTGCAGCCGATCAACTATCCCACGGTCGCGCGCGGCACCGAACGGCTGCGGTTCACACCCTCGCCGGTGCATGATACGCAACAGATCGACCATCTGGTGCGCGGTATGGATGCACTGTGGTCACGCTGCGCCCTGAGCCGTGCAGAAATCAGCGCATAACGCGATTCTTGAGTGAAGACCTCTCGCGCGCGTGATAAGCTGCGCTTAAACAAAAGCTGATATGTCTGTGATTCGGACGGACAGCAACAGGCGCGAGATGAGGCAGAGCGTATGAACGGGCTGTGGGCAAAATCCCCGGCGGATGACGGGTCGGCGGGCCAGGACGGATCCGCCTTCTTTGACGATGACGTTCGTCTCGGCGATCTGATGCGCGGTGAACGCGCGACGAAGGGTAAATCCTTGCTTGATGTGCAACGCGAACTGCGGATTCGCGCATCCTACGTCGCCGCGATCGAGAACTGCGACATCACGGCTTTTGATACGCCCAGCTTTGTGGCGGGATATGTGCGCTCATATGCTCGCTATCTGGGGATGGACCCGGACTGGACCTTCCGCCGGTTCTGCGCCGAGGCAGGGTTCCAGCCGACGCATGGCATGGCGCCCACTGCGGCGGGGCCGAAACCGACGCGGCGGCCGTCCGATCCGGCCGAGGCATTGGCCAATCCGCGCGCGCTGTTCATTCCGCAACAGGAAAGCTTCTGGTCCTCGGTCGAGCCGCGGGCCGTAGGATCGGTCTTTGTGCTGGCGCTGCTGGTGGCCGGGCTGGGTTATGGCGGCTGGTCCGTCCTGCAAGAGGTGCAGCGCGTGAACCTGACGCCGGGCGAACAGTCGCCGGGCGTGATCGCGACGCTGGACCCGGTGCAATCGCTGCCCCAGCCCGCGCTGGACAATAACGCTGCGGTCGATGTCGCCGCGCTGCCCCAACCCGAAGGGCTGGACCGCCTGTATCGGCCGCAAGTGCTGGAAGCACCGGTGCTGACCGCCCGTGACGGGCCGATCGCCGCCATCGACCCCGGCCTGATGCAGCCGCCCGCGCCCGCCGAAACGGTGATCGCCGCCGGCGGGGCGCAAACGGTGGGCACCAATGCCGCCCTGCCGGGCAGCGAAAATCTGGCGCAGGCGATGGATTACGGTCCGCAGATGCAGGGCGAACAACTGGCCGTGCGGACCATCGCGCCGGATGCGCCGCCGCTGGAGCTGTTGGCCGCACGGCCGGCATGGGTGCGCGTGACCTCGGGCGACGGAACGGTTCTGCTGGAAAAGATCATGGACGCGGGCGAACGCTTTACGCTGCCCAGCCTGGAACAGCCGCCGAAGCTGCGCACTGGCAATTCCGGCGCGGTGTATTTCGCCATCAACGGGCAGACCTATGGGCCGTCGGCGCCCGGCCCGCAGGTCATCAGCAACGTGGTGCTGTCAGCGGATACCCTGACGGAAAAATACGCCCATGCCGATCTGACCGCCGATCCCGAACTGGCGCAGATGGTGGCGGTGGCGCAGGCGACGCCGATTCCGGTCGAGGGGCAGTGACCCGAACATCGACGCCCGGCCTCAAGGTGATGTTGCGCGGCAAAGCGCGCCGTCAGACCGCAAGTTCGCCGCGCAGCGAATTCGGCGCGCTTTCGACGATTCGCACAGGAACCAGATCGCCGACCTGCGCATCCGGCGCATCCACGAAAACGGCATGAAGATAATCAGATTTGCCGACCATCTGCCCGGCTTCCCGGCCTTTCTTCTCGAACAACACGCCAAGGGTGCGCCCGACCATGCTGTTTTGCGCGGCTTTCTGTTGCCGTGACAGCAAGGACTGCAATTCGTGCAGCCGCGCATCGGCCACCGCGTCATCGACCGGATCGCGCCCGGCCGCCGGGGTGCCGGGACGGGGCGAGTATTTGAAACTGAACGCCGTGCCGAAACCCACCTGTTCAATCAGCCGCAATGTGTCGGCGTGATCCTCATCGGTTTCGCCGGGAAAGCCCACGATGAAATCGCTGGTCAGCATGATATCGGGGCGGGCGGCGCGGATTCGGTCGATCAGGCGCAGATAATCGGCGGCCGTGTGCTTGCGGTTCATCGCCTTCAACACCCGGTCGCTGCCGGACTGAACCGGCAGGTGCAGGTAAGGCATCAGCTTGGCTACGTCGCGATGCGCCGAGATCAGGTCGTCCGCCATGTCGTTCGGGTGGCTGGTGGTATAGCGGATGCGGTCCAGCCCGTCGATCTCGGCGACCCGGCGGATCAGGTCGCCGAACCCCGACGCCCCATCGCCGTGCCAGCCGTTGACGTTCTGCCCCAGCAGGGTGATTTCGCGCACGCCGCGCGCGACCAGATCACGCGCCTCGACCAGAATGCGGGCGGCGGGGCGGCTGACCTCGGCCCCGCGGGTATAGGGCACGACGCAGAAGGCGCAGAACTTGTCGCAGCCTTCCTGCACGGTCAGAAAGGCGGCGGGCGCGCGGCGGGTCGCGAGGTTTTCGGTGCGGCGCGGCAGGTGGTCGAACTTGTCCTCTTCGGGAAAGTCGGTGACGATGGCCGG